>JBDNHX010000542.1:0-5897 GCA_041688565.1 Planctomycetaceae bacterium
CGAACCACATCCACCAGTGGCCCTTCAACCACGACGGCATAATCATAACGCGGGGCGATGTCACTCGCCGATATTCTGTCGTCAACAATGTTAATCCCGCCGACAAAGGCGATCTCCCGGTCTACGACAATGATTTTTCGGTGCATCCGCCTGAGTCGTGTACGGCGCAATGTCCAGGGCGATATCCCAGGCCGAAAGACGCGCAACTCGATGCCGTCCTTCCGCATCTGGTCGCGCATAGGCCGCGGTAAATCGCTGGACCCGTACCCGTCAATCACCACATAGACACGAACGCCACGCAGCACCGCCCGTTTCAGTGCGATAGCAATCTGCCGTCCTGTCGCGTCATCTGCGTAGATATACGTCGCCAGATAAATCTCATACCTCGCCCGGTCGAACGCCTGTTCAATGGCGGGAAAAAAGGCATCTCCGTTTTGTAACAGAGTCACCTGATTGCCGGGAACAAAGCCGGACTTGCCTGCCGACGCGACCGCCCCGGGAGACGTAGGCACGGCCATATCATTTGCTGCGGGAATCATTGCCCTTCAGAATTCCTGAGAGGCTCAGTTCGAGTTTCCCCACCTGGTGATGACGCGATGAGTGATGCCTTCAACGGCTCGAAGATTCCGTCCAGTTTCGCAACGCTGGCTGTTCTGACATGTCTATGGCAATTAGTACAGGTCATCGTCAATCTCACGAATCCGAGCGACGTTCCTTCGGCATCTTTTGCATCTGACATGCGACTCAGGAATTCCGCTGCAGCGACAAAGTCCGTCGTGTCCTGCACAAATCGGTAACTCGCCATTTGCTCCCACGCCGCCTGACGACTGAGATCAATCATTTCAGCCGTGGCCTTTTGAATCAGTTCATGATCCTCCCGCGCCACGCCTTCCAGAGTTCGCTGAGCGGCTGCAAGCTTGCGAGTCATGAACTTTTCCATCACATTCTTATCCGGGGGTGCTGCGATTTCAACCTGCACAGCCGCCGACGTTTTCACCTCGGACGGTTTCAGGGCCACAAACGCTGCCGCAATGATCATCAGAACGAACAAACCGGAATGAACGCCGGTGACGCGCAGGAATCGCATCGTAATCATCTCCTAAAAGACTTGAGCCTGAGGCTCAACGGGTAAATCCGGTTCTGCAGCTCTCGTCATTGAGCGGAAGTTAGACCGATCATGGGGAAAGAACTATTCCTCAGAATCCGCGAGCACAGTATTCCGCACCCATTTGTGGCATTTCAGGCACTTCATTGTCACATTCACCCACGCCATTGATGCTCCATCAATATCGTTTTCTTCCGCTTCCTTCTGCAGCTCCTCAACGGACTGCACGAACTCGGTACTGTATCGACGGTACATCATATCATTGGAGACTCGCCACTTGGCCTCGCTGGGCATCTTGAGAAGCGTCTGAGCACCAGACGCAACTATCTTCATGTCATCCATACAAAGTCCCTCAAGAATCAGGTTCGAGGCCTGCATTTTCTGCCGCATGAATCGATGCAGACCTCCCACCGGGTCATCCTTCTTGTCTCCGGAACCCTCCTCTTTCTCAGGAGGCGTAACTGCCTTCTTCTCATCCTGGCCGGCGGCAGTCCTACTCAGGCCCGGCGATTCAGAAAACCACGCCAGCGCGACGACTGCAGTCACCGTGACAAAGACCGACACCGTTTTCATGATTGGGCGAGTAACTTGCATCTTTGTTCCCTTTGTAATGTGACATCTTTTCGAGCTCACTGTGACGGAGTATGGGCTGCAAACCGTCGGGCGATAATCGAAGCCCAAACCATTTCCTGATGGCGGATTCCGCCAGTTGCAGGATTCTTTATTGATCGAAGACCGGATGAAGGTCTGCTTGTCCTGTTCTTTGGGAATCTCGTGAAGAACGGCGACCCCATGGCTGCGGCGAGTTGCCTGGCCAGTTCCCGTCGACGGAGCGACGGGTGTACCGTACACCTGTCGCTCCGCTGACAGGCATTCCCCCTGCGATTCCCATCCGTGTGATCCGTGGTTAATAATTCGATTCCGCCCAACCGGAAAAAACGCACTCGGAGGGCTGACGCCCAACCGCTCGCCTTTTCTGCCAGGTATTCGGGAACAACCCGCATCATCGCCAGTATCATTGTCCTGGACAGACCTCAGCAGTTCATTCGCACGGGGAAACCAAAAAAAGGGCTGCAATTTTTTCTGGCGAAATAGAATTTAAATCGGCAACACTGTTCTGCTAGAAGCCTATGACGTTGCGGTCAAATTCCGGGTCCGTTGCTCACCCAGAGCGGAGGCAATGAGCACGAACTCACCGACATTCTCTGCGGTCAGAAGCCCGACCAGTGCGTCGCGATGAATCACCGGAGCCGTCAGGCAGCATTCCGCCGCATGCAGACGAGCGAGCGCGGAATCCAACATCTCGTTGGATTCCAGTGAGAGAAAATCGCGACGCATTACATCCTGCACCAGCGTGTCTGGACCACGTTGCTGCAATGCCATCATCAATTCGCGGCTGGGAAAAATCCCCAGGACTCGCGAATCCTCCACAACCGGGAAATCCTGCTGCGGAGTCGCCAGAATCAGTTCGATGGCTTTTTGCAGAGAATCACTTGGTTGCAACGTGCGAAAGTCGGTCATCATCGCGCGACTCACCGGGATGCCTGCCAGCGCCGTTTTCATAGTCACCATACTCGCTTCCTGCGCTGCACCGATCCAGACGAAGAGCGCGATAAATATCAGGAATGGATTCCCAAGGATCCCCATGAAGGCAAACATCAGTGCCATGAACTGCCCCACGCTCGCGGCAATCTGAGTGGCGCGTGAATACTCCAGCCTTGTTGCCAGCAGCGCCCTTAACACTCGTCCGCCGTCCATCGGAAACGCGGGAAGCATGTTAAAAACAATCATGAAGACATTGACCACCATCAGCCGTTCGAGAAACGAGCCACTTGTCACGTCGAGTTGTTCCAGTGGCGTGAATGACGATGTGAACCGGATCCACACAAACAGAACCGTCGCAATTACCACGTTGACGGCCGGGCCGGCAAGAGCCACCCAGAGTTCCTGCACCGGTTTTTCCGGCATGCGTTCCAAGCGAGCGACACCACCAATGGGCAGGAGAGTGATGTCTCGCG
Source organism: Planctomycetaceae bacterium (assembly GCA_041688565.1). Taxonomy (GTDB): domain Bacteria; phylum Planctomycetota; class Planctomycetia; order Planctomycetales; family Planctomycetaceae; genus SXXK01. The sequence continues at coordinate 3,124 of JBDNHX010000542.1, forward strand.
TTTTAATGCCAAACCGTGCTGCCATCAGCGCATGTCCGAATTCGTGAAGCACCACACAACCGAACAGGGCCAGAATAAACCCCACCCCTTCCAGCGTTTTTTCGATGCTATGACCGTCAGACCAGTGACTTATGACAACAAAGGCCAGCAGGATCAGGAAAGTGGCATGCATCTTCACTGCGATGCCGCGGAATTCACCGAGTTTCCAGGACCACCTCATGAAACACACCCTTCGCTTCTCATCTTGCTGCTCGAATCAATAAGTTGCGAGGTCTCGGTCAGGTTGCTATCGAATAATTCTTCCAGCATGTCATCCTGTTTCACCGTCAGCAATGAACATGGCATGTCTCGCATCAGCCGCCGGGTTGTACTTCCGAGAAGCACCTGCACAAGTCCCGCTCGACCGGTCGCCCCCATGACGATTAGATCTGATCCAAGTTCCTTCGCGGCGGCTACGATCTGCTCCTGAGGAACACCGTACCGCACTTCACTTTTCCATGCGACGTCTGAAAAATCAACCTTCTGCAGGAACTGTTCAAACTCCTGAGTCCACTCAGTGGCATACTCAAGCCTGGCATCGGTTAAAACGCCGGTTTCGGCCGCTGCCGTGAGCCAGCTCACTTCGGGAATCACGGACAAAACAAACAGCTCACTGCCAATGGCTTTCGCCAGCCGCACGGCATTTTGAAGTCCCCGGAATGAAGTTCTCGACTGATCCACCGGGCAGAGAATTTTCTTGAATTGCAGTTCAGGATCACCGGGCCGAACGGCCAGCACCGGCTGCGGAGCGTGGCCTGTCACCGCTTCAGCAATGGGCCCCAAAGTGAACACGGCCGAGTTCTTTCGATCACCAGCCCCGATCACAATCAGATCGGCATTCTGTTCCTGCGCCACATCAATGATCGTCTGTGCCGGCGCTCCTAATTTGACCACTGCCCGAGCCACCGTCACCTGCATCTCTGCCAGGTAGTTTGAAAGTTTGCCCATATATGACTCAGTATCCTGCATTCGATAGAGCTGAATCGCCGGATGGGTTGCTTCGACGACGTGCAACAAAGTCAACTTCGAACCGAACGCTTTTGCAAGTCGCACGGCGGCATCCACAGCGGCATCATCCACAGCGGCATCATCCACACGACGACATTCAACAGCCAGCAAGATAGATTGAAGCATTCGCATCGCAATTTTCCTTTAGTTACAAACGTCTCGTTTCGACTTCATGAATTTCCTGTCGCTGTGAGCCGTATTGTGGACGGTGGCTCGTCCGGCGATAATCGAAGCCGACACCATTTCCGGCTGGCGGATTCCGCCAGTAGCAAGGTTATCCCGTCGTTCGAGAAACGAGCCCTGCCGTCATCGGCACCGTCTCCAGGCACCAATACCGTTCAGAAAGCAGCAGGGCACACTCTGTGTGCCGTCCGTCAGGCTGTGAAAACAAAGACATGTTCTCAAGCCTTTTCATTGCAGTGTCTTTCGATTTTACTTTTCGGGTTCAGCCGCACGCTCTCACATCGTGCCAATCTCTGTAGACGGTTCAGGCTGGTCATGGGACAAATCCGCCGCATGCCGCGATTTAAACTGACGATAGCGACGGTTGAGCATCCACAGGATGACGGCGATCACGGCGACACCACCGATCATGAGCAATGGGTTGTCTCGATCCAGATGTCGCGTAATCAGCTCGCTGCCGAAATACATTAGCGCACATCCCAGCAAGTTTCCGATGGCGATCGCCGTAAACGTCCCAGGTCGACTCATTCCCAACAGCCGACCAAAGATCGAACCACCCACACTTCCTGTCGCAGCCAAAGGAAACATCACAAAGGCCACCAGTCCTAAAAACGTCGCTCGTTTCATCCATCGGTTCGACTGCAGGATGAACTGACCATCTTCAACCAGTGCCTTCAGTTTTCGACCTAACACGGGGAATCGAAACAGGAAGCCCAGATGGAACGCCAGAACCGAGGCGGTCATCACATCCATGTACAGAACGAGGACTACCAATTGTTCTGCCGTATAGAATCCGCGAACCTCCAGCAGGTCTCCCTCACTGCCACCCAGAATAACAAACTTGCCGAAAAAGAAGAACGTCGCAAACGCCGTCGAGACCAGTTGCCAGACTGCGTTCAGTCCAGCAAGCTGATAGAGAACGAAGAGCACGCCGACGGTCAACGCGAACGGCCCGACCAGAGTCAGAAACCAGACGAGCGGATAGTCGCGCCGGAATGCCGCTTCATCTCGGTACGCGGTCACCTCAGTTTCCTGCGAGTTCATTGTTTGTCACTCGGTCCAGGGTGTAGTGACCATGATGCGGCCTCAATCGGAGACACAAATCCATCAGGCTTCACCGTCAGGATGCTGCAGTCGCACGTGCCGAGCACCTGTTCCGCTGTGTTTCCAAGAAGCACCCCCTTGATTCCGCTTCGACCGACCGTTCCCAGCGTGATCAAGTCGATGCTTAGATGTTGAGCCGCTCGACAAATTTCTTTCCAGGGAGTGCCCCATGACAGGTGCGAGTGAACTCGGCTGTGGTCCGTATCCAGAGACTGCACGAATGCTTCGAGACGCTGCGTGGCGTCCTCGTTAATTTCCCGCCGCAATGACGCGTATCGCGACTCCTTCGCGATCACGTCTTCCGGGATATCCATCGAATCGAACACATGCAACAAGTGAAAATCGGCGTTGGCCTGCGTGGCCACCCACAGCCCGTGGAGAACGGCCTTGCGACTGGCTTCGGAGAAGTCGGTTGACGCCAGCACGACCTTTGGGGCTCC
>JBDNHX010000103.1:0-6894 GCA_041688565.1 Planctomycetaceae bacterium
AGTAATAGCTCTCGGGCTTCCCTTCCTGACCGACCAACTTCGCCTGCTCGGCGTTCTGATGCATGTGGTGAGGAATCGGGCCCATGTTGTCGAAGAACTTGGAGTAGACCGGCCACTTCTTGAACGTGTTCCAGATGTGGTCGCCGATGATCTCGCTCTTCAATTCGGCAACAGCATCACGCAGCAGAAATCGCTGACCTTCGTGCACGACGTACGACAAACCTTCATCAGGATTGCGGTTGTCGTTTGCCGCTTCGGTCGTCGAACCGAACCAACGCTCATCGATGCCGCCACGGTGCATTCCAAGTGCATAGTAGTCATCCGGATGCAGCTTCAGGCGTCGGCCCGGCTGAAGAAACGACCGAGGCACCCATGTGGGAGCCAGTCGGAGAATACCATTGCCAGCGCTGAGCGCTGCGGAGGCGAGTGATGCGACATTTGCCATTTTTCGACTACCAGGTCCAGAAAATAGTGAGAAGGTGATAAACAGGCCGCCAGGAGCCCGACGATTGAAGCGGTCGGACGTCGTTGTTTTCGACTGCACTTCGATGAAGAAGCGGTCTCAGAAATTGGTTCGGGGGTGATCGACCCGGCCCCAGCGACTTCTGAGCCTGATGGATCGACATCCCGCAGGAACTAATATAATGACGGCCTGTTTACCTTTTGAGAAGCGACTGACGATTTTCCGGATGCCTCCGAATCTGCGGAAAGTTCGCGGCGTCGGGACGACAGTCGTTGAGTGAACAGGGCAGGGTCCTATACTCATCTCCCCTGCGATTTGACGATTCCGGAGAAATTTTCGCTGCGTCTCGGACCCGAACCGGGTTCAGGATGTCAGCCTTTTCCTTCGGACTTTGTCAGCAGGGGTCGGCTGGAAAGTGTCCAGGCGAAGTTTCGCCCCAGTCGGGCATGGCCGATCAGCGTTGACTGTTCAGATTCGACCGATCACATTCGACCAAAATGCTCACGCAGGGCGAGCATTTCCCTGACACACAATTTACGGCGATCTTCATGGCACGCGTTGCGATCCTTGGTGCGACTGGTTACACGGCTCTGGAACTCTTGAAGATTCTGGCGAGGCATCCGCAGGCGGAGGTTGTGGCCGCGACAACGCGGCAGGACTCGAAGCCCCATATCAGCTCGATCCATCCGTCGCTGACCGGGCTCTATGATCTTCGCTGTGAGAACCTTTCCGCCGAACAGGCTGGGAAGATGTGCGATATCGCCTTTTGCTGCCTGCCGCACACCGCCAGCATGGAAGCCGTGCCTCAGCTTCTGGACGCCGGCTGCCGAGTTGTGGATCTCAGCGCCGACTATCGCCTGAAGGATCCGGGCGTCTACGAAACATGGTACGAACATGTCCATACCGATCCAACTCGCCTGAGCACCACCGTCTACGGCCTTCCGGAAATCTACGCCGACAGAATTCCGGCAGCTGAACTGGTGGCCAATCCAGGCTGCTACACCAGCACATCCATTCTGGCTCTGGCCCCGTTGCTCGCAGGCAAAGTAATCGAACCAACCCGTATCATCATTGATGCCAAAAGCGGCATCAGCGGGGCAGGGCGGACACCGAAACTGTCGAATCTGTTTTCCGAATGTAACGAATCCGTCACGGCTTACAGTATCGGCAAGCATCGTCACACACCGGAAATCGAACAGGTGCTGAGCGATGTCGGCGGCTCTGAAGTGCAGGTCGCGTTCAACCCTCATCTGATGCCCATGGACCGAGGAATCTTCTGTTCGATTTATCCGCGACTTGTCGGCCAGCACACTCAGGCGGAATTGCTGGATGTGTTTCGCAAGTTCTACGCGGGCCAGCCTTTTATTCGCATCGTTGATCACATCCCGACCACCAAAGACGTGTCCTTCACAAACTTCTGTGACATTACGGTTCGGTTCAATCGGGATCAACTGGTGATCTTCGCCGCGATTGACAACCTGATCAAAGGTGCAAGCGGCGTGGCGGTTCAGAACATGAATCTTATGCTGGGGCTCGATCAGCGCATGGGCATGCTGTCCTGCTGAAAAACACTGCCTTGCACCCGCGGAAGCCGTTCGCCACGATTCCGCCTGCTCGCTCGCCTTTATTTTCCACTCTCATTCGGCCTCAAAACCTGAGGCTGAGATTGTCGTACAAAGGAATTGTCTGTGACCGTCGCTAAGCAGCCGAGTCTTCCCCAAGGATTTCAGGCTTCCGGAACAACCTGTGGGATCAAGGCCAGCGGAAAACCCGATTTGGCTTTGTTTGTGTCTGATCGTCCCGCTGCGGTCGCCGGTGTGTTCACAACCAACCGCGTCTGCGGCGCACCTGTAATTGTTTCCAAGTCTCGAGTTCCCTCGACAAGCGGCCGAGCCGTCATCATCAATTCAGGCAACTCCAATGCAGCCACCGGCGCACCAGGAATTGCCGACGCAAAGACGATGACAGCTGCTCTGGCCGAACAACTTGGTTGCCCTGCAGAATCCGTCTTTGTGTGCTCAACCGGAGTCATTGGCGTTCCATTGCCCATGCCGACGATCCTCGGCGGCATACCTCACGGAGTCAAATCGCTGGGCTCATCCGACCAGCATCTGCTGGACGCAGCCACGTCCATGATGACCACGGACACATTTCCAAAACTTACGTCGGTCGATGTAAAAACAGCCTCCGGGTCAGTACGCATCTCGGGCGTCTGCAAGGGGGCAGCGATGATCGCTCCGAACATGGCGACGATGCTGGCAGTGGTGATGACGGACGCGCAGCTCTCACCCGAACAGTGCGACCTGGCCCTGCGATACGGCGTCGACCGAACCTTCAACTGCATCAGTGTCGACGGGCACATGAGCACCAGCGATACGGTGTTGCTCCTGGCCAATGGCGCTGCCAGCGGACCTCTTTCCCCTGAAGAGTTTGCGGAAGTGCGTGAAGCAATTCAGAATGTCTGCCAGGCTCTTGCGAAGAACATCATTCGCGACGCAGAAGGCGCGGACCATTTCATCACAATCGATGTCTCCGGTCTGAAATCTCGCGATCAGGCGTACCGAATGGCCAAAGAAATCGCCGACAGTGCGCTTGTCAAAACAGCTGTCACGGGTGGCGACCCCAACTGGGGCCGAATTGTGTCGGCCGCCGGTTATGCCAACGTGGACTTCGACACCGCATTCGTCTCCCTGCGGATCAATGGGACTCAGGTTTATCTGGCAGGAACTCCGGTCCCATTTGACACCGCCAGCTTATCAAAACAGCTGAAAACCAACCGCGATGTGCATCTGGAGCTCTCGGTCTCTGGCGGACCATGCTCTGGATGCGAAGCCGTTCGGTTCTGGACTTCCGACCTGACCCAGGAATATGTCCGTCTGAATTCAGAATACACAACGTAGGAGGCACGCCGGACGGCTGCGTCAGCCTGATGCTTCCCGACTTGCGATCCAGGAATTCTCCAGCTTTGAACGGCTGTGATTTTTTGCAGTCCAGTGTCCCGCCTTTAAAGACCCCCTAATACAAGCTCGAAGCGCCAGCGAGTGGGCCAATTTCACCAACGGTCCAATAACTGAAGCTTCGAGCCCAATGGCACTCGATTTGAAGGGGAATCGTCCTGGCGGAAGCCGCCAGGGCTTTCGGAAGTCTGGCTTCTCAAGCAGAAAACCGAAACGCTTGGCGCGTTCCGCTACAAAATGAGTCAATCCCTGCCTGACGAGCAGTTTGTTTCGGGAATCCGTGAATCGAGCGCCGAAATTCGACCGACCGTTCTTTCCCAAACTGCGAATGCCCGTAGAATTCGCCCGGAATCACAGAGCCGCGAGAATCCGTTGCATTTGCACGTCGCCCGGATCAGCGGCACCGCTGGCGGGACCACCGAATTCAGTTCGCGGTTCTTAAGGACCATGATTTCTTCCTTCAGTTACAAAGACCGCTCCTTCCAGAGACGTTATGGCAAAAAAGGCAGCAAAATCAGCAGCGAAGGCCGCTGAACAGTCCCAGACACCGACTGTCGTGAAAGCCGCAGCAAAGTCGACGGCAAAATCTCCGGTGACGCGCGATCGCATCGAGCAGCGTACGCAGGAAATCGGTCACGAACTTTTTGGACGAGTTCAACATCGGTCGCCCTCGATTTTCCACGGGCGATGGTGGGAAGACCGCCTGATGTCCTGGGCCATGGGGGATGAAGCCGTCAAAGTGCAGATGTTTCGCTTTGTCGATGTTCTGCCGATGCTGAAGGACCACACTTCAATCGCCCGCCATCTGGACGAATACTTCGAAGAGGTGCGCGACCATTTGCCCTGGGCTGCGCGACTGGGTCTGGATCTGTCAACCAGCAATACGATCCTCAGCCGAGCACTCGCATTCAATGCTCGCACCAATGCCGCAAGAATGGCTCGCCGGTTTATATGCGGGTCCACCGTTGACGAGGTTCTTGCATCCGTTCGACGGATGCGACGCAATCGCTTTGCCTTTACTCTCGATCTTCTGGGCGAAGCGATCATCAGCGATGGCGAAGCCGATCGATACCAGCAGGCTTACATCGACCTGATCACCGGCATGTCACAGCAGGTCAACGACTGGCCGGAAGATCTTCTGCTGGACAGCGACCATGAAGGCCAGATCCCGCGAGTCAACATCAGCATCAAGCTGTCAGCCCTGGACAGTCAGTTCGCTCCGATCGACGCTGAAGGCACAATTCGCCGAGTCTCCTCAAGACTGCGCCCAATCCTGAGAACAGCTCGAGCCCAGCATGCTTATGTCCATATTGATATGGAACAGAATGATTACCGCGCGCTGACGTTTGAGATTTTTCGACGCATCATGATGGAGGACGAATTTCGGGACTATTCTGACTGCGGAATCGTTGTGCAGGCCTATCTGGAATCCGCTGAGTCCGATCTTAATACGATGCTGGAGTGGGCAAAAAAACGCGGGACTCCAATCTGGATTCGTCTGGTTAAGGGAGCTTACTGGGACTACGAAAATATCGTGGCCGAATATCGCGGCTGGCCGGTTCCTGTCTACCGCCGCAAGTGGCAGTCCGACGACTGTTACGAACGACTGACTCGCATCCTGATGGAAAACTATCAGTGGCTGAGGCCCGCTCTGGCCAGCCACAACCTTCGCAGCCTGGCTCACGGATTGGCTCTGAAAGAAGAGCTGCACGTCCCCGACCGAGCCATGGAAATCCAGATGCTGTACGGCATGGGCGATCAACAGGCTCAGCTGTTTCTGGAACGCGGCCATCGCGTCCGAATTTATACTCCGTTTGGCCAACTCATTCCCGGCATGGCGTACCTTGTGCGTCGTCTGCTGGAAAATACTTCCAACGATTCTTTCCTCCGCCAAAGCTTCACCGAACACATTGCTGTCGAGAAACTTCTTATGAAGCCATCCAGTCACGCCGCCACCGAACCGCCCGTTCCGCAAGTTCCTCGTCCAGGCTTCAATAATGAACCGCTCGTCGATTTCACGAAGGAAGAAAATCGCGAGGCAATGATTCAGGCGTTGTCCGATGTTCGTGATCAGTTCGGGAAAGTTTATTCGCTGATTATTGACGGCAAGTCATGCGACAGCCGCGCGACTCTGGTTTCGCGAAATCCTTCAAAGACATCGGAGATCATCGGTCGCGTGGCTTCTGCCACAGTGGATCAGGCAACAGACGCCATCGAAGCGGCTCGCCGCGCATTTGGGATGTGGGCGGCAACACCCGTTCAGACACGAGCCGAATACCTGGAACTGATGGCAGCCGAAATGCGGGAACGCCGTCTGGAACTGGCCGCCTGGATCATCTTTGAAACCGGTAAGCCATGGCTCGATGCCGATGCCGACGTCGCAGAAGGCATCGACTTCTGCATGTACTACGCTCATGAAATGAAGCGTCTGGGTGCGCCGCAAAAATGCGACTTTCTGGGCGAAGACAACAGCTACATGTACCGGCCTCGTGGAGTCTGTACGGTGATCGCCCCTTGGAACTTTCCATTCGCGATTCTGACGGGCATGACAGTGGCGGCAATCGTTGCCGGAAATACGGTCGTCATGAAGCCGGCTGAACAGTCATCCGTAGTTGCCGCGAAGCTGATGGAGATCATCCGCAATTCCAGCGTGCCCGATGGTGTGGTCAATTTTGTACCGGGCATTGGCGAGGACATCGGACCAACTCTGGCCAGCCACCCGGATGTGGATCTTGTGGCCTTCACAGGTTCTCAAAATGTGGGTCTCGAAATTAACCGCGCGGCGGCGGATACGGACAAGCGTCAGAAAAATGTTCGTCGAGTCATCGCGGAGATGGGTGGCAAGAATGCAATAATCATCGATGACGACGCTGATCTGGATGAAGCGGTCGTCGGTGTGATTAAAAGCGCATTCGGATACGCAGGTCAGAAGTGCTCCGCCTGTTCCCGCGTCATCGTGCTTGAGTCCGCCTATAAGCAGTTTGTCGATCGCCTGGTTGACGCCACAAAGAGCCTGAAAATTGGTCCTGCGGATGATCCAGCTACAAAGATCGGTCCGGTGATTGACGAAGAAGCTCGTGATCGAATTCTGGAAACGATCAAAAAGGTCGATCCAGAACATGGTGGTATTCTGGCACTGGCGATGGATGCCGGCCCGTTTGCAAAGCAGGGCACGTTCGTTGCCCCGCACATTTTTATGGACGTGGATCCAACTTCGCCCTTGGCCCAGAACGAAATCTTTGGTCCTGTGCTCTCCGTCATGCGAGCGAAAAACCTGGATGAAGCATTCCACATTGCCAACGGGACACGCTACGCACTGACAGGTGGCGTTTATAGTCGCAGCCCGTTGACTCTGCGGCGAGCCCGCAACGAATTTGAAGTGGGCAATCTGTACCTCAACCGCGAAATCACGGGAGCACTCGTGCAGCGACATCCGTTTGGCGGCTATCGCATGTCCGGCATCGGCAGCAAAGC
>JBDNHX010000543.1:0-12158 GCA_041688565.1 Planctomycetaceae bacterium
AAGTAAGCCCTGACGCCGACTCCATGGGCATGATCGGCAAAGGGATGGGAATTATTGCCGGACGCTTGATACCGGAGACGGGCAACTCCATCTTTGTCGCCAATGACACGACTCCCAATCGCCTGATGCAGTTTCAAACATCCGGTGAGGATGAAAGTATTATGACTGAAAGCCGCTTTCGTGGCGTGGAGTTTGGCGATGATGGACTTCCGCTGGCCGGTATGGGCATCGCTGCGGGTGATGTGAACCAGGACGGGCTGCTTGATCTGTTCGTTACGAATTTTGTCGGACAGCCAAACAGTCTGTTTATTCAGCAGCAAGATGGTTTTTTTTTGGACCAAACGCGTACCCATGGCTTGCGCGAGATCAGCGTTCAAAGTATGGGGTGGGGAACACAGTTTCTGGACGCAGACCTTGACATGGATCTGGATCTGTTTATCTCGAACGGGCACCTTGAGGACTACTCGAAACTTGGTATCCGATCTGCAATGAAGGGGGAGATGTTTCGTAATAATGGCTCTGATGGTTTTCTGCTGTGTGAGGAATCCGAAGCCGGGGCCTACTTTTCGAAAAGTAATTACGGGCGGGCTGTAGCAAAGCTCGACTGGAATGGTGATCAGCGAGAAGACTTGTGTGTGACTCACGCAGGAAGTCCCGCCGCTCTCCTGACGAATTTGAGCGAAGCCGTCGGCATGGGCGTTTCTTTGAAATTGATAGGTCAGCAATCCGAACGTATCCCCACCGGAGCTATGGTGGAGGTGATCTCTTCCGGCAAGACGAGTTATTATTTTTTGGTGTCGGGCAGCGGATTTCAGGCAAGCAATGAAAATCGGATGGTTGTTTCGCTCCCTGGCAGCGGGACTCATTTTTCACTTGTTGTGCATTGGCCAAACCGCTCAATTCAACGTTTTGACGACATCCCGGTCCATGGTCGTTTTGTGATCAGGGAAGATCGACCTGAACTCCTCGTTCTCCCGGACTAGCTTTCGTTCTGCGATTCCACCAGATGCTGACGGAAGGCGTCCCTGAATAAGAGCCGTCAATGTAGTGTCCAACAATCAGGTCTGACGCACCATCGGCATCCAGATCGTCGGCAAGTATTACCATGTGCCCCACTTCCGCAGTCTCGAGTAAATACGAATCGAAACGCCCTTTCTGCTGCTCCAGCCAGATTAATGTCGGGTAGGAGCTCTGTTGGATTTGCGTCTTCAGGATTTTTGGAAGAAAGCTGGATGCGATCAGATCACAATCTCCATCTCCATCAAAGTCTCCCGGAACCACACAGGTCGCGCCCGCGAAAGTGGCCAGCCTGTGATGTTGAAACGGCAAGGTTCCCTCGTTTTCCATCCAGTGGACGCCGTGATAGGGTTTGACGTAATAACTGTCCAGCGTATCACCGTTTGTATAAATCGAATCCGGGTCACCATCGTTGTCGATATCAACGACCCCCATGCTGCTTGAGCCGAAAGCCGGCTCGCCGGCGTCGAAAACAACCCGGGGGATATCAAACTGACCGTCGCTCTTGCCCGGAAACAGGACGATCTGTTCATGTTCCTGACTAATTAGTGCCAGCAGGTCCTGCGTGCCATCTCTGTTCATATCGTAAACGCCTGTTTGAATAGTGCCATGACGAGCATCGATCACATGAGTCGAAAATCTGGCTGCCGAGGGACTGCCCCCCGAATCAGCGTGCTCCAGGAGCAGGATTTCTCCTGTTTTTTGCCAGCCAAAGACCGACACAACAATATCCTGATCGCCATCGTTGTCCGCATCCAGAACCACGACGTCTGAGACGCGGCCTAATCTGCCCGCGATCACGACGGGGGATTCGGGGACTTCTGAATCAATTGACCGAATCCATACGACTTCTCCCACTCGATTGTCGGACGGCAGTTGGCTTCCAAGTTCTGCGACGAGGAGGTCTTCCTTTCCATCCCTGTCGAGGTCACAGCACACTGTTTTTGCCGGATGTTTAAGTTTTGCAATGAGTCTGGCAGTACAGCTCTCCAGACCGGGCGTGATCTCAACGATCTCCCCGGTCCGCATGTCGGACGCAATAATCTTTTTGGTTGTATCTGCCTGCGACACACGGATTGTCAGAGCAGATATCATCGGAGAATCGCCAGCCGACTTTGAATGCCACTGAGTTTTCCGAAACTGCAGGCTTGAGTCTGGCTTGAAGCGAGTGACTGCTGTTGACAACTTTTCCGGAGCTCTTGCGCGATAGTAATCGACGACATCAACAGGACGTGGTCGCTGCAGGTCCTCGCGGCCCGATTCATCGTAAAACTTGAATCCCCTCTGTACTTCATTAAACCATGCGTCGCGAGGAAAAGAATCAGGTGAAGGACAGGCATGACAGTTTCCGCAGAACGTGACGACCTGCAGGTGTAACTCCACCGCATCCACCTCATCGACGGCTTCGCCTGATGTTGACGTTGGCGGTGCCGCATCACCGCCACATCCGCTGAGAAAGACTGCGACCAGAGACGTCCGAAACAGCAGTGATTGCATAAAGAGATTCGGGGGAGATGCCTGTTGGAAAAATGTCACTGAAACGAAGCTGTTGACTTCCCACGCATGAATTCGTGAGTGAGGAAGGTTCACCAACTGTCAGCTGTCAGGCTGAATCATACCAGAACTCAGTTATGAGAACAGCACAAAAGCCTTGGTGAGACTTGTCCAGCCGCCAGCGGAGTCATACAACGGAACTCCATTCAGCAGGAATGCATCCTAGCTGGATTGGTTTTCTATGCGAAAGAATGACGACACTCGGGACGCTGCGGTCGATTCTTCGAATGCCGTGTGCCTCGGGGATATTCCTGTTGGCCTGACTTATGAAGAATTTATCCTCGCTGATCGAGCGAGGTGCCGAAATCTATTTCAGAAGGAAGCACTTCTGCCGCGAGCGATCAGGGTTCCGATTTTTCATAGCGTCCTAGATGAGCGATACTCCATGAGGCGGTTAATTGTTTGTTGCATTTGGTGCATGATTTTTCATGTCGGCTGCCGTGATGCCGAGGTTTCACAGCCGTCAAAAGCAGTAGTGCCGCAGATTCGTTTCACGGAGTGTGCCAGCCTGTGGAACGTCAGTTTTCACTACCGAAATTCGCACGAATCTGAAATGTCGACGATTCTGGAATCTTTGGGAGGAGGTGTCGGAATTTTTGACTTCGACCAGGATGGGAAGCTGGATCTTTTTTTTGCAGGTGGCGGTCATATTTCCGCTTCCGGCATAAGAGGTGAGAAAAACGGTTTATTTCGTCAAGACACGGGAATTGCTTTTCAACGCTGCGATGAACCGGCAGGTCTTCAGCAAGCCGTATCTTACAGTCATGGCGTGACGATTCATGATGTTGATAACGATGGATTCACTGATGTTTTGCTGACCGGCTATGGTGCGCTGACTCTTTTCCTGAATCAGGGTGATGGAAGTTTTCTGGAGACAGCAAACAGCGCAGGATTGACGGAACAGGAAAGGAGTTCGAGCGCAGTGTTTGGCGATGTTACGGGAGACGGGATTGCTGATTTGTATGTGGTGCGCTACGCCGACTGGTCGTTGGGTAATCATCCGGTTTGTATGTCCCCGGATAAGAGACATAGGGAGATCTGTCCGCCCCGCAGTTTCTCGGGCATAACAGATGATTTCTACACCGGGAATGGAGATGGTCGATTCCTGAGAAAGTCGCTGCCCCGGAGCACTCCGAGCAAGGGCCTGGGTGCAATCATGGTCGACCTTGATCTGGACTCAGATCTGGATCTCTACGTTGCAAATGACACTGATCCAAATTTTCTCTACTCGAACGATGGTGGTGAGCTAACAGAGATTGGCTGGAGATCTGGTACCGCCGTTGGATGCAATGGCGCTGTCAATGGCAGCATGGGCGTGGATTGTGGCGATCTCAACCTGGACGGTAAACCAGATCTCTGGGTGACAAATTATGAACATGAATCAATTTGCTTCTACGCGAATATTGGCGATCTGCTGTTTCAGGAGCTCTCAACAGGGTTTGGTCTTGAGTTACTTTCAACGAAGAGAGTTGGATGGGGAACAGTCCTCGCAGATTTTGATAACGATGGAGACGAAGACGCTTTTGTTGCCAATGGTCATGTGATCAAGTATCCGGCAGAATCAACGGTTCTGCAGACGCCATGGTTACTGTCTAACAAAGACGGGGCGCAACTTCTGGATGCCTCTGCACATGCCGGAGACTTTTTCCACACGCCTCATAGTTCCCGTGGTGTTTCGGCCGGTGACATTGATGAAGATGGAGATATTGATCTGATCATCTCAAGCCTCGACAGTAGTGTCGCAGTGCTTCGGAACGAATCTGAGAATCCTCAACGAAAATGGATTGGTATTCGACTCATCGGAAAGCACGGAACCAGAATACCGACGGGAACCGTCGTTGAGATTCATACAGATTCTGGGCGAGTGATTCTGAGGCAGTTGAAGAATGGAGGCAGCTTTGCCTCTGCTTCATCAGAAATACTTCATTTTGGTCTCGGTGAGATTCAGCATATTGAGAAGGCTGTCATCTCCTGGCCCAATGGAGATCAACAGATTCTGGTTGATCTGCCGTTGAATCGGACTTTTACTGTCATTGAAGGACGGCAACCGTATTAATTTGCATTGCGCGATTCAAAAGCCGCTCGTCGGTGCGACTGCTCACGAACTGCCCCTCGACCTCCAAGCAGGAAAAACCAGCCCAAAGAAAGGAAGAGGGAAAGGAGCCGTCATTCAGACATCGTTCCAATGCGTACAGCAACAACAACGGTTTATGCGGTGCTCGCTGTTCGCCGCGTTTCCACACTGTGATCTGGCGAATGTGCTGTTTCAGTTCCTCCGGGCTCATTCAGTGACTGACGCTTTCTCGACGGGAGTCTGGACGGAAAGGTATTCCTTCAGGATTAGCTCCGCGACGTTGCTCTCCAGCGTCGTGACGGCAGTGGCGGAGCCTTTGGACAGCGTTGCGTTGAGACTTCGAAGTTCATGCTCGCCGTTCGTTGTGAATCCGTCAGGGGTGCGTTTATTTCAAGGTGCCGGGATTTGGTCCTGGGAGATTTGTTGGTGTGCCGTCGCAAACTGAATTTTTCTGGTGGAGCCCTGGTGTGGATCGCGAGATCTAGTGAGCGATAGAAGGCTGTCACTGGTTGGGTTTGCTTGTCATACCCTACGGTTTGGTTAGACGTTCCGGGACAGCCGGGCCAGCTTAGTGTGGTGGGGTTGGAGTCTCAAATGAAGCGTTTCAGTTTTCCGGGACTATCGTGTTTAGTTCGCTGATTGTTATGCACGTGTGGTTTAATGGGGATTTGGAGGCGGGAGCCTTCTAACAGTGCGTTCCAGGGCTGGAGCCCTTGAACGTGTAAGCTGTTGAACTTCTATACCATTCGGTGGAATGGCGGTCGTTTTGACCGTACAGTAGGCCTCCAAAAGACCTTCCCAAATCCATCTTTTGCGTGTTCCGGAGATCAATATGTTGCGTTTTGTTGTGGCTCTGACGTTGGTTGCAGGCTTTTGTTCAGCAGGTCACGCGGATGATGCCCCCGCGGAAACAGCGGACATGAAGATCCTGTTCAATGGCACGGACCTGACAGGCTGGGACGGCAATCCGGACCTGTGGAACGTCAAAGACGGAGTCATTCACGGCGAAACCACTGAAGAAAAGAAAGCGGACGGCAACACGTTTCTGATCTGGAAGGATGGCACGACAAAGGATTTCGAACTGCGTCTGTCTTTCCGCTGTAATGCGTTGAATAATTCGGGCATTCAGTATCGCTCAAAGCACATCACTGAGGGAAATCCCAGGAACAAATGGATCGTTCGCGGTTATCAGCATGAACTTCGCAACGAAGTGAATTTCCCGAACATCTCGGGTTTCATCTACGACGAAGGCGGCAAGCGCGGCCGGATTTGCCTGGTGGGTGAAAAGGCTTCCTGGGAAACGGACGGGAAAAAGACAGAAAGCACAACTCTGATTGACGAGGCGGGATGGAAAGAACTTTTTCATCTCGACGACTGGAATGATGTGATCATCAGTGCCAAGGACAACCATATTCAGCACACCATGAACGGAAAACTGATTCTGGATTTCACGGACAACGACCCCAGCCTGGCTCTGAAGGAAGGCGTTCTGGCACTGCAGCTGCATGCAGGCAAACCCATGTGGGCGGAGTTCAAAAACATTCGAATTCGCGAAATCAAATAGTCAGCGGGAGAGATCACCGGGCGCTTCTTTCTAAAACGATCGCTCTTTACGGAGCGATCGTTTTTTTCGTTGCAACCGGTGCAGATTGCGAGGGTTGCGTTTAACGAACACATGTTGTCCACTGCCAGCGTCATTTGTTTCGCGTTTCTGACATCCCGGGATTTTTTTGAACTAGGTTTCCGGCAGGCTGAGACAGGTCAACCACAGCGCCCGGGGTGTTCCCGAGTTCAGATGACCGGCAGTCTGTGCAGATCCGACGGGCTTTTCGAGACCGTTGGTCATGTGAGGTTGCGGAATACTGCCGCAGCAATCGGAGACATCGATGACCGTTCAGACTCAGGATCCGCGAGCCGCTCAGAATTCCCCTAACCGAATCAGCAGTCGTCCGGATGGAATGTCCGGCCGCAGAGGATCCGCACCACTGGGTCGGGAACTGACGGCCATCGGAATTCTGACTGCGTTTCGCCGACGCTGGGTTCCGGCACTTGCCATTGCCATTCCCGCGGCTCTGCTGGCGACTGCCGCGGTCTGGGAATTCATTCCGGCGACGTACCAGTCTTCAGCGATCCTGAAGATTGAGCAGAATGAACGCAAGCTGGCCTTTGGCGAAGGTCCTCAGCGGGAAACAGACTTCATGACCTATCGTGAGTCTCAAAAGAATTATATGCTCAGCCGCCAGGTGATCACGGCCGCTTTGCGAACTCCTCAGGTTGTCGAATGTCCAACTCTGAAAAAGGTGGGACACCCGGTCGATTGGCTAATGGTCAGACTGAAGGCCGATGACCAGATCAGCGCCGAGTTTCTGAAAGTCAGCCTTGAAGGCGAACACCCGCGCGATCTGGCTTTGATCTTGAACGCCGTGAAGGATGCCTATCTGGATCAGGCGGTTTACATGTCCAAGAACGCCAAGATCAGTGAACTGCGTCTGCTGGAAGAGCGGTTTGAAGAGATCAACAAGAAGGTCGTGGCGGCTCAGGAACGGATTGACAAACTCGGTGAGAACCTTGGCACCTTCGATCCCGAAACAGCCATCATCCAGCAAAAACTCGTTCAGGATAATCTCGACGATCTTTCAAAAACACTGCGTGAAGTCAACAGTCGAATTCGTGCTGAAGAAGCGGCTCGCGCATCGCTGACTCAACAGGGAGTCCTCCCAAGCCAGATGAACACGGACGGTCTGATGGGACTGGCTCTGCCTGGAATTCCTGCGGCAGAGCCAGTTGGAGCCATCAATCCGGCTCAGATACTGCAGCGCGACCTGATCATGCTGCGAACGAGAATTGCACAGTATGAATCTCAGCTGCGAAACCCGGATCATCCGGATCTGGTAAACATGAAGAAACAGGAACAGCAGATTCTGATGATAATGGGCGCCGGCACGGCCCCGCAGTCAGGCGGCGCCCCGGTGTCGCGGATGGATTATCTGGTTCGTCAGCGCGAACAGCTCATGACAGATGTTGAACAGCAGAAGGATCGCCTGACCGAGTTCAATAAACGCATTATCGAACTGGAAGCTGAGAAACGAAAAATCGAAACCGACATCAAGCTGCGTGACGATCTGCGCACAACGAAGGTTCAACGTGAAGTCGAGCTTTACGCACCCGATCGAATTACGGTTGTTCAGGACGCCAACATTCCGGAAGAGCCGGAAGTGAAGAAGAAGACTCAGCTGTCGATCCTCGCGGGCCTCGCGACTTTGGGCTGTATCGTTTGCGGCTTCACACTGTTCGAATGGTATTCCTATCGAATCGGAGCAGCCACGGACATTTCCAGCGAAGTCGGCCTGCGTCTGGTCGGAACGATTCCGTCTCCCGACCGCGGCGGTCTGCTGGGCCTCGGAATTTTTGCAGGCAAAGTTGATTATGACGAATGGAATCGCGCGGTTACCGAATCCATGGACGTCGTTCGAACGTTTTTGATGAGACACATTGATCCTTCACGTCCGGCTTCGATTCTGATCGCCGGGGCTTCCGCCAATGAAGGCAAGACGACCGTTTCCTGCCAACTGGCCGCCAGTCTGGCGCGGACCGGAAAACGAGTGGCTCTGGTGGACTGCGACTTCCGTCGTCCGTCCGCTCATCTGATGGTCGAAGGCAAGCAGGGCCCAGGCCTGAGCGAATATCTGCGCGGTGAAGTAGCGCTGGATGATATTAGGCAGCAGACACAGGCTCCCGGCCTGACGTTCATCGGTGCTGGAACTGTCGATCAGCGTGTTCAGCAGTTGCTGGCGGTCGACGGAGGACGCAGTCTGATTCAGCAGCTGAAGTCGCGCTTTGACTTTGTGATTATCGACACCTCACCGCTGCTGTTCGTCGCAGAGCCATCCATGATTGCCCAGAACGCGGATATCGTTCTTCTGGCGACTCGCAAGGATTACAGCCGAGTCCAGTATGTGACTCAGGCACGCGACTCACTCCGCAGCCTGCAGATTCCGCTGCTGGGCGCCATCATGGTCGGAGCAGATTCGGACTTCCAGCGACAGACCTACGGCTATCAGCAGGAAGTTGTGCGGATGATCCAGTCATAAAGCAACAATGAGCCCGGAACGTGGTGGCTCAACGAGTTGCCACGCGATGGGCTCATCTCTGCATTCGCAACGATGTCTGCACCCGAAAAACAATTAAACATCGGCCCGTACGATTTTCCGTTGAAGTCAGAACGTAAAGACAAACCAGCCCATGCTTCCTGTGACCACACAACCTGATGGAACCTTCACGGTCGATGTGGAAGATTACTTTCAGGTCTCAGCCTTCGCGTCCGTGATCAGTCCCAGCGACTGGGATCATTACGAATGTCGCGTTGAGCAGAGTACTCGCAGGATCCTGGAACTGGCTGCCGCACATCATACGCGCGGAACATTTTTCATTCTGGGCTGGGTGGCTGAACGGTATCCCGGCCTGGTCCGTGAAATTCAGGCGGCTGGCCATGAAATTGGATGTCACAGTCACTGGCATCAGCTTGTCTATGAATTGGGGCCCGAGCGATTTCGCAGTGACCTGGTCCAGGCACGCGATACGCTGCAGTCCATTACAGGAATGGCGGTCAAACTGTTCCGTGCGCCCAGTTTTTCGATCACTCAGAAATCTCTTTGGGCGCTGGATATCCTGATCGAAGAAGGCTTCGAAGTGGATTCCAGTATTTATCCGATTCGCCACGATCGATATGGAATTCCCGGTTCTCCAAAATCGCCCCATGTAATTGCCAGACCAGCGGGCCAGATTCGTGAATTCCCCGGTATGACCTGTCAGATCGCGGGACTCACCGTCCCCGTTGGCGGAGGCGGCTACCTGCGTCTGGTCCCATGGGCTATCACGTCGCGCCTGCTGCGTCAGATTCGCAATGCAGGGCGGCCGCTGAATGTTTATCTGCATCCGTGGGAAGTCGATGTCGAACAGCCCCGCATCGCCGCTTCGCTGAAGTCACGCTTTCGCCATTATCAAAACCTGCGGACCATGGCGCCAAAACTGTCAAAGATGTTGACGGAGTTCCGCCTGGGCACAATGACCGAAGTGCTGGATGCTTACTCGGCCGCGGGCGGGCAGAAAGCACATTCGAAACAAAATGCCGACGAGTCCTTTAGCCACGATGCTGACAAGCACAGACGGCCCCTCCGGGATGCGGCCACGAGACTGCGTTCAGCAGTCTTCCCAAAAATATGTTTGAAACACTTTGCCTCCTAACTTCGCACTGATGAACTGATTTCTACTTCACTGATGCGACGTCCGCATCTGGCAACTCTATCCAATGCGTCCCAAAATCCTTTACATCACTCACCGCGTTCCATGGCCGCCAGATCGAGGCGACCGTATTCGTACGTGGAACGTCCTGAAGTATCTCGCGACACGAGCCGACGTGGATCTGGTTTGTCTGGCCGATGAACCTGTGACCGTCGCCACGATGATCGAACTGCGCAAGGTCACACATCGCCTGGCAGTGATTCCGCATGCCGGCAAAAAACGATACATCGCAGGGCTGTATTCGCTGCTGTCGGGTGGCACCGTTACCGAAGGGCTGTTTGACTGCGAAGAACTGAAGCGGACATTGATCGCCTGGGACAAGGGTGTTTCTTATACCGCTCTAATAGCATCGTCATCGGGCGTGGCTCGGTATCTATTTTCGCCTTTTATAAATCAACCGGCAACCCGCTGGGTGGATCTGATTGATGTCGACAGCCAGAAATGGTTCGACTATGCCGCCACAGCCGGATTTCCAATGTCGCGAGTCTATCGCATGGAAGGCGAACGCCTGCGTCAGGTGGAGCGAAAACTGGCCGAAACCTGTGACCGACTGCTTGTCGTCAGTGACGCGGAATGCAGTCTGTTTCGCTCGTTCTGCCAGACCACACGAATTGCGGCCGTGGGTAACGGAGTGGACTTTCGATACTTTGCCCCTGCCCCTGATGTCGCAGTCGACAAATTTTCGTGCGTCTTTGTCGGTGTGATGAATTACAAGCCGAATGCGGACGCGGCCGTCTGGTTTGCGAACAACGTATTTCCGAAAATTCGTGAGCGTTATCCGGCGGCAATGTTCCGCGTGGTTGGAAAATCTCCGACTGCAGAAGTTCGGGCGCTCGCATCAATTTCAGGCATCGAAGTCACTGGCTCCGTTCCCGATGTGCGTCCATGGCTGCACCGAGCGACTTGCGCCGTCGTGCCATTGCAGATTGCGCGAGGCGTTCAGAACAAGGTTCTGGAAGCCATGTCCTGCGGACGGCCCGTCATCTGCTCACCAGCGCCTCTCAAGGGCCTGGCCGCGGAGCCCGGTCTGCATCTGCTGCGTGCAGATTCCGCTGCCGAATGGTTTCAGGCTGTGTCCCGCGTTTTTGATGACCAGAGCCTGCAGCAGGAATTGGGAATGGCAGGTTCTGCATTCGTGCAGCTGCATCATTCCTGGGACCATTGCCTGGCGGCTCTGGATCAGTTGCTCGAACAGCCGGAGCCATGGATCCGAAGCGATACTGAGGTGTCTAAATGAAGGGGCTGATCTTCACATGGCTGCTGACTGTGCTGGGTGTCTCCACATCCTTCATCAGTCCTTACTACGGCTTTCTGGCCTATGTCGCACTCGCCATTCTGCGCCCCGAGTTTCTCTGGAGTAGTCATATCTCGGGCGGACGATTCAGTCTGATCGTCGCCGGAGCCATGCTGCTAAACTGGCTTGTTCGCTGCTGCGGTAACTGGGATCTGGGACCAGGCCGGCGCATCGTAATGCTCTTTGTCGGGTCCTGGGTCTGGTCCGTGTTTCTGGCCCTTCAGGCAGATAGCCCGGCTCATGCTTGGTACTACGTGGAACAGCAGGCCAAAATTCTGCTGCCCTTTCTTGTGGGAGTCACCACAGCTCGCCACATCACCGATTTGAAACGACTGGCCTGGACCATTGTCATCTGCGAAGGTTATGTCGCAATGGAAATGAACAGCTGGTACTTCAGTGGCTACAACTATCTGTGGCATATCGGCTTTGGTGGAGTCGACAACAATTCAGCGGCGATCGGATTGGTCACGGCCCTCGGCGTCGCCTTCTTTCTGTTTCTCCACGAAGAAGCCGTCTGGAAGAAGGCCGTTATTGCCGCGTGTGCAGCGTTCATGGGTCATGCCATTTTGTTTTCATTCTCGCGCGGTGCTATGCTGGCCTGCGTCGTCTTTGCCGGCGTGTCCTTCTTCATCATTAAGAAAACAACCACGCACTACATGATGTTTGCCGGCGGCCTGCTGGCCGCTGTTGTACTGGCTGGACCGGAAGTTCGCGACCGCTTCTTTGACACGTTCTCCGAGAATGATGGGGTTCGTGAAGCATCGGCTCAAAGCCGACTCGATCTATGGAAGGACTGTGCCAGCCTGCTGATGGAAAATCCTATTATGGGCTGCGGGCCAGACCACTGGCCGCTGCATGCGCATGAATATGGATGGCCGGCCGGAAAGGAAGCTCACAGTCTCTGGGTACAGACCACTG
>JBDNHX010000104.1:0-13719 GCA_041688565.1 Planctomycetaceae bacterium
CCCGCGGGGGAGAGGGCCAGGGTGAGGGGGCTTGTGTTTGCGGCGAGGTTAGATGAACCACGCTGCACACAGAAAACCCCTCATCCGGCCTTCGGCCACCTTCTCCCCTTCGAGGGGAGAAGGACTGTTTTTTCATGTCCCGCGCCTTTGCGGGGGCTGATGATCACATCCCAGCAGCAGACAACACGGCTATGTCACGATCTCCTGAATGACCTTGCCGGCGACGTCGGTGAGTCGGAAATCTCGACCGGCGTAGCGGAACGTCAGGCGTTCGTGATCGATTCCCAGCTGATTCAAAATCGTGGCATGCAGATCATGCACGTGGACTCGATCGTGAACCGACCGAAATCCGAAGTCGTCCGTTTCTCCGTACGTCATGCCGCCCTTGATACCGCCGCCAGCCATCCAGGTTGTAAAACCATAATGATTATGATCGCGGCCGT
This sequence comes from Planctomycetaceae bacterium, assembly GCA_041688565.1. Taxonomy (GTDB): domain Bacteria; phylum Planctomycetota; class Planctomycetia; order Planctomycetales; family Planctomycetaceae; genus SXXK01. The sequence goes on from JBDNHX010000104.1 coordinate 444, forward strand.
TGCCATTTTCTGACGTCGGCGTTCGTCCGAATTCACCGCCCCATAGAATCAATGTTTCGTCGAGCAGGCCGCGCTGTTTCAGGTCCGTCAACAGAGCGGCGATTGGACGATCGATATCACGAGCCAGGTTCTTTGTAGATTCGGTATGATTGCTGTGAGTGTCCCACGGTTGCCCATCGCCATAATAGACCTGCACAAAGCGGACTCCGCGTTCGCTCAACCGTCGTGCCAGAAGACAGCCGTTGGCAAAATGACCAGCGCCGTATTGCTCACGAGTCTCCTGCGATTCCTTCTGCAGATCAAACGCGTCCGTAGCCGTGAACTGCATTCGAAAGGCGGTCTCCATTGCCTGCAGACGTCCTTCCAGCTGGCCGTCGGGGCCGGATCGATCCAGATGAATACGGTTCAGCTGCGTCATCAGAGCGACCTGCGACGCCTGAGATTCCCGAGTAGCTCCGCTGTTGCGAAGAAAAGGAATCAGCTTGTCGGGCACGGGATCTGAATGATTGATAAAAGTTCCCTGGTGCGACCCCGGCAGAAACGCGCTCGTCCACAGAATCGAGAAACGCACCGGCTTGCCTGGACACAGAACAATATACGCCGGCAGGTCAGAATTTTCTGAGCCCAGTCCATACGACATCCACGACCCCATGCTTGGCCGAGTCGGCAGGATGGTTCCGTTATTCATCAACAGCAGCGCGGGGCCATGGTTTGGATTGTCGGTGTAGGTCGACCGAATGATGCACATATCGTCGATACACTTTGCCGTCAGCGGCAGAAGTTCACTGACAGGAACTCCACTTTCACCGGCTGGACGATATCGAAACGGCGATGGCAGCAAGCCGGCAGTGCGGCGTTCCGTTCGAAGATCGGCCTCTGCCGGACGCTGCCCGGCGAACTTCAACAGATCAGGCTTGGGATCGAAGAAGTCTCCCTGGAACGGGCCTCCATTCATAAACAAATGGATGACTCGCTTTGCCTTTGCTGGAAATTGAGACGGCCGAGTTTCACCGAACGTCTGCGGGCCAAAAGCCGTCAGCATCCCGAGCGTTCCGGCGCCTCCACCGATCGCTCGCATCATTTCACGGCGAGACTGGGACCATGTTCCTGCAGGATTGTCGTTTTCTAGTCGAGACATAATTCTTCTTCGCTCAGGCACGCCCTTGATTCGTCACATTTTAAACTTTGGAGCGGTTTCAACCAGCACTTCCGGAAACACACACCTCGGAGCAGACAAAAACCAGGCAACACGCAGAAAGATGGTACTCGGAAGAGGAAACGGAGGGAAAGCGGATCACCGGCAACTTTAAGGATAGATCGTCTTTCCCTATAAGAAAACGGATCAAAAGAGGGGATGACTTGGTTTTGCCAATTTGCATACACTCCGGCAGTTGTTGCCGCAAATGGTGAATTGCAGATTCGCTATGAGGACAGCGGAACAGTACTGAGGAACTGGTTTTTCTTATTTGGACGGAGTAGCAGGGATGCGTCAAGAATCCTTTCGCCAGCACGACTGCGCAATAAACAATCATGGTCTGGCGCGGTGGGAACTTGCTGTGCGAGCACACTCATTCGTGGTGAAGTATCGGACACCACTGGCCGTAATTTTAGGCTTCGTTTGTGCTCTGATGATGACGCCCCGAGCAGAAGCTCAGGCGCAAAAACCGACCGCGGAAACACTGCTGAAAGGGTATTTGCCCACTCAGAAACCTGTGGAGTACGACACGCCGCCCGCCGCCGATTTGTCGAAGTGTCAGCTGACGCTTGAAAAGGGAAGTTACGTCATCACGGGTCCGGCCAATGAGGTCTTGCGTCGATTCACAGACTCCGACGGTGACGGTGCCCCGGATCAGTTTCGCTACTACCACCTTGGTCTGGAAGTTTATCGCGACATCGACACCAACAAGAATAAAAAGCCCGATCAGTTTCGCTGGATGAACTGGGGCGGAACACGATGGGGTATCGATCAGAATGAAGATGGCAAGATTGATTCCTGGAAAGTAATCTCGGCTCAGGAAGCCGCCCGTGTGGCGGTTGAGGCACTGATCAACGGCGACCTGCAGATGTTGAGCACTGTGATGGTCAACGATGCCGATATTCAGGCACTGCGACTTCCGGCTGCGTTGGCCAGGCAGGTTCAGGAAGCGACAGCCGACATTTCAAAGAAGGCACAGGCCGCTCTGGCGGATCCGAAATCACTGAACTCGAAGAGCCAGTGGGTTCGTTTCGATGCTCCGTTGCCAGGTCTGATTCTGGCGGACGATCTGGGCACGGCTCGGGATGTCGTCGTCTTCGAAAATGCGATGGCCTATGTGCAGAATGGTGAAAAGCTGGACCTGATCTCTATTGGGGAAATGGTACAGGTCGGCGAAACCTGGAAACTGCTTCAGGTCCCAAGTCCGCTCGATATGACCGGAAAAACCATCGTTCAGATTGGCGGCATTTTAATGCAGCCACGAATCGGGACAGGCGAATCCTCACCGGCTGCTCTGCAGGCTGAAATGTCGGATGAAATGCAGAAGCTGCTCAGTGACCTCCAGAAAATCGATGAAGCCAGTCCGGCGCCGGATGCATTGCCGAAAGCGTTCGCCGACTACAACGTCAAGCGCGCTAACATCAGCGAAGAGCTGGTGAAAATGTCGCGCACGGATGAAGAGCGGCAGCAGTGGATTCAGCAATTCACAGACAGCCTGTCCACCGCAACTCAGTCTGGACTTTATCCGGAAGGACTTCCGCGACTGATTGCTCTGCAGGAAGCCGCAAAAGCTAACCAGCCGCTGCTCGGTTATATTTTCTATCGCCGCCTGATGGCGGAATACGCTGTTCGACTGAAGAACGATGAGAAGATCGCCCCGGCTGAAGCGGCCAAGTCGCGTGAAACGACTCAGAAGTGGTGGTTCGAGCAACTGGAATCCTTTGCTCGCCAGTGGCCAAAATCGGAAGACGCGGCCGACGCTGTTGTTCAGCTGGCCATCAGCTATGAACTGATGGGGCGAATTGATGACGCGAAAGCCTGGTACGCTCAACTGGCAAAGAATTATCCGGAAACAGAAGGCGGCGTTAAGGCTCAGGGCGCGCTACGACGACTGACGCTGACAGGCAAGAAACTGCAGCTGTCCGGCAAGAATCTTGCAGGCCAGGCAGGTTCATCAACACAGTATCAGAACAAGGTATTGCTCGTCGTGTTCTGGGCCTCTTATGCTCAGCCCTTCACCGACGACCTGGAAGCCATCAAAGCGGTCTATGCAAAACATCAGAAAGCCGGGTTTGAAATTCTCGGCGTCAACATGGACACCGACACCGCGGCCGTCACGGCCTACTTGAAGCAGCACGGACTTGTTTGGCAGAACCTGCGTGATGTGCCAAAGGCAGAAGGTCAGCAGCCGGGCGACTTTGGCTTTGGAATCGTCTCTGTTCCAACCATGTTCATCGTCAACAAGGATGGCACTGTTGAAGGTGGCATCACAACCGCCAACCTTGAATATGCTGTGGATGCTTTGATTCAGGGCAAGAAGCTGGAAGTTACTCCGCCCGCAGCAGAAGCAGGAGCCGAAAAAGCGGAAGCTAAAGGACGTTCAACCGCGGAGAAAACCAAAAGTCTCCGTTAATCCGGCCGCTGCAATATCGTAACTCATCAAAGAAGGACGGGCCCTCCCGTCCTTCTTTCGTTTGACGCCCCACACCCCAACGCCGTTGAAGATTTTTCGTCGAGGAAAAGAGCCGTTTTTCGTAGCCGAAGTCGTGAGACTTCGGAGGAGTTTCCTGGCAAATGTCCGAATTCTCACGAATCCGGCTACAAAAAACCTTAACGGCGTTGCCCACGCCCCACGCCCCACGCCCCACGCCCCACGCCCCACGCCCCAAGCCAAGAACCAAGAACCCTTAAAAACTCGCCCCTCCAACCTTCGTCTTGCATCAAATTCCCGAATGGGCCTATCATTCGAAAACGAATGAAACTGCTCAGTCGGCACCCGAACGAGCACATGGAGGGCTCGATGAACTCTGGAACTACGCGAAAAACTTTGACCGCTCGGGAAATTGCCGAGATTCTGGACGCCGAAATACTTGGCGATGCCTCCCGGTCCATTAACGATGTCGAAGTCGTCGATCGCGCCACCGAGCTGCAGCTGAGCTTTATCGGTGACCTGAAAAACGTTCCGCGACTCAAGCTGTCACAATCGAAAGTGGTCGTGGTACCTCTGGCCGTAAGAAATGAGCTGGCCGCGTTTCCAGATCGGACGTTTTTGCTCGTCCCGGAAGCGGAGCCCGCTTTTCTGTCCATTGCCGGACTTCTTCGCCCACAGCACAGTCGTCCTCGAATCGGAGTTTCGCCGCGAGCTGTTGTTGATCCATCTGCAGAGATCGGCGCCAATACCAACATTCACCCGCTCGCGGTCATTGGGCGAGATGTTACGGTCGGCCACAGTTGTGACATTCACGCCGGGGTTGTGCTCGGAGACGGATGTAAGCTGGGTGACAATGTCACGATCTATCCGAACGCGGTTCTATACAACGGAATGCTGATCGGAAGTCACGTGATCATTCATGCCGCGTGTGTGATTGGTGCGGATGGTTTTGGTTACCGGTTTGTCAACGGCGGACATGAGCGATTGCCGCACTATGGCACCGTCCGGATCTGTGACAATGTGGAAATCGGAGCTGGTACGACAATTGACCGTGCGAAGATTGGTGAAACAGTCATAGGCTCAGGTTCACGAATCGACAACCAGGTCATGATCGCTCACAACTGTCGAATTGGTCGCCACAATCTGATCGTGTCGCAGGTTGGTTTTGCGGGCTCAGTTACGACCGGCGATTATGTGGTTTGCGCCGGCCAGGTCGGGATCGCTGATCACGTTCATCTGGGCGATGGCGCCATCATTGGTGCGAAGGCCGGAGTTCATCGGGATATGCCGGGGGGGCAGTCGTATCTGGGTGCACCGGCCGGACCGGTTGCCGAGACGACTCGCCAGCTGATGGCTCTGCGTCGCCTGCCGGAGATTCGCGACACTGTTAAGAAGATGGAAAAAGAACTGGAGTCCCTGCGAATTCGTCTGCAACCCGTGTTGACTCCCTTGACCGCCGAAGCCTCCGATGCTGCTGCGGCCTGAAAGTTGAAAGTCGCGAACTCCGGAATTCTGCCGTGATTCTCACCCGTTGCCATTTTTCCACGCCTTTAATCTGCCTGTCTTTCAATCGACTTCGTGTGCTCAATGAAATTCTCTGATTCTAATCCCGAGATCCTGCCTTTTGTGCGACCGCGCTCGGCGTTGCTTAACGCCGTGCCGGACGTCGAACAGATCCCGCCGATGAGACTGGGACTACTTGCCGGGGCCGGAGAATTTCCGATTCGCTTCGCCCGTGCCGCTCGCAACGCCGGGCATCATGTGTTCGGTCTCGGCGTGGCCGGCATGGCGTCCGAAGAACTGTACGACGCCTGTGATGAATTTCGTTATGCGCCATTGGCTCGTTTCGGAAAGGCGATCCGTCTGTTTCGAAAAGCGCAGGTCCAACGGATCATCATGGCCGGCAAAATCGAAAAGACGGTTCTCTTTCATCCATTCCGCTGGATCCGGCTGATGCCTGACTGGCGTGCAATCCACATGTGGGTTCGGTACGCACATGAAAACAAAAAAGACGACACTCTGCTGCTTGCGGTGATTCGTGAGTTCGAACGTGACGGCCTGATTTTTGATTCAGCCCTGAAATATTGCCCGGAGCTTCTTGTGAAACACGGTTTTCTGACCAGCCGACGTCCGACCAGTGCCCAGTGGAAAGACATTCGATTTGGTTGGGAGATGGCTCGCGAAATGGGCCGTCTTGATATCGGCCAAACTGTGGTGATTAACGACACCGCAGTGATTGCCGTTGAAGCGATCGAAGGAACAGACCGGTGCATTCGCCGCGCAGGCGAACTTTGCCGTCGTGGCGGGTTCACGGTTGTAAAGGTGGCCAAGCCAAGGCAGGACATGCGTTTTGATGTGCCCACCGTCGGTGCGGATACGATCAAGACGATGCATGAGTCCGGTGGAAAAGTTCTGGCGATTGAAGCCGGGATGACAATCATGATCAATCCCGAAGAAGTAGCTGCCATCGCCGACAAGTTCGGGATCGCCATCGTAGCCGTCAATTCCGACGAACTCGCGCTTCTCGCCGCCGCCTGATTGCCAGCTCCTCGCACCTCGCTCCTCAAAATCTCTGCCAAACTCTTTCAGTTATGGCGATTGAGTCGACTCGGGGACCGCGGCCCTGGGTTCCAGACGGCTGCGAATCGGGATTGTCTTTGCCACAGCGTTGCAAAAATGGTTATGCTGGGTTTGAATTCATCCTCGCATTGTGACCGATGCCGCGATTTCGAGACCCAACATGCACCAATCCCCGTCCTCACGCCTGTGCCTGGCTTTTGCCGGCCTTTCCGTGTCTCTGTTCCTTCCATCGGTGCATCCGGCGCATGGTGAAGAGGCTCCGAAAACGGACGGTGTCGGAATTGTCTGGTTTATCGGCACAGTCCAGCACGGAGATCGTGGCCAGGCTGTTTTTGATATGGGCGACGCCCATGCACTCGACAATGGAGAAGCGGTGGCCGTATTTCGGCCGTTGGATATGCACTTTCGCCCGCTCGGCGGCGTGTCCATTCAGGAGAGCTTTGCCAGTTGGTCCATCCCCGCCAGAACCAGCCCCATTGAACTGAAGAAGGGTGACATTTTCATCTACGCTCGAACTCTCGACCAGTTGGGAACGGGCAATGCGTTTCGTGAAGGATTTCTTCGCCAACAGATTGTGAAGACCGGCACACGGAACTCTTATTCGACCGTGATGCAGCAGGCGGAAGCCGATGCCCTGCAAACCTACATCGCCCGCCAGCCCAAATGGGCCCGCGACCACAAGCACGTGGCTGGAGTCATCCATTCGGCCTCTGCAACCCACATTGAAAAGAAGCACGTCCAGGCACTTCTAAAACAGGTCATGCACCTGCAGGTTTTCAAAGCCCTTGAAGTTCCCGTGGCCGCATCGATGGGCGATGAATGGGAAAGTGTGATCATGCTGCTCCTGCCCGTGGAACCGCTGATGATGGACCCACCGAAGATTGTAACGACGGACGACGGCACTGTGGCCGCAGACGCCTCGGCTGCAGAAGTATCAACTGCAACTGCGGCTCAAAACACGGACCGCTTTGTCGATTCCTGTCGGCGAACAGTGGAACGGATGATGTTTATCCGTGCGGTCGAGGAACGTCGTCTGGCCGTAGTCCTGTGTGTCGCATTGGAATCGATCGACTGGAAAGCGGTCAACAACCGCCCGCCCGCCAATGAACGACAATGGTTCATGCTTCAGATCCAGAAGTCCCAGTTCCCGTCACTCGCCGAAGACGTCCAGTTCCTCGACGATGTCCAGCGAGTGATGACCGAAGTCCGCCAGGAACTGATGAATGCATCCTGATGTCGACCGGACTGCCCAGCAGAATTGAACCGCCCGGTGCCGCGTAGATTCTGCAAGCCGCCACGGCAAAAAGATCGGCTAAGGCATGCAGTCTACCAACTGTAACTCCGAACAAGTACGCGACGGGGTCAGCTACGGGGGAAGTAACGAACCGTGGGGAGCCAGCATGAAGAGGCTCGGAATGGGGAGTTGGGAAACGCGTCGTTCTCTGTGGATTGCTTTACGTCGTTGCTCAGCTGCCAATCGCATGAAGCTGTCCTGTCACGAAACCAGGATTCATCGAATGCTGGCAATCTCCCAAACGCACCAAAGTGACAAGACAAGCGGTTGGGGAGTTTGTAGACTCATTTTCACGTGTGCCCGCTGCTGTTTTGTCCGTTGTGGTTTGCCGCTTTCCAGCCCGGCAACCCAGCCTCCCGAAGGAAGATTGTATGCCTCCAGCCACTGAGACGATTTCGGCCGATCATCAGGAACGAGCAGCGCGACTGGTTGAAGCGTGCAGGCGCATTCGTGAGCAGGTTGGCCGAATTGTTGTTGGGCAGGATGAAGTCGTTGAGCAGCTGCTGATTGCAATTCTGGCTCGCGGCCACTGTCTGCTGGAAGGTGTCCCCGGCCTGGCGAAAACGCTGATGGTGCGTTCGCTGGCAGAATCCATGAGTCTGACGTTTCGTCGGATTCAGTTTACGCCCGACTTGATGCCTGCCGACATCACAGGAACGGACATTATTCAGGAGAACCGCGAGACCGGGCATCGGGATCTGGTTTTCGACAAAGGGCCGATCTTTACTCAAATGCTGCTGGCCGACGAAATCAATCGTACGCCTCCCAAGACACAGGCCGCTCTGCTGGAAGCCATGCAGGAGCACGAAGTCACCGTGGGCGGAACGACATATCGTCTGGAGGAACCGTTCTTTGTTCTGGCGACGCAAAATCCGATTGAGCAGGAAGGAACCTATCCTCTGCCGGAGGCTCAGCGAGACCGCTTTTTGTTCAACGTCATCGTCGACTATCCGACGCGTGATGAAGAAGGAGAAATCATTGATCGAACGACGTCGACTCTTTCTGCAAAACCTGAACCTGTGGTTTCAGGCGAGGAAATTATTGAATGTCAGAAGACCGTGCGGCTGGTGCCTCTGCCAGATCATGTGAAGAATTTTGTGCTCGACCTTGTCCGTTCAGCCCGACCTAAAGATCCTTCGACTGCAACATGGGTAAAGGAACTGATCGACTGGGGCCCGGGGCCGCGTGCCTGCCAGCAACTTGTCCTTGCGGCGAAAGCCAGAGCCTTGCTGCATGGGCGACACCATGTGACTCGGGATGATGTGGAAGCTCTGGCCTTTCCGGTGCTTCGTCATCGCATCGTGCCGACGTTCAATGCCGAAGCAGAAGGCGTCAGCGTGGATGACGTGATTCGTCGTCTGCTGCGTGAGCTGCCAAAAGTGTCGAAGCAACTGCTGTAAACGATCGTTCTGCGGGGTTCAGCGATGCCCGCCGTTCGCGCCGCTGGTGATGGCCAATGAAACTTGCTCAAAAAACGAATCGGTGTAGCGGAATACACAAGGGATTTTGGAATGCTGGCCTGTCGAGAAGAAAGCCGAAACGCTTGGCGCGTTCCGCTACTGAAGTGAGCAGTCAATCGAAACGCTTAGCGCGTTCCGCTACGAAGTGAGTCTTATTGCCGTTCGTTTTCGTTGATCTTTATCTCTTCTGCATTGATCATTCCCATGGCACACGTTTCGGACGTTCTGTCAGCTGGCGACATCGCCCGGTTTTCAAACCTGCAGGTCCTTGCCAAAGGAGTCGTCGAAGGTTTTTGTTCGGGGCTGCATCGGTCGCCTCACAAAGGCTTCAGTGTCGAATTCAAGGAACATCGTTCGTACGTTCCGGGCGACGATATTCGGACGGTTGACTGGAAGCTGTTCGGCAAAACGGATCGGCTGTATATTCGTGAGTACGAAGAAGAGACCAATCTTCGCTGCACGATTCTGCTGGACTCCAGCGGCTCGATGGCGTACAGCGGCTCCCGCAGCAATGGCAGCACCAAGCATGACTATGCAGTCCGAACGGCCGCATGTCTGGCCTATCTGATGCTGCAGCAGCAGGACAGTGTGGGGCTGGTGACGTTCGACAAGCAGGTGCGGCGTTACATCCCGCCGCGAGCCCGTCCCAATCATTTGCAGGTGATTGTGAACGAACTTAAGTCTCAGAAACCGCAGTTCGAAACGGAGCTGGGCGATGTGTTCCGCGAGATGGTCGTGAAGATGCATCGACGCGGTCTGCTGATCATTATCTCTGACCTCTTTGGAGATGTGGATCAGCTGATGAAAGCTCTGGCTCAGTTTCGTCACGCCAATCATGAAATCATGATTTTCCAAATCTGGGATCCGGATGAACTGGATTTCCCGTTTCGCCAATGGACGCAGTTTGCTTCTCTGGAAGCGGCGGCCAATCGGCATCTGGTCGATCCGGCGCAGATCCGCCGTGCTTATCTCGAAAAGCTGGCGATCTTTCGCGACCAGTTGACCAAAGGGTGCAATCGTCACCGAATCAGCCTTGTTCCGATGACCACCGACCAGCCGCACGCGGATTGTCTGGCCTCTTATTTAGCAATGAGAAGGAAAGGGCGATGACGTTTCTCAATTCCGCTTTGGCGTTTGGTGCGGCCGCGTTTGTAATTCCGCTGGTGATCCACGTTCTGAATCGCAGTCGATTTAAGACAGTCGAATGGGGGGCGATGCACCTTCTGGAATCTGTCATTAAAGTGAATCACAAGCGATTTCAGATCGATCAGATAATCTTGCTGATGGTTCGCTGCGCGATCCCGATCCTGCTGGCGATGTGTCTGGCCAGGCCTGTTCTGACCGGATCGCGGCTACTGGAAGGGGACTCGCCCGTTTCGCTGGTGATCCTGCTCGACAACAGCTATTCGATGGACACCGTTCATCAGGCGGGCACTCGGTTCACAAGCGCGATTGAGGCAGCCTGCACAATTGTCGGAGCGGCCAGTCGCGGATCAGAAGTGGCAGTGATTCAAACCGGTGGCCGAGCTACTCCGCTGTTCGATCAGCCGGTGTTTGATCCGGAGGCCGTTGTTCGCAGACTGCGTCAACTGCGTGCTGGTTACGGAGCCAGTGATATGCAAGGATCGTTGAATGAAGCCGTGGCGACGCTGTCCGGCATGACTCACGCACGTCGCGAGTTGATCGTCATCAGCGACTTTCAGCCGGCCGACTGGTCTTCGGGCGGTTCGGATCCCGGGGACGTGATTCGTCAGCAGCTGGCGGCGATGAAGATTAAGCCTGAGGTCACTCTGTTGCCGATTGGCGGGCCTGTGCAGGGAAATATTGCAGTGGAATCGCTGGAGTTTCCGCGACGGGCGCTGGGAGTCGGTCAGCAGTTTTCCGTGCGAGCCAATCTGCGGAACTTTGGATTGACGCAGGTCGACAATGCTCGAGTCGTGTTGCGGCTGGATGGCGAGGAATCCGCGGTGTCTCAAATCGCGTTGTCGGCGAACGGGACGACGCAGGTTCTTTTCCCGTCCACCTTCGACAAGCCTGGCTCTCATGTGATCGAAATCGAAGTGATGATCGATGATCCGCTGAAGGAAGATAATCGCTATGCGGCGGCGGTCTCCTTGTGGGACAGCATCAATGTGCTTCTGGTGGATGGCGATCCCAGTGGCCAGCCGCTGCAAAGTGAAACCGATTATTTGTCGATTGCACTGACTCCGTATACCTTCGGCCGAGTTCGCCTCACGGACCTCGTGACAACTCAGACAATTAAGGCCAATGAGATCACCGACGAACGATTGAAGACTGCCCGCGTGGTTGTTTTGGCCAACGTCGCAAAACTCGAACCCGCACAACTGACGGGGCTCACCGGGTTTGTGCAGGACGGCGGCGCACTGCTGGTGTGTGCGGGAAATCGGATTGATTTAACCTGGTACCGCGAACAAATGTTTTCCAACGGAACCGGCCTGTTGCCAGCTCCTTTTGGTGAACCCCGTGGCCGGATCAATGAGACCGGGTCATCCTCCAAAATCGTCACTCAGCATTTTGATCATCCAGCACTTGAGTTCTTCAATCAGGCGGCCAACGGTGATCTGTCGACCGCGGAAATACGACAGTGGCATGAACTGCCAGTCACAGCCGTCAGCGCCGGCGTGACCGATGCCGCTGCCAGTGGCCAGCCCGCCAGCACTCCGGCCGCCAGCAATATTCTGTTGCGGCTGGACACTGGAAACCCATTGCTAGTGGAACGCCGATTCGGAGAAGGAACGGTCATGCAATGGGCGACCACGTGTGATGCCGACTGGTCCGATCTACCGCTGCGGCCGTTCTATGTTCCGCTGATGCAGCAAGTGGTGACCACCATGGCCTCGGGGGCATTACCGCCCCGCAACATTTCGACCGGCGATCCGGCGGTCGCTGTTTTTCCCAACGCTGAAGCACCGCTGACGCTTTCCGTCGTGACACCGGACGGTTCACGGCGAACGGTGGAAACAGTGGCTCAGGGAAAAACGCAGCTGGCCCGATTTGATGGTACCCAGCGTCCGGGAATCTATGCGGTTTCGACGCCGGCTCCGGAAACGCTGCACTTTGTCGCGGAAACGTCACGAGAAGAATCGGACCTGTCCGTCAGCGATAAACCGGCTCTGGTCTCACTCGCCAAAGGCATGTCGGCTACGTTGATGAATACGCCGGCCGAGTATCTGGAGCAGGATCGTTTGCGGCGGCATGGACAGGAAATCTGGAAGTTTGTTCTGATCGCCCTGTTGGTGTTTATGTTTATGGAACTCGTGTTGCAACAGCGTTTCGCGAGGGTCCGACTATGACAACCTTGCGTTTTGTCGGTGACATTCCTCTCTGGCTGGGGCTCGGTCTTGCTCTGATCGCCGGACTGCTTTCGTGGCGATATTACCGGCGTGAAAGTTTCGACCTGCCGCGCGGGCTGCGTTGGTTTCTGCCGCTGCTGCGATCGCTGGCGTTCTTCCTGGGGATCATGGTGCTGACCGGCCCGGTGCTGCATCATCGCACGATCATTGGCGAACTTGGGCGAGTCAAAATTTATCTTGATGGCTCACGCAGCATGACGATGAACGACCGTCATATGGCGACCGGTCGTAAATTGCTGATTGCCGAACAACTGGGCTGGTTGAGCGGCAGTCATGTCGACATGTCTCTGCTGGATGCGGCGGACGATTTTGCGGAGGCCCGGTCAGAGTTTCTCGAACTGTCGGCGATCAAATCACCGAACGCTGCAACTCCGCCGGTGGATGGTCCGACTAACGCGGGCTCAGGAGCTGCAAATGCTGGCGCTGCCATCGGCATGACGCCCGGAACGATTCTCGGTTTTGACCTCGATGTCGTTCGCAAAGCAGTTGCCGCGTGGCAGGCGAGAATGAAGGCTGTTCAGACAAAACTGCCTCAATCGCTGAGCGAACAACTGAATGAGAAAGTCCTGCAGCCGCTTGAGGCGGCGATGAGTCCTGCGGAGGCCACGCTGGAAACGATTCAACCGCAGATTCTGAGCTTTGTTACCGCCAGCGAAACGATCGAAGAATCCATCCGGGGTGCGTTTGAAGACAACGTGAACGAGCTCGTTCGTTCGGGCGATCCCTCGCTGCAGACGGCGTTAGCGTTGTTTGACGAGACACCGCGAATCCGACGTGCTGAGCTGGGACTTTCGGAATCGACTGCTCAGCTGCTCAGAAAATTGCGTGAGCAGCATGATGTGGAAGTTCTGACATTGTCCGGAGAATCGGCGTCGCCAAGGAAGACGCTGGAGCCTGCCGCATCAGAACGCTCTGCCGCATCAGAACGCTCTGCCGCATCAG
>JBDNHX010000544.1:0-2238 GCA_041688565.1 Planctomycetaceae bacterium
TCGTGTGAAAATTGATGAAATTTCGAAAGTTTTATACTCGCGGCGACACTTCAGCCGTCGCTCCGGTCGCCGCATGATGATGCTCGAAATCGGTCAATAATTTCGTTCGCACAGAAGTGCGTGGTGCGCAATGCAGGCTAGCCCTCTCCCCCGCAGGGGAGAGGGGACAGTCAAAACCGTCCTTCTCCCCTCGAAGGGGAGAAGGTGGCCGCCAGGCCGGATGAGGGGTCTCTGCAGATAATCTGCGATCCTGAAAACCGAAAACCCACCGCCCCGCGGCGCTACAACGCATCCGCTGGGCTTCGCACCGCGAGGCCGGGCTTGTTCATCACGTGCAGATAGATCATCGTCGTGCGCACGTCTTCGTGACCGAGCAGTTCCTGAACGGTTCGAATATCGGCACCTCCTTCCAGAAGGTGAGTCGCAAAGCTGTGGCGCAGAGAATGCGGCACGGCGTTTTTCGGAAGGCCGACCCGATCAATCGATGACTTGAAGGAGTCTGCAAAGAAATCTTCGCCGACATGATGCCTGCGCCGCTCACCGCTTCTCGGATCTTTAGCCATGCGATGCGACGGAAATACCCATTGCCATCCAAACTCTTTTATTACAGAAACATCAGTCGCTTGAGACCACTGAATTCCGGCAGCAGCTGTGCGATTTCTTTCCGACTGAGCACTACCGGCAGGCGTTGAGGCTTCTTTGAACGGGAGACATCCAGAAACGCCAGTTCCCGATTGAGAACCTGTTGGTACAAAAACAGCAGGGCGGACTTTGCCTGATCCTGCGTTGACGCTGCCACGTTTCCTTCAACCGCCAGATCGGTCAGAAACGTTTTGATTTCACTCTCACCGAACTGCTGCAAATCCTCCGAACCGCAATGGCGAATAAACCGCACGATCCAGCCGATGTACGCTCGCTCGGTCTCCAGCGCCTTGCGTCGCAGTCGCAGTTCCTTCCGCATCTGCTGAATCAAGGCAGGTTCGGACGGATCAATGATGCCAATGATCTGCTGTTCGTCCTGAATACCCGGACCGCCGGATTCACGTTCAGCAGCTGCAAAGCGCCCAAGGATTGTCTTCATTTCTTTCAGACACGGCTCCGAGGTGCCCAGCACCAGATCTCGATACGCCTCGACAGCCCGCACGCCCTGCAATCGCTGCCACGCCGGTGTGCCGGATTTCAGCAGAGACTTTGAAAATTCCACGACAAGCGGCTCAGTCACCGGCAGTAACCCATTGTCTTGCGTCTTCCCATCAGCGTATCGAGCGAGCCACTTCGGGAACCATTTCTTATCGTTCTCTCCGTACGATGCCTCATGCATCCGTTGCCGAAAAATTGCCAAACTCATGACTCACCCCCGTTTACAAATGCCACGGCCACCTGTAACCTGCTTTTTGTACAATATTAGGGTGTGCCACTCAAGTCGGTTGCGGTAAATTTCACACCGTGATAAAATCAAGCAGCCACCGGGATAAAAACGCTGATATGAACTATATCTGGGTTTCTAACCGGGTTAATTAATGAAGTTAGTTGCTACAGGCGAAGAAAACATGCAGGTCAAATTCTTCTACCCGAACACTGAAACCGTAAATGACTTTCGCCTAATCGAAATCAACTACGGACATGACACACTACACACAGTCGAAATTCCACATGCAGATTCTGACAATGAATTGCAATCATCGCTCAATCCACACTTCACAACTATTCGACTGCAACATCCGAAGCTGACTCAGATTTTTGCGGTGTTTGAATCGGTGATTCTGGCAGTGGAAATTTCATGCCTTTACAATTCCCATACACCACAGATTCAAGTGCTGTACTACTCCCAACCGCGTGCGTTAAATGCGGCCAAAGCAAATCAAAGCAACGCGTAGATCCAGCAGACGACCCAGCCCGAAACGCGAATTCTAAATACCCTCGCAGCTTCCCAAATGTCATTTGTTCAATTTTTATGTCTTGAATGATATTCAGCATCCACTGATGTTGATCGTTTCCAACTGGCTCCAAATAGTCCATGTTGCGTTGCACAACATAATACGGCAAACCGTCCATCTCTACTCACTTCCAGTCGCGTCGAACGCAACTAACAATGCCATGCACGTGCGGACTGGAAATGGTTTGTTGACAAGCGGGTGGAACTCCCGCCGGAGTAGCTCTTAGCCAGAGGCTCCGTATCGAGGGTTGCAGGATGCGTATAAGGCGTGAGCCGAAGTCGTATTGTGAAGCGTACCCAGA
>JBDNHX010000545.1:0-4598 GCA_041688565.1 Planctomycetaceae bacterium
CGGCCAGCCAAAGACGGCGACGCAGAGCGCATCGCAGCCAATGAAGACGCCGAGTCCATCCGGCTCCAGGTGGTCGTTTGCCATCGCTACGCCGTTATGAAGGAGCTGATCGTCACTGAGACGATCAAAGATCCTTAGACTTCTGCGCGCCAAACGCCTCTCTTCGAACGTGAAGGCGGATCGCGACTCCAGTGTCTGCCGAGCGGTACTCATGTTATCTGCTCGAAGCTGGACCGGGTGTTTCGCTCGACGGCCGATGGACTCATGACAATGAACCATTTCAAGAAACACGGTATTGCGATGCATTTCGCCGATCAGTCAGGATGCACGCTCGATCTGAGTACCGGCGAAGGCGAGTTCATGTTCACGGTTCTGCTGGCAGCTGCATCGCTCGAACCTCGCAGAACGGCCGATCGAACATCAAAGGCGATGAAGCATCGCCAGTCCAACGGTCAGCGTATGACTTCCGCAAAGACGCTACCATTCGGGCAGATGGCGGATCCAGACAACGACGCGATGACAATCCCCTGTCCGGATGAACTCGCCGCTATCAACGAGGCAAAGCAACTCAGCGCGACGGGAGTATCGTTGCGGGAAATTGCAAAACGCATCGGGCCAATCAGGGGAAAGATCCTGTCGGCCCAGTCGGTGAAATGCCTGCTTACAAAATGGTCTGTTGGCTGATCGGTCCGGCCGGGCCGGGCGGACTGACAGCGGACCGGTACGAAATACTCGGCTGATGTGATTCGTGGTCACAAAATAATAATTTGTAGTCACGAAATTAGTAATTTCGTAGTCACAACCGAAACCGGAGGCCGGGACAGTTTCGGGACGCTTAGGGCGAACGAAAATCAAGAACGAACGCCTGAACACATGCAATCACGAAAGCTTTTCTTGTGCTTCGATGGGATTCAGCGGCAGCCGATCAGGCCCGCCACACCGACCAGATGACAACCACCTATTCTGTTCGTTTCATTCTGTTCGTTCTATCCATCCTCAAAACCAACTTTGAAGACTGCCGGGACAGTTGAGCATCTATCCCGATTCTTTCCCCCTATCAAAAATTTTGAGCCCTCAAGACCACTGAGTTTTGAGGGCTCTTTCCGCTCAGGGACGAATTGAACATCGTGCCAGCATGGGGCTGTCGCCCAATAGTTGCCAAACTATGACCAAAATATCCCGGTTGGTCCGCTCATCACGCTCTCCAAAAGCCTCTACTGTGACCTGCAACGTGCCTTGGCATCAAAAGAGGTGATGCTATGACAAACTGCCGCCTTGCATCGCTAACGGAAAGCTACGGCGACGATACGGGCACTGCAGAACGCCAAAAAATCTCTTCTCGAAAATTTCATGGACTGCCATAGTGGCTAACCCCGCAGCGGCGGCGGGCGGCGGGGTGGGGGTCCGGGTTAAAACCGCAAAGCCATGCCCCATACCGACTTTCGATGCGGCTGGCTCAAGGGCGATCGGCCTCGAATCACGCCATCACGCCTTCGTCACGGCCCTGTGATCCCGCAGCGATGACCATCGCAGCCATCGAAATCACCCACGATCACCCAAATTCGCCCATCTGGCTGTCAACGACCGACCGCTCATGGACAGAACGAACACCCAAGAACACCCAAGAACACACAAGAACACACGAGAACACAAGCACAGCACACAAGCACACAGCAGCACGACCGACGTCCATCCAATCTATGATGTGACATTCGGACGCCCATCGACGCCATCGCCACGGCCAGCTGCGACGCGTCCCGGATGCCCATGTGCCCCGAGCTGGGAGGGGTAGGGGTCCGATTTGAGATTTTGTCGGTATTCGCGGAGTTACCCGGAGTTAGCCGGAGTTACTCGGAGTTACCCGGAGTTACCCGGAGTTACGCACATCCAGCTGGTTGCTGGTTGCTGCTGGTTGCTGCTGGTTGCTGCTGGTTGCTGCTGGCTTTGAAGACTTCAGACTTATTGAAGACTTTTTGAAGACTTATTGAAGACTTTGAACGGAAATAAAGATTGGACAATCGTTGGACAAACCCCCTTCAGACCGCATAGAACACAGGGTTTTTGAAACGCGAATGAAAACTACATCCATAGTTCATGCGAAAAGTCGCTCAGAAACTGGAGAGCTGTGAACACATGACAGAACCGAACACAAAAGAGCGATTACCCCTTCTGGTTTTCCAGTGATCGTGCGTGCATTGTTTGGTTGTGGTTTTGTTGGTGTCGGTTTTCGCTGGTGGTGGGCGTGCTGGCAGTGCGTCTGGGATCCAGTCTTCCCCTTGGAGTTCCCTGGTCTCTTCAGTCATGGTTGCGGAGCCCTGCAAAACGGCTCGGCGGAATTCGTGGAATGTCGTTCGGCAATGAATTCCCATTGTTTTCGCTGGTGGTGGGGGTGCGTCATTTGACGCAGCTGGGATTTGACGCAGTGATTTGACGCAGCTGGGTTCCCTTGGCTCTGCAGTCATGGTGTTGGAGCCCTGCAAAGCAACTCGCTGGAATTCTGAATGTCGCGTTGCTTGTCGCTTTGCTGCTGGAATGTCGCTTTGCTGTCGCCTTCCTGCTGGGCCAGTCCGGTTCTCTTGGATCATGGTTGCGGAGGCCTGCAAAGCAGCTCGGTGGAATCGGTGGAATGTCGCTTTCCTGTCGCTTTGCTGCTGAATGTCGCTTTATTGTCGCTTTACTGTCGCTTTCCTCCCCTGTGCTCACTCCAGCCAAATCGGTTCGGAGTCGGTTGGGAGTCGCTGGGAGTTGCTGGCAGTCGCTGGGAGTTGGTTTCGCGGTCGTAAGCCAGTTTCTTACTCGGTAAGTTTTCGTCTTACGGCCCCTCAGATCGCTCCAGACAAATCGGTTCCGGCCGGTCCGGTAATGTGCCATCCGAGCCATCGAAATCGACTGGCGGGCGTCCTGCGAAGCCAGCTGGCGGAATCTGGCTCCACCGTGCATCGCCACTTAAACCAGTGGAGCGCCAGTGGAGCGCAAGTGGAGCGCAAGTGGCTCGCCACTGCGCTCCACTTGAGCCTGAATTACGCCAATCAGGAGGAATTTCAGAAATCTATCCTGCTCTATGTTCATCTATCCTGATGTCCCTATAGATTTCCATGCAGTTGTTGATGCCACAAGAACCCGAGCCAGTCATAAGTGACCTGACAAACATCGACATTGCGAAGCCCGTGCAGGTCTATCGGAACCTGAAAAACCGGGACGTCTGCTGAACGCCCGGCATGGTGCAATGACGAATGAAATTAAAACCACACAAAGCGCGAATGATCAAGAACGCTGAGCGTCGTGTGTGACTGCTGCAGAATCACATCGACGAACTGTATGGCATTGCCAATCTTTACAGGCAAGAGCGAAACCTGATGGCAAAACTCGCAGCCACAGGACCGGCCTTTTACTATCCACTCGAAGCGATGGCCGCTGAGCAACTACGCGACGATATTCTGCGAGTCTCTTGCCGATTGAATCCAGACGGGACTCCGATTCGATGAAACGCGACACACTGACATCCACCCAAGCAGCAGCAGAACTGACTATCGACGTCTCTCGAGTCCTGCAGCTCTGCCGGGCCGGTCGTCTCGGACACAGTCGTCCGAAACATGGAAAGGCGTGGGTGATCACATGGACCGAGATCAACGCCTACCTAACGGAAGGGCCGCTTCCATCAGGACGGCCGAAGAAAACACGATGAGGCCTTTCGGACGTGCTAATTGGATTTAACTTCATGAGCCCAAAGGAAAACACACTGGCACAAGAACTTAAAAAAATCATCGCACTGCCAGTTTTGGCGGAATTCGATCGCGCCTATCAGGCGAGCGTTAAACGACTGCTGAATGCGATGAAGCCCACTGATTCCGGGAGTGCTGAGAATTCGGATGTTTGGAGTCCAGGATAAACGCCATTCGCGAAGCGTTTGACTCATCGGAGATGACGAGATGGTCCTGCAGAAGTTCGGCGAAGCGCTGAATTCGTGGTTGACGCGAAACCGATCAAGTCTGATTTCTGCATCTGGACGTGAGGGACGTACTGAACGCGTCCTGCGATTCAGGTTCCCGTCCTACCGCAACTTGTGGCAACCAGCACGTCCAGGCACGCGCGCTGTGCGTTTCTCTTCTAGGATGCGATTCCTGCGATTCGACAGACTTGTCCTGCGCGTCTATGGGGCTGTACTTGTAGACCGGTCCCGGAACCTTGCCTTTGCCACCTCGCTGACGGGCCAGCTTGTACTGAATCCTCATGGACGACCGCTCAGGCTTATTCATATTCAGTTCAAACCCAACCGCGTGAACGCTCAAGCTTTGCACCTGTACCATTTCGCCAGTCATGGTCGGATCGTTCGCGGAAATCAGCCGCTCATTGCCAGCTCGATCGACTTCCAGCACTCGCCTGCGTTCTGGTGATCGGACATCTGGACGGCTGGAGGATTCCGCATCGAACGAGCCCGGAGGTAGTTGGCGTGACAGTTTGTTAACTTCATCGAATGCCGTTCGAACGGCCCGAAACTCTGCCAGCTTCAACACGGCATTCTTATCACGGCTCAGTAGTCCGACTGCGACAGTAAATGCCTTTTTTCCACTTTGCATCATTGGCAGACCGGTAGGCCA
>JBDNHX010000105.1:0-4489 GCA_041688565.1 Planctomycetaceae bacterium
ATTCAGGGTTCACGGATCGTCATAGACTGGTCAGCAGCAACATCCGCCATGGAACTGGTTTGCCCGTCGGGCCAGCGGATCTCAAGTTGACATGGGCCTGTCAAATCCCCAAGGCCGAACACTAGAACTGGTTCGTGAGAACAGCAATAGCTGGTTCCGCCTGCCAGCTCCTGCGTCCACGTTGAGGTACCACAATGCAAGGTTACGCGACTTCCTATTCCGAACCGGTTAGATGTTTTGCAGGAGAAGTTCAGCTTCAGCCAGTGGCCTCGCCTGGAGTCATTTCGCAACAGCAAGCTGTTTGAGTTCTGGGTGATGTAAGCGACATCCAAGTCCCCGTCCTGGTCGTAATCGGCAGTTGCCAACGCGCGACCCAGCGACTTCTTCTGGAAAAAACTGCCTGCTTCACCGCCGACATCATCCCAACTGCTGCCATTGCAGGCGAACAGCTGAGGATGCATTTCGTACTCAATTCCTTTATCCGTAACATCGTCGATGTGACCGTTTGCAACGATCAATTCCTGGAGTCCGTTCTGGTCAAAGTCAGCCATCACACATCCGAAACCCAGTTTCTCCATCGTCGGGGAGGCAAGATTCACTTGTGCTGTTACGTCATGAAAGCCGGCAGGACCCAGGTTCTGATAGAGAGTATTCCATTCAGCATGGAAGTGGGTCACATATAAGTCGAGGTACTCATTGCCGTCATAGTCTCCGACAGCGACTCCCATGTTGGCCTGTGGACTGCCGTTGACGTTCAAGGCGCATCCAAGGAACTGAGCCTGCTCTTCAAAGTGGCCATCCATGCGATTAATGAACAGGAAATTCATTGTCGTATCATTCGCGACGAAGATGTCCGGCCAGTCATCATTATTAAAATCAGCAATCGCCACCCCAAGCGCGCGATTGCCAGGGCCGTAGAGTCCTCGTTCCTGTGCGACCGGAAGAAAAGTGCCATCGCCCTGATTCAAGTAAAGTTCGTCCGGGTAAGGTTCGACATCCTTCGGATGGCAGACCCCCGGAACTCCGTTCTTGCGAAAACAAGGACGGGGGTTATACGGGTCATAGTCGCAATACCTTGCAACGTAAAGGTCCAGATCGCCATCCCGATCGATATCGCCCCAGGCCGCACTCGTACTCCAGAGGCGACCCGCGGAAGCGTCAAGAACAACACGCTCAAAAGTTCCGTCTCCCTGGTTGTGCAACAGGACGT
Organism: Planctomycetaceae bacterium; assembly: GCA_041688565.1. Taxonomy (GTDB): domain Bacteria; phylum Planctomycetota; class Planctomycetia; order Planctomycetales; family Planctomycetaceae; genus SXXK01. The sequence goes on from JBDNHX010000105.1 coordinate 1,211, forward strand.
TGAATCCAACATTTGTAATGAAGAGATCTTCGAAACCATCGTTGTCATAGTCTCCCGCCGCGGCACCCTGACCGTACCCGTGTTCCTCGAGTGAAATCCTGCCTGTCACGTCAGTGAAAGATCCGGTGCCCATATTTCGATAAAGAATATCCATTGGACGAGTCTCTTCGGATGGAGCCACCGGGTCGCCTCCCTGAACCAGATATAAATCCGGCCATCCGTCTCTGTCATAATCCAGCCAGGCACAGCCTCCACCGGTTGATTCCACCATCAACGCCCTGCCAGTCGTTCCATTCAGGTACGAGAAATTAATTCCGCAAGACTCAGCCTCCGTGAAGAACGTGCTGTTGCTGGCGGACGTGGATTCACTTCTCATGGTGAGAATGTCCTGGGAAATCCGCGAGAGACCTTGTTTCCTCACGGACGTTAACTCCGCAGCTTCGGGAGCGCGTGGAGTCTCGGGAGCGGGAGGAGCCGAGTTTGATGAAGAGTTGCAGCCGCAGCAGAGCGACAGTGCCACTGCCAGCCAGAAGAAATGACCGCCGAAAACATCAATCAAAGATTTGTGCATCAGGGCTACCTGCCTCGGTCGTTTGGGATGCGTTTTCGCAGAGCCTCGGATACTTGTTCATCGCCACAGCTCTCCGCGTAGTCGGCGAGTTCCAGCAATAGCTTTGGGGGAACTTCGCGAGCACTTGGGGCGTTCCGCAGTGAGTTTTGCAGATTACGACCTTGAACGGAGATTTCACGAAGGACCTTAACCTCGTCAAATCTTTCGTCCTGTTGAAGTACATCGGACAACATGTATCGCGTGACCCAGTCGAGAGGATTTAATTCGATCGCACGGCGACATGAGGCCTGGCATTCTGCAAGTTCCTGCCGTTGCTTGTGGACCCAGCCCTTGAATCGCCAGAATCGCGGATCGGCTTCGCAATCGACTGTGGAATGGGCAAGCAATTCAATGACCTCGGGCAAATCTCCGCTTTCCATTCGTTTCCGGATCGCATAGGCCAGCAACTCTGCGTTTTGCGGATATTTCGTCAGCAGTTTCTTCATAACAGAATCCTTTCTGGCTGCGTCGCGTCTGGCAGCCTGCGCCGCAGCCAGGTCATCCAGCGAAATGCTGAAATCGAGTGTCTCGGCAACAAAAATCGCCTGTGCCACTTCAAACACTTCGGATTCAGGCTCGCCACGAAGCCAGCGGGAATTCGTTTCGATCCCATTTGAAAACACGAGCGAATCCACCATAAACAAATAGACATAGGCTTCGAGCGGTTCACTATCCTGCGCAATCGCAGCCCGAATCTGACGCATCAGTTCCGTACGCTGCAGTGTCATGGCGAGAAAAAAGATCAGGCGCTGGCGGCCAATCCTGGATTGGGAATGTTGCCCCAGAACTTCCTCGCAGACGATCGCCGCCTCGGTGGGAGAATTCAGTGGACCAAACAACAAATCGATCTCAGCAATCGCTGCCTCTTCGAATTCGGGTGAGGCTTCCGGAACATTCCGGAAACACTCCTGAGCCGCCTTAAAATCTCGCTGCCGGGCGAGCGATTTCCCCAGCTGCATCCATGCTTCACCGCTTCGTGGGGCAACCTGAGTCCAGCGTCTTGCATTGAGTTTCAGGGCATTCCATTCATGCGCCTCCTCCGCTCTCAGACATTTTTGCTGGAGGTGGGTTTCGGACGGGAAAAACAACCCGTATCCCCACCATCCACCCAGGGCTCCGACCAAAAGGCAAACCAACCCCGGGATCCTCCATGTTTTCTTTGTGGTCCATACAGACATGAGACATTAATTCAGCTGAAAAACAATGAGAAAAAAAACAAATTGACTGCAAACGATTGCTTCGCCGGAACACAACTATTTCACATCATCGTCAGCTGGCTCGCTAAGAACAATGGTCCGATCCAGCTCTGCAACTCGGATCGATTGGCGCCTCCCGCTAGGCCATACAATTGAAAGGTCACAGGTTTGGGTACGGTTTCCGAGTCCAAAAACGAGGACGGGCTGATGCGATGAGCAATAACTTGTTCCGCCGGCGAGCTCACGAATAAACCTGTCACTGCCACTCTGCAATGAGACGCGGACACCAATTCCCTGCCGATTGCTTGTGCGCCCGATAAATTGCAACTGCAGCCAGTGTCCGCGTGACGACTGATTTCTCAGCAGTGAAACGGGAGCGTTCTGATGAACGATCGCGACATCCAGGTCGCCATCGCCGTCGTAGTCAGCGGTAGCCATACCCCGGCCAATAAACGGTTGACTGAAGTAGGGCCCGCCCCGAGCTGAATTGTCTGTGATTTGTGAATCATTGATACTGAATAATTGTGGCAGCATTGCCAACTGCGTTCCAAGGTGTCCTGGATCATCAAGGTGACCGTTGGCGATCAGGAGGTCTTCATGTCCGTCGCAGTTGAAATCTTCCATCACGGTGCCAAACGCCACCATAGGCAGTGACATTGAGACGCCTCCTGCCGCGGCGGTGATGTCCGAGAAACCGGCTGGACCCAGATTTCTGTAAAGGGTGTTCCATTCGCCTTCATAATGTGTCAGGTAGAGGTCCAGAAAGCCATTGTGGTCGTAATCTCCCACGGCGATTCCCATACTGGCCTGCGCGCGACCATCAGAAGCAACTGCGCAACCCAGTTCACTGGCCTTATCGAGGAATTGGCCGTTTTTCTGGTTAATGAACAGGAAATTGGGTGTTGCATCATTGGCAACATAGATGTCGGGCCATTCATCATTGTCGAAGTCCGCGATCGTCACCCCAAGTGCCTTGTTGGACGAACCGAACACCCCCCGCTCTCGTGCGACGGCCTTGAATGTTTCGTCTCCTTCGTTCAGATACAGCTCATCCGCCCTGGGTTCAATCTCATTCGGTTGACAGATCCTGCGTTCACCACTTGCACTCAGGCACAGGTGCGGATGAAACCGATCAAAATCGACATATCGACAAACGTACAAATCAAGGTCACCATCACGATCAATATCGCCCCACGCAGCACTGCTGTGCCAGCCGGGACTCTGCTGCAGCACCATGGAGACGTCACGGAACGTACCGTCACCCTGATTCTGATAAAGCGTGCAGAGCCCGATGTTAGTGACCAGAATGTCGCTGAACCCATCGTTGTCGAAGTCGCCGACAGCAACTCCCTGGCTGTAATCGCGTGCGTCTATACGGGCCAGTTCGGTGACTGACTGAAATTGCCCATCACTCAGGTTTCGAAAAATCTGATCGGAGGGTTGGATTGCAGACGCAGGCAGAGATGGATCGCC
>JBDNHX010000106.1:0-7657 GCA_041688565.1 Planctomycetaceae bacterium
GACGGATTCGCAGATTTCGGCAGTTCAAACTCTTCGCCCCATGCGATCAGCGGACCTTCTTCACCACTTTCTCGAACCATGTTCCCAGGCCAGCGCAGGGGCGAGTAGAGTGATTCGTCATTGCTGAGTTGCTGTGGTTCCAGCATCGCGACGATGCGATAATCCTGAGTCTCTGCGGAGTGTTCGTCAAACGTCGACGCTCGCAGACGCAGCTTCTCGCCGAGGCTGTAGTAGCGTTTGTCGGCCGTAAACAGCAGACGCCGACGACCCACCGAGGAACTTTCTGTCAGCCAGTAAATCGCGTTGCGCCAGAATCGACCGTAGAGCCCGCTTTTCTCACCACCCCATTCAGAAATCATGCGAGTGGCACCGGGCGCGGTCATTGATGTGGCGAGCGCGATGCTGCGACCTTTCCCGGCCTGAGCTGCTGTCAGCAGCGGCAGTAGTTCAGTGCTGGTCGGCGATGTGTCGCTGACATTCACTGGAGTGTTTCCGAACCCAAAGAATGCCCCCAGTGGCGAGGGAGGACGAGCAGGCAATGCCACGGAAGACGATGACGCCAGCACGATCCCAACATCCGGCTTCAGTCGCAGGCTTGCGTTGGCTCCATGGATTTCCGGAAAGCTCCTGATCGCCGACAGCCGCTGCTGTTCATCATCCCGCAAACGCCAGACGGCATGGTCTGTTTCCCCTGACGGCACGGAAACAGCAACCGTGGCGGCTGAGTTCCAGTCACTGCCTTGCGACGAAAACGTTACAGGCAACAGGTTCGCGATCGACGTCTTGTTCCATTCACCGCCAGAAAACGAAAACTCGCCGCCAGCCATCAACAATCCCGCGCCGCGTTCGGCGACACATTCGTGAATCCATTTGAGCTGTTCATTCTCAAACAGCGTCGACGGCACGTCACTCAGCACAATCGCGTCGAACGCAGACAGCTCGGCCTTTGTGGCCGGAAAGCCTCGCGAACCTGTCGATGCACCGGAATCGTAAGACCGCGTCAGAACGCCCGAACCCGCCGTGATCACTGAACATTCGATGTCCGGATCTTCCACGAGTGCTCTCTGAAAATCCGTGTAGGCGCCGACGATCGAGCGCACTCCACCTTCGATGACCACTCGTTGCGGCGAACGACTGCCCTCAACATACAGCACCCGAATCTTGGTTCGGTCAACATCAATTTCTGTTTCAAACGTATTGTTGTTTGTCGCGACTTCGTCAGGTAGCCCTGCCACTTCGATCTTCAAATCGCGTGTCTTCGCGTCCGTTTGAAATGTCAGCGTCGACGATTGAAACCCGCTCTGCAAAATGACCGGCATGCTCTTCAGAATCCGCGTCGTGCCGTCGTCGTTGGGAGTCGTCACTGAAAGATCGATCGACCGACTGTCATAGCCATAGCTCCGCAGAAACACATGAACTTCCACCTCGGTAAACTTCCGAACCCGGCGAGGAGCTACCACGCCGACGATCGCCACATCGCCTCCACCAGACATGTTTCCCTGTGGAGCCACGTGGACCGGCACGCCCAATTCTCGAAACGACGCCGCGGCCTCGCGAACAGCCTGCGGATCACGAACACGTCCGTCTGTGAACAACACAACGCCGGCAGGACGCTTGCGACCAAAGCGACTTGGCAGCTGCCTGAGCGCTTGCAGCAATCGACTGTCGGAGTCCACCGGCTGGATCTGATCCAATGACACCATCGGATTGGCCGCTGCTTTCGTCGCCGAAGAATCTGACGTTTCCGTCGCGGCTTTCTGACGAATCGCTTCCTGAGCCAGTCGCTGCTGTTCTGTCTGAACGGCCGACAATCGCTGTCCGAATCGAAACATGCGGATGCTGGCTCCAACGTCGTCCCCAGTTGCGGCATTGGAATCATCAATGAGCTTTACCGCATCGCTCCAGCGGTTCGAGCCACTTCCCATCTGCATGCTGGCCGACGAGTCCAGAACGTAAAACATTTCCGAACGATCAATCTTCCCTGGGACTTCCGTCACCTTGACAGGATTTAGAAACAGCATCGTCAGCGCAACGAGCACCGCGCAGCGCAGGACGGTCAGGACCGTGCGGCGAGAAACGGTTTCCGCTGTTCCAAAGAGCCATCGACTGATCCCATACGCCGCTGCCAAAGCAACGACGCACAGCACCAGTGTGCTCATGGAAATCGGCGGTTGGAATTCAAACCTCGTCATCATGAATCTCAAATTTCAAACATCAAATTTTAAATTTCAAAACTGAACACTGAACACTAAACACTAAACACTTCAAACTTCAAACCGAACACTCAAAACCCCTCCAATATGCACCCATGCACAAGTTAAAAGGCAAAATCGCAGGAATCACAATCAGGGGACTCACGTCCCCCGCTCGCCTGGAACTCGGCGAGCCGCGAGACGTCAGTCTCCGGATACTGTTTCCGCAATCGATTGTTATGCCCCAAAACTTACCAATGGATGCTTACAGATCATCTTTCCCCGAAGACAACACTTCGTAGTAGCGCTCCACGAACCGTTCATACTCGGGAGGCACAGCGTCGCCTGTGTCACTCTGCATGTCACCAAGGAAAACTTCCTGAATTCGTTTCTGCATGGCTTTCGCGACGTCGATCGTTGCACTGTGGTACAAGTTGGGCGGAACGAAGTAGCCGTTTTTGGTAGCCCAAACTCGATTGGTATTCACATCAGCTGCTCCGCTGGAATAGGCGGCGAGTAACTCTCTCAGCTTTTCAGTCGATGCTCCCGCGAGCTGGTTCTGGTCGATCTCATCAAGCAGCTCACGAGCCTCCCGATGCCATGCAGCGACGTCTTTTTCGGTCTCCAGTTCCTTCAGTTTCTCAACAAGTCCCAGGGCCTTCTGTTCCAGCTCCATCAACTTGGCCAGACGAGGAGCGACCAGACTTCGATGAACGCCTTCCAGTTCCTGAGCCGTAATCTGCAGTCGTTCCGACAATTCCCCGGCAGCCGCCTGAGCCCCGGAGTAATCTTCCTTCTGGATCATGTCTGCCATCCGCTCCATCTGTTCGACTTGTTTCGCCACTTGTTGTTCATCGCGAACCCGTCCGACCTGCGCGGCTGACTCCTGATCCTGCTCGCGCGGTGAATTGGCGATGGCTTTCGTGACATCGTCGAGCGTTCGACCGGTCTCGGCGAGTTCTTCGGCCGCCTCCGCCAGAGCCTCCTGAGCGGCCTTCGCTTCTTCCGGAGTCTGCGGCTGATTCATTTCGTCCGATCCTCCGACTCCGGACTGCCCCTCCTTTAACGCGTTGGCCTTTGACGCGTTGGCCTGCGACGCGTTGGCCTGCGGCATGTTGGCCTGCGGCATGTTGGCCTGCGAACCGGGCGTCATTCCTGCCTGGGATTGTGCCTGAGCCTGCGCTTGTTGAGCCAATCGCTTCTGCATTTGCTGCTGCTGCTGAGCCAGTCGATTGGCAAGATCACGCGCTGCTGCGATCTGTTGAGAAATCTCTTCCTTCAACAATGCTTCGGCCTGCTTGCGAAGTTCTTTCAGCATCTTTTCTGCATTTTCGGTTTGTTCTTTGGCACCCGCCTGATCGCCACGCGTAAGTGCCTCGGCCGCAGCTTCGGCTGTCTTCGCGACTTCTGCCATTCGCTGCCGAGCGAGTTCCGTAATGAGCGGCACCTCCTGCATTTTGGTTTCAATGTCGCGAGCTTCGATCGCTGCCGCGTGTTGACGTTCTTCGATTTCCGTCATGAGGTCTGGATTCGTACCGCCAGGATTCATACAGCTGGCAAGACTGGTCGAAACCTGTCGTTCCTCATTCTCAAGCTGCGTCAATCGTTCGATGAGCTCCGCCAACTCTTCCGCATCGGACTTTGGACGTCGCAGCCTCATCGCTTCGTTGCGACTAAACGCCTGCAGAGCCGCGCGGTTCTTTGGTGGATTCTTGCGAATCAGGATTCGAAGGGCATCACGACCTTCGACCAGCAACTTGATTGCATCACGCTCCTGAGCCACCGCATCGTCGAATCGTCCGTCTCCCAGCGACGTGATCGCGCCCAGCATAGCTTCGTGAGCTTCAAAGATCAGTTCTTCGCCACCAAACTGCATCGCGACCAGAAAATCTGCAAACCGCTTCGTTCCGTCGGCAATGACCTGCTGCTCCTCAATCAACGCATCGCTGGTATCCGTCTCTGGCGTGCCGCCGGCTTTGATGCGCTGAGCCACTCGGATCGTTCGATTCAGCAACGCTCGCTCTCGACGAATCAGATCCCCCAGCAGCATGATCTCTTCGCCAGGTGGCCCCATGGGATCTGGCATATCGACCAGTTCAAATCGCTGTCGGAACGGACGAATGTCGATAAATCGCAACTCGGTTTCCGTTCGATGCGGACTCTCCGGGAAACTGTCTTCCGCAAATGCAAAGTACGAAACGCTGTCCCGTTGAGTCAGCTCGAAGAACTCCAGCGGCAACAGTTTCTCCAGCACATCATTCGTCTGAACAGCGGTGGGTTCTGAGACAGCCGGGGGATCTGCTGCATTTTCCTGAACCTCCGCAAGGGCCTTTTGATAGTCTTTCAGCAACAGCGTGTGAGCCGACTCGTTGTTGATCTCAAACACGATTCCGGCATTCGACAGTCCGAAGTCATCCGATGCTTTCACTCGCATCATCACCTCGGCCAGCGTATGAACGAGCAGTTCTTCGGTCGGCTTTTCAAACCAGACTCGCGGCGCCTGATCGCGACGAACTCGGATCGATGCTTCATCCGACTTCACTTCAACGCCATCAGCATCAACAGCATGGACGATGTATCGCCAGTTGTCGGTGATTGTCATTTCGGTCGAGGCTGTCGTGCCGTTAATCGACAGTGGAATCTCCGTTGCCGCCGCACCCGCCGCTGCAAAACTTCCGGCCGGGCGCATCAGCAGAACGGCCTTCGCCGGTGCTCGATCCAGAATAATTTCCAGCTTTGCCAGACTTCCATCAATGGCCGTGAAGCCTGGTTCTTCAACGACCGAGGCGGCAATCTGAGTGTAAGCCGGCGGTGTCAGCGCGACGCTGTGGCCAATGATATGAAGCGGATAACGAACGCTGATTCTGTGAATATCCGAAGTGGCCGGACCAGCTTCAAATCGATATTCAAAAGGTTCCTGAACATCTGGCAGAGTGACTTCGTAACGTCGAAGTTCTTTCGATGATTCCTTCATCTCCGCCGCGGTCAGCACCACGGTTTTCCATTCCCCAGGTCCATTGCCCGGCGAGCCGTTGGGCGTCAGCCCTCCGTGTTGTGAATCGCCGTTGGAGTTTAAGTCAAGGGGCCTTGTGAGCATCCGCACTTCACGCTCGACGCGGCCAGACAGCTCGAGAGAAATCAACGCCGGTTGTCCCTGCAGCAGCGTCATGTCGCCCGATTTCGCGATCGCAGTTGTGTATGCGGCGTTGCTCAGCAATGATCGCGATACCGCTGTTTTCCATTCGGTATTCACCGCGCTGCCGGTCACAAGTCCACCGGTCAGAAAGCAGGCAATGCCTACGATCAAAATCAGAGTTCCCGTTCGAACGATCGCTGGCAGATCAATCGCCAGCGTTCGTTTGTCCGTCTGTATCTGCAGGCTCTCCACCAGCGACGGCGCGATGCCAGCCTGTTGCAGCTCAGATTCACTCATCCGACCGAATTCGATGGCCGTTCGCACGGACTGACCAAGCTCCGGAAACGTTCGTTCGATCTCGGCAGCCGTTTGGCCAGCATTCCACCAGCGAATGATTTTTGCGACCGCGCCAAGCACAGCAGTAAGGCCGCTCAGGACGACAGCCCCAAGTAGAAGTTGCCGCAGAGCCAGCGGCAGTTCCAGCGAAAAGTCGCCGATCACCAGAGCACTGAATCCGATCAGCGTCACCAGAATGCCAATACCGACAGCCTTCATTCCGCTGATGCGGCGCAGGCGGCTCCACACGTCGTCGAATCGTCGCAGGAACCGCGAAGGAGATTGTACTGTGCTCATAAAGGAATCCTTGTTCGTTTAACCCGAGCCAACGGCGAGGCCGCAAACTCGTTCCAGGGCTCCAGCCCTGGAACGCAATGTCCGGAGGCTCTGCGTTCACTGTCGACTCTGGAGGCTGGAGCCTCCTGGCAGTGTGTTCCGAGGCTCCAGCCCCGGAACAAGAATCGACTTTACTGAAAACTGAAAACCTCATTCACGCCAACGTTCGGTTCGCCAAAAACGACTCACTCAACAAAACACCCACCAACACGATCAGACACCATGGCCACAATTCATCCTGACGCAGATCGATCCCCGCATCGGCAACGAGCGTTGTCGGTTGCTTTTCTGAGGTGGCCTCGCCCTGATTTAACGTCAGTCCGAATCGTTCTGCAAACTCCTCGGACGTGCAATGTTCGCCTTCCGATTCACGAGGACTGCAGTTGACGACCTCGCGGAATCGCCCCTTTTCGAACACGCCGGGAACCGTGTCCGCCGCCGCAGCGTGCTCACTGTCCAGCAACACTTCGCGCACCGGTCCGCCGTCGGTCAGCCCGCAAAGGCGTCCGGCGAGTCGATGAACGAAGGGGAGAAACAAGCGACTGCGAGTCCAGTCGCTCCATTGCCGATCGCAACTACTGGCAAACCACAACACGCGGCCATCGCCAACGAGTCGTTCAGCCACGGCAGGAACGTTGTTTCGAAATGAGGCAACGGCCACGGAGCCATCATTCAACTGCAGGCGCGTCACGCCTCGAAATGCCAGCCGCCGCAGATCGCCATGTTGAGGGTCATTGAAGGGCTCCATGACCGCGTGATCTTCTTTCCACGATTCCAATCGCCAGGGCAGATCCGTTGCCAGGTCCGAGCCAACAATCGTTCCGACGGTCAGTTGTGCTTCATCAAGATTGCGGCAGCTGCCTTTGTCCACTTTGTCGCCGCAGAACACAAGGAGTCCTCCGCCTGCTTTGACGAATGTCTGAAGCATCGTTGCATCGGGTTTCGATAGATCAGCCACATTGGTCAGAACGACGATCTGAAAACCTTCCAGCGAAGGCAGTCGGCTTCCCTGGTCATATGGCAGCACGGTCGTCTGATACGGAGATCCTTCAAACTTCTCTCCGGTCGATGCCAATCGCAGCGCGGCGTTGAGAAAGTAGCTGCCAGCCAGAATCGCCGTTTCGTTGGACTGACCATCCACGATCAGCACCGGGATCTGGTCGTCAACCATCACTGCCACGTACCGCAGATTGTCGAACGCCAGATCGTCGGTCACCGACTGCAATTCGATCGTTCCCTGCCAGAGTCCAGGGGTCAGTTTTTCCACTTCAAAGTCGGCCGTCACCAATGCCCCGGCTTCGAGCTTCATTCGCTTCTCAACAGCCATCTTCTGGTCAGCCTGACGCAGTGTCAGCGTGACGATCTGTTCTTCAATCGGAAACGCACCCTCATTGGAAATCGTGGCCGACAGCCGAAACGGATCGCCCGGACGAATCAAAGTGCTTGCCGCTGATGTCGAGGCCACCGACACATTGCTGATGATGGAACCACCGACGTCTCGCAGGAAGACTTCGACGGTCTCAGGAAACCCATCCAGAGTATTACCAGCAAAGCCCGACCGCTGCAGGTCGGTGAACACGAAAAGCTGCTTCTTTGCAGCATCCGTCGCCACCAGTCGGTCTCTGGCCCACGTCAGCGCGGCCGAATAGTTGGTGGC
>JBDNHX010000013.1:0-22722 GCA_041688565.1 Planctomycetaceae bacterium
GTCATGGTTCCCAGCAGGCCCAGTTCCTCACCGATCACAGCAAAAACAAAGTCCGTGTTGGCTTCGGGCAGATAACTCAGCTTCTGCCAGCCACCGCCGATGCCGGTTCCCTTCAGTCCTCCCGAGCCGATGGAAAGCAGAGACTGGCGAACCTGCCATGGCGCCTGACTCAGATCCTGCCAGGCGGCCATGAACCCCTTAATGCGTTCCAGCTGATAAGGTTTGAGAATCAGCAAGGAAGCGGTTGCGGGAACAATCAGCAGCCCGCAGCCCAGAAAATATCTGAGCGGCCAGCCACCCAAAAATAATGCCATGATAAATCCGGTGCCGAGAAATACCGTCGCGCCGAGGTCCGGTTCAATGGCCACCAGTGGCAGAACGACGAGCGGCATCAGTGTCGCAGGGACTGTGCTAAGAGAGAACCCGGTGGTTGTGCGTCGTGTCGAGATAATCGTGGCGGCCATGAGCGGCAGGATGATGCGACCAAGTTCCGATGGCTGGAGAGAAAACCCGCCCACGCGAAGCCATCTCTGTGCACCGTTGATGCGGCTGCCGATGCCCGGGACAAGGACCGCGACGAGCAGAATTGCGAAGCACCAAAACAACAGTGTTGCATTCCGCTGCAGCCACGCACTGTTTATTCGCGACGCAATGGCTGCACAGACGACCGAAATAACAAGATAGCTCAGATGCTTGCCTAGAAACACGGAGTCCTGTTCGCTGGGACGTGATGTCAGGCTTGCGCTCTGGACCATCTGAATGCCAATGCAAACCAGAACTGCAACCAATCCGATGAGAAGTCTTCTTAGATTCTCGCGTTCCGAATCTGCGTCATGGCTGTCAGCATGACGAGAAACTTCAGCTTTAAAAATTTCTGTTGCGTTGTGCATAACAAGTCGTCGAGTTCGATTGCGAAATTATCAGACGATGCTTAATCTCCGCCCTCAACGGAGTGAAACGGTTTTGTGTTTCTGACACGAACCCGCTGGACAGGGAAGTCCTTATTTTCATTTCGGCATTTATGCTGTCAGTGGTCCATGATGGATCACGTCAGTTGCGCCTTCGATAACATCAGTTGAATCAACGGCAACTGTTGTATCAGTTCCGCCGACTATGTCCGCCCCTTTCTTTGGCGTCGAGTGAAACGCGAACGATCCCGGTTCAGCCAAAATCACCATCCCCCCTTTTAAGCGGCAGCGTGTTGTGTGGGCGGCGTTTTGTTTACTTCTCCGTGGGTGTCTGCGGTTCTGCTGGCGCGGGTTGCGGTTCTGCTGGCGTTGGTTGCGTCGCTGGCTCCAGGGATGGGCTTTCCACGGGTTCCGCGGGCTGAGCCTGTCCGGCGGTCTGCTCCGCCATCCATTCGCGTCCGATATCGGACGCCACGAACTCTGCGTACTCGTGCACCGACGTTAGATCATCAAAGACCATCCCGAATTTTTCACCAATTTCACTGAGCAAAGTGGCGGTTGTGGCGTGGTCGAGTGCTTTCAGAGCAATCGACACCTCAAGCCAATAAATATCGACTCTGTTCGGTGACACTGCTTTGGCCTGCGCAACCGCCTGGCGCGCATCGTCCACGCGATTGAGTGCAAGCAGGCTGTTGACCTTCAGCACGTTCAAATATGGATCCTGAATCCCGGCTATCAGACGGTCGACGGTCTTGATCAGCTCACTATGCTGCTCCTGAAGGCTCAGCAGATCCAGGGCACGAAAATCACGTGCGGCGTCCTCAGGCCAGTTGCGTTCCAGATCACGAATCACGTTGATGTAGTCTGCATCATTCAGGTTCTGCGCCACAATCAGCTTCGTCAGCAGAACGGTTTTGTCTTTCTGAAGTGCTTCCGGCAAAGTCCCAAACAGATCAAAAGCCTCCTGGTATTTCTGTGCCGATGTCAGCTCATTGATCTTTTCAATCGTGCCGATGTTTTTGATCAGTTCGGATTCCACTCCTGTCAGTTTTGCCAGAATGCCGGCGTTCGCGGCCGCCACTGAGGGAAGTACCAGTCGCCGAATGCTCTGGCTCAGCAGTTCCCCACTGAGATACACATAAATGTCGGCGATTCGCGGCTGCTTGTTTGCATCAACACTGATCACCAGTTCGTGGTAGTTCATTCCGCCGGACTGCGGCAGGGTCAGGCGGAAGAGAGGCCGTAGCTCGTCACCCTTCTGGACCATCCTCACAAAGGTAAAGTCACCGCCTCGCTGTACGGCCCCGAGAATTTCGTTCGATAGTTTTGTCAGTCCACCGCCTTCACGCACGCCCTGAGTAAAATTGGTTCGAAAGGCCTGATCAACGTCCAGCCCCGCGAGAACTCGATCGACCATCTGGACTTCATCGATAAGCCCGTTCAACAAGGCCGCATCCTGGTGAGCAATCGCGGTCTCGATGGATTTTACCAGAGCCTCGGTTTCGGAAAATGAAGCAGCGACAAACTTCGTGGCCGTGTTCACTTCCGATGGCGTAATTTCGCTGGATGTCCCAATTGGCTGCGCGCTCCCGCCACAGCCAGCAAGCGGACTGAAAAAGGCAGCAATGACAGCAAGCCGTACGACGATCTTCGAGAAGCCTGACACCTTGAGAATCACCTTGTGCTGAATTATGCTTCTCGATAACCCCATGATGAAAGTTCCTGGTGCGGGTCCTGTGTGACAGAAGCCCGACCCCTTCAACAAAGGCCGGGCTTCTTTTATTAAATAACGTCATCAAGCCAGCAGTTGGCTTACGCCCAGGTGCGAGCGGGACGAGATCGCAGACCGTTGGCTTCATCGTCGCCGACAAATTCCTGTTTTACCGGATCGTAAGTCAGTGTGCGTTTCAGGATCCAGGCCAGCGCGGCCGCGTGGCAGGCGATGTGTGAATTTCGCATGACTTCAGGATTTGTGACGGTCAGCTCGCGAGTCTTGACACAGTCGAAAAAGTTTCTGGCATGAGCAGTCACATCCAGGCCTTTGACTTTGGATGCTGAAGCCTGGAGTTCCTTTTGCAGAGACGATGAAGAGACTTCGGTCTCGCCACTGTCGCCGGTTTCGATCCAGCCGTCTTCGCCCACGAATTTGACCGGACAGGTTCCCAGTCTTGTAATCCAGTTGGGCGATCGATCGCCGAAGGGAGTGGCGAGGAAATCAAGCACCAAAGTCACGCCGTTTTCGTACTTGCAGGTGATACCCGCTTCAGACGGTTCATAAGAAACCGGAGCTGTATTGTCGGCCTGATTGGCCCACTGACAAAGATCCACGGTGTGAGCGCCCCAGTCGAGAAGTCGGGCACCCGAATCAAAGTCGTAATAGCCGCGCCATTTGCCAGCGACGTACTGACTGTTGTAAGGACGCCAGACAGCCGGTCCCAGCCACATGTTCCAGTCACACACAACCTTCGGAGGTGTTGGTTCGCCTGGCAGCCAGCTGATATCAAGAGTTGGAATGTAGACCGATGCGTACAGCGTCTTCAGTTTTCCGAGCTTTCCGGACTGGGCCATCTGCACGGCCTGCTGAAAGTTGGGCACACTTCGACGTTGAGTGCCCGCCTGGAAAACCCGGCCGGTCGATTTCATGGTCTCAGCCAGCTGCTGACACAGTTCAATCGTCAGCCCGCAAGGCTTTTCGCTGTAGACGTCCTTTCCGGCCTGAGCAGCCAGCATGGAGGCCGTGGCATGCCATCGGTCGCCGGTGGCAATCAATACGGCATCAATATCCTTGCGGTCCAGCAGTTGGCGAAAATCGCTGTAAAGTTTGCAGTCGGAAGTACCGTAATGCTTGTCGACCAAAGCCTTGCCCGCATCTCTCCGACTGGCCTGAACATCGGCGATGGCAACGCATTGCACATCCGGAAGACCCATCATCGCCTGCAGGTCATAGGTACACCTTGGTCCGATCCCGATCACTCCCAGAGTGATCTTTTCACTGGGCGCCACCGCGCCGCCTCGTCCGAGAACATGCGCTGGAAGAATCCATGGGGCCGAAAAAGCGGACACCGCTGCTGCGGAGCGTCCCAGGAACTGTCGCCGCGACTGATTACGTTTGCTGCTCATGGCTACACCGGGCTCTTTGCGAGAAAAGCGAAACTTCCAATCCACTGAAGTCTCCCGTTCTAACCCCATACCGCATCAGAATCAAGTGGGGCTGTCTCGATTCACTGCAAGACTCCTGCCGTTCATGTTAGGATTCGGGGGGGCCAGCGGAAGTTCTCCGCTGATCCTGATCAGACCCTCACGTTATCAGCGACAGGGATTTCGATGGAAAAAATTGGGCTCGTTCTTTCGGCAGTCCTGTGCTTCACCACTCTCTTGGCAGACCAGACGTTTGCCGAACACGATGGCAAAATTCAAATCCTGCTGCTCGGTGACAGTACCACGGAAGGCAGCGTGCCACGCCGTCACGTGCCGGAGGGGCCTCATCTGGAAGATGTGATTCGGCTGCTGCTGGCGGAAGAAAAAGATCTGCCGCCGACGAACGTCATCAATCTGGGACTCAGCGGCGAATACATCCACAGACTGCTGGATTCAGGACGTTACGAAAAAGAAGCTTCAAAGTTACCCGCGATCGATTACGTTTTGATTCGTTACGGACTGAACGACGTGGCCCGTCGAGAAAATTTTGACGAAAACTTTCCGAAGGATTATCACGAGCTGCTGGAACGCCTGCGAGCCGATCATCCGAAGGCCGCTCTGATTGTAATGACTGTGATTCCGTATGGTGATGACGCGGTTGTTCAGCGCCTGAATCAGCTGAATGCAGAAGTCGCCAAAGCTGAAGGTTTGCCGCTGATTCGAGAACGATTTGTGAAGCCATAAGCCGTTTGCGATCAGTTACAGATTCGCCACGCTGCACTCGTTCATCCGCGCGTTCGCTCCTCTCAACTTTTTCCCACCGGAGATCTTCGTATGTCGTCCTGCAATCAGAGATGGCTGTTATCGTCTGTCTTTTCAGGGTTCTTGTTCGTGGCCTTGTGTCTGCCAATGAGCTCGCTGCTGCATGCGGATGAGTTCAATTACGACGAAGCCAAAGTTCCCGCTTACACACTGCCGGAACTGCTGAAGGCAGAAGACGGGACGCCGATCGATTCGACGGAGCTGTGGAACAGCAAACGTCGGCCAGAACTTCTGCGGCTGTTCGAGGAAAATGTTTTCGGCACACTGCCTCAGGGCGAATTCCAACTGCGGACAAAGCTTCGTTCGGAAAATCCAAAGGCGCTGAACAGTCTGGCGCTGCGACGAGAGGTCACGGTGTTCTTTACCGACGATGATCAGGGTCCACAAATGGATCTTCTGATTTACACGCCGGCGGATTCCGACGAACCCGTGCCCGTGTTTCTGGGATACAACTTTAACGGCAACCACGCTGTCGAAAACGATCCGACTCTGCACATCACGGAATCATGGGTCCGCAACAACAAGGATCTGGGGATCGCAGACAATAAAGCCACGGAAGCGTCTCGGGGTTCTGAATCCAGTCGGTGGGCTGTGGAAGCGATCGTGAAGCGAGGCTACGGTCTGGTGACGATTTATTACGGCGACATTGATCCGGATTTTGATGACGGTTTTAAGAACGGCATTCATTCTCTGTTCGCAAAAGCCGACGCCCCGCGAGCGGCCGATGCGGGCGGATCAATTAGTGCCTGGGCGTGGGGCCTGAGCCGTGCGCTGGATGTGTTGGAGTCTGATGCGACGATCAAGGCGAAGTCCGTGGCCGTGTTTGGCCATTCTCGCCTTGGTAAGACATCGCTGTGGGCGGGGGCAACTGATCCCCGCTTTGCGATGGTGATTGCGAATGAGTCCGGCTGTGGTGGTGCGGCCTTGAGTCGACGAAAGTTTGGTGAAACAGTCGCACGGATCAATACCGCGTTTCCTCACTGGTTCTGCCTGAATCATCGGAAGTACAACAACAACGAGCAGTCACTGCCGATCGACAATCACATGCTGGTTGCTCTGTCTGCACCTCGACCAGTCTACGTGGCCAGTGCCGAAGAAGACCGCTGGGCGGATCCATACGGAGAGTTTTTGAGTGTGTATCACGCCGGTCCGGTTTATCAGCTGTTCGGAAAGAAGCCGCTGCCTTCCGAAATATATCCGGCCGTCAATGAACCGGTGATGACCGATCTGGCCTACCACGTCCGCACCGGCGAGCACGACGTCACCGACTATGACTGGGACCAGTACCTGAAATTCGCCGACATGCATCTAACCAGGTAGTTCCTGCCGAGTGGGTGAAGCAGCCAAAGCGTTGGAGCCCCGTCATTTGGTGCGCAGGCAGTACACAGTTTCTGCAGTAGTGCAAAGTCAGAGTCCACTGTGGCGGGGTTGGTGGCAGCGGACTTTTTCCCAACTGCCCTTGCGGGGTATTGATTGAGACGCAACCCGAGCCTCGGGTGTTTTCGATGTGTTTTCAAGACACACACCCGCAGCTAGGCGGGTGTTGATTTAATGGGTTTTCACAACCCGACACGTCAGTGAGGGATGAAATTGCCCGCGTTTTTTTCCAACATCCCTCGCTGACGCAGCGGGTTACGATTAAATCAACAAGCAGCTAGCGCTTTGCGGCTCACGAAATCAGCAAGCCGGCATTCGGCAGTGGTTTATTGGCTTTCTGCACCGCTCGATCTTTTCTGCTGGTTACTCAAAGATCAGCGAATACAAATCGGCTTCGCGCAGGATGAAGCGCACGATCACCGGTTTGCCAATCAAAGCTTCCACGCTCGGCTGATCTTTCCAGGTGACCTTGCGATCGAGCGAATCGCCGTAGATCAGATCGCAGTCGGCCAGTGTGTAGCCGGGAATTGGGCTGCCGTCCGGATTCAGGATTTCCACCTGCACCATTCCGGCGGCACTCGTGGCGACGTTCAGTGACAGTTGCGTGCCGGAAAATGTGAGTGGCTTTGTGGTCAGTTCGCCTGACTGCAGTTTGGCATGGATTGAAGCAAAACCGTCGACTCGCATTGAATAACGTCGCAGCCGTGAATTGCGGCCGGTGAAATAGGATTCGGTCGCGTAAAGAGACAGCTCATTGGGTGCGTCGTCTTTTGTGGATTGTGTTTCCACCACGTGCCATGCGATGTAGTTGTCACCGTACGACCAGTTATGTTGCGTTCTCAGGCCGGGGCGAAGGAACACGTCATTGCTCTGCCGAAAATTCTTCCCGTCGCGACTGGTGATGTAGACAGAATCGGTCACCGTTGTTCCGTAACGTGGCGAAACGGTCATTCGCTTTTCGCGAAGATCCCATTCCGGCAAAAGGCGAGCCGACGGTGTCAGGCCGTGGTCCACATAGCGAGCCGGAAATCCGACGTACAAGTGCGGCGCTCGTTCATACGGTTTGATCTGATTGACGTAAAATTGAGCCAGCGGCTGTGGGCCTTCACCTTCGGGGAACGTGATCGTTCCTTCGTCGGTCCAGTTCAAAAAGTCGTCGGAGACCGCTCGATTCACGAGTCGTGTTCCTGAAGCTCCCTTGCCGGAAAAGATGCGATAGTAGAGCACATACTTCTGCTCCTTTGTGGACCAGAAGGAAATGTTCTGCGAATCGAAAATGCCTTTCGTGAAGACGGGTGCGGGAGCCATCGGTGTCCAGTGGATCCCATCAGGCGACTGATAGGCCCAGACTCCTTTTTCGCAATCAAACCCTGCCCCGGTGGCCTTGTAGCGGGCTTCGGGTTTTGCGTTGGGATTTTGATCGATGAATGGCGAGAAATCATGGCACTGCCCGCCGTCGCCCATTCTGTCCAGAATGATATTGTTGTCTTTTGAACCGTTGAATTCACAGAGCCCGAGCTTGGGGCGGTCCCATTGGATTCCGTCCTTGCTTTCAAAGTAGCCAATGGTCAGCGGGCCGCCCGGTTCGATTCCGGTGGGAATCTGCCAGGCATGGTAATACATGCGGTACACGGCTTCTTTTTTATCATGCAGAACCGTGTAATATCCGCAGCCATTGCCTTCCCATGGTGCATCACAATTCACCGCCAGCTCTTCACGCACAGGCGGATGAACCAGCAGCTGGACATTCTTCATCGCGCCGACCAGATAGTCGTCGATAAACAATTCTCGCTGGTTTCCAAGATTCAAGGGTGATACCGGCCGTTCTTGCGCTGTCGCCACCGAAACGAAGCAGCCGAAGAAGGCGGCCAAAAAATAGGCGGCCAGAAAGAAGGAGCATGCTGTTCGATACGATCTCATAAGGCCAACCTTCCGGGAGAAGTTGCTGTGGACAGTGCGAGGTGTGGTGCTGGAGGCGGGGCGAGAACTCGTGCGGTTGCGTGAGGTTTACAGCAAAGCTGTTCGGTGGAAAAGCCACTCGCCGGTGGGTAGCTGTGCTTAAGTTGGCCTTGTAACCGGGCGTGCGAGGATTCTTTGCGTCAGATTGGTGGAAGTTCTTCGGCCACGGTAACCTTACGAGTCCGTGCGTCAGGAACTTCCCCAAGGATTGTGTCGTCATGTTTATCCTGAGTGAACTCACGCTCCATGGAAGCCATCGGCCGCGGCTGGATGCGTTGACGCTGGCAGTCCCGGCGGGTCGGACGGCGGTGGTCGGATATTCGGGAGCAGGCAAGACGTCGCTGTTAAATATTCTGGCTGGCTTTGAACGAGCCGATTTCGGCACTGTCGAGCGTAAGAAAATAAAAGCGACCGACGGGGCTCGGGAGACTGCCGGCCGCCTGCCACCCGGGCGTCTGCCGCTGTACTGGGTTCCTCAGAACGGAGGGTTGTGGCCGCACCTGACGGTCGACCAGCATCTGGCCTGCGTTCAAAAAGTTCAGGATTTGTCAGACGAAATTCTGAATGCCCTGGATCTGGAGGAACGTCGGTCGGCGTTTCCGGCGGAGTTATCACAGGGCGAGCGTTCTCGCCTGGCGATGGCTCGAGCGCTGGCATCGCAGGCGGAGTGGCTTCTGATGGATGAGCCGCTCAGCCATGTGGATCCGGTGCGAAAGCCGGCGTATTGGAATGTGGTCGGTCGGTGGCTGGAAAAGAACAGGATTTCCGTGATGTTTTCTTCACATGAACCAGAAACAGTGCTGCGGCAGGCGGACCACGTGATCTGTCTGCACGAAGGCCGAGCTGTGTTTCAGGGCAGCACGCGGGACCTTTATCATTCGCCTCCCAGTCGCCATGTGGGCGAGTTTCTTGGGCCGGTGAACTGGTTTGAACCAGACGAAGCTTTGACCTTTTTAGCCGCCGAAGTCCAGAATGGTTCCGCAGTCCCAGTCGCCGTTCGTCCAGAGCGACTGTGTTTATCTGCGGAGGATTCGTCGGCTTTGGAATTGGTGGCGACTCCTTTTCAGGCGGCCTATGCGGAGTCAATAGTGAAGCATGTGGCTTCGGGAAAAAGTCGGACCGTCCTGCATTCCGTTTTCGGTGAGATGCCGCGCCCCGGGCAGCGCGTCGGAATGAGGATCCAATAACATGGCGCGGATGCAGGTCCCTTCCAAACTGAGACGCGTGCCATTCGGCCGCTGCACGCCGTTAACTTCTTTCCTCGTTGGCTCAGCCGCTGTTTTGCTCATGCTGCTGACTGGCTGCATCAGTGAGAATACCGAGCCCGAGTTTTTCGTCTCACGCTTTGATTCGTGGAAAGTTCCGGCTTCGGGTCAATTTCTGCCGGCACCTCGAGGTTTGTATTCGGACGCCGATGATAACGTGTTTGTGCTGGACGATGCCGGTCGAGTTCTTGTGTACAACAGCGAAGGTCGAATTACTCAGCAGTGGGAGATGCCCGAGTTTGCTGCTGGCAAACCGGAAGGAATCTGGGAACTGCTTGATGGGAAGATTGGTGTCGCCGACACTCATTATCATCGCGTCGTGATCTTCAATCCGGATGGCACGGTCAGCCGCATGTTCGGGACTCAGGGCACCGGGTCGGGCCAGTTTGTATTTCCGGTTTCCATCGCGCAGGACCCGGCCGGATTTTTGTACGTGGGAGAATACGGTGACAAACAACGCATCCAGAAGTTTACGGCGGACGGCCAATACGTGACGGAGTTCGGCGAACACGGAACGGGCGAAGGTCAGTTTCAAAGGCCCAGCGGCATGTCCTGGCAAAACGGCGAAGTTTATGTTGTGGACGCGTTTAACAACCGAATTCAGGTCTTCAGTGATGACGGGAAGTTTCTGCGAGTCGTCACTTTGCCGGAGAAATCTGCGCCGCTGGAGTATCCGTACGATATGCGTGTCACTAAAGACAATCTGATATATGTGATCGAAAACAAGTCCGCACGGCTGACGGTGATGCGTCCGGACGGCACAATTGTGGGACGATTCGGAAAGCCGGGGCGAGGCCTGAATGAATTTTATCAGCCCTGGGATCTGACCGTGCTCACTGATGGACGAGTGCTTGTGGCGGATACCGGAAATCATCGCCTGGTGGAATTGACTCCATGAACTGGCTGCGAACAACATTCAAACGAATTTTCCCGCCACCCCATCGACCGGTGGGATGGAAGGCGGCGATTCCGCTGGTTGTCTTCGCGGTGCTGTTTACTTTGATCTGTTTTTCTGTTGTGCCTACCTTTGTGGTAACCGCAAGCCGACGAGTCTGGGATTTTACCTGGTTCCAGATTCCGAAACCGGCCTTCGAAATCGTCCGCGAGCTGGAATTCGCTCGGCCCTGGGCATTTCTTCTGTTGCTTGTTACGCCATGGATATGGTGGATGCAGGCCGCCGGACATGCGGGCCTGCCGGCTCGCCGTGGCGCGTGGGCAGTGTTCATTCGCCTGATGATTTGTGGACTGCTGATTCTGGTCCTTGCGGAGCCTCGTGCCGTTCGCACCAGCGACGTTGTTTCCGTGGTCTACAATATAGATGTGTCGGATTCCGTCAATGAGTCCCGCAATCAGGCGTTTGATCTTGTCGCTGGCACGGCCGCTCAGAAGCCCACGACTGATCAGGCCGGGCTGGTTGTCTTTGGCCGAACAGCGGCTGTGGAATATCCGCCCCGTGAGACATTTCCGTTTGAACGATACATTAACTCCCAAGTCAGCCAGGACGCTACGAATCTTGAACAGTCGTTGGCGCTCAGTGCTGCAATGTTGCCGGAAGAGCATCTGGGTCGAATTGTTCTGGTCAGCGATGGGACCGAAACCGTTGGTCAGTTGAATGACATCATTGATGACCTGCAGGCGCGCGACATTCAGGTCGACGTTGTCCCGATCGAATATGATTACAAGAACGAGGTGCTGCTGGAACGGCTCGATCTGCCGCGCTTTGTGAAACTTGGAGAAACGTACGAAGCCTCGGTAGTGTTAAGCTCGCTTGCGAAGGGCAAAGGCACGTTGCTGCTGATGGAAGGCGAGAACACGATTGCGCGGCAGAGTGTTGAATTTGAGCCGGGCAAGAGTCGCTATTCGATTCCGATTAAAGTCGATCAGCCCGGGTATTATGAATATGCGGCGCGCATTGAATTGACGCCTGATGCCGACAGCCGGTCTGAAAATAACGAGGTCCGGAACTATCTGTATCTTGATGGGCCTGGTCGGATTCTGCTGGTGACGGACCCTCAGAGTAATCCGGCCGAATGGGCGGCCATGCAAACAGCATTGAAGCAGGGTGAACGCCAGGTCGAAGTTCTGAGTGCTCTGGAGTTTCCGCTCGACCCGTTGTCCCTGATGCCGTACGACGCTGTTATCTTTGCGGACGTGGCGGCCGATTCGCTGCTCGGCAATCAGATGCAGGCTATGCACGATGCGATCCGCAATCTGGGCATTGGGTTCATGATGGTTGGCGGTCCGAACAGCTTCGGGCCAGGCGGCTGGCAGGGTTCAGTGATCGCCGACGCGCTGCCGATTTCGATGGAGATAAGCAACAAGAAAATTCTTCCCAAGGGAGCGCTGGCCATCATTCTGCACACCTGCGAATTTCCGCAGGGCAACAGCTGGGCCAAACGCATCACCAAGAAAGCCATCCAGGTCCTTAACTCGGAAGACCTTGTCGGGGCGATGGCTCAGACAATGAACGGGGACGAGTGGATCTTTGAACTGACTCCGGCGTCAAAATACAACGAGCTGGTCCCGCTGATCAACAATGCATCGATTGGTGATATGGGAACCTTTGCCACAACAATGCAGTTGGGACTGACGGCACTTGTGAAATCGGATGCGTCCAGTCGGCATATGATTATCATTTCGGACGGCGATGCTTCCCCGCCGACACCAGAACTGCTGCAGAAATTCGTCGACAGCCAGATTTCCGTTTCGACGGTCGCCGTATTTCCCCACAACGGCGATGTGAGCATTCTGGAAGGCATAGCCGGCGCCACTGGTGGTCGGTTCTATTATCCCAACGATCCCAATCAGCTGCCGTCCATTTTTATCAAGGAAGCCAAGACGCTTCGTCGCAGTCAGCTGCAGACTCGCGACTTTGTGCCGATGCTGGTCAACATCGATCCGATGCTGAAGGAGATCACTGATTCTCCGCAGCTGCATGGTTACGTTCTGACCACACCTCGCGATGATCCGCGAGCGACGATTGTGCTGGCCGCGCCTCCGACGGAAAGTGAAACAGCGGCCGGGGAAACAGAAACCGATCCGATTCTGGCCGTGTGGCGTTATGGTCTTGGCGTCACCGCGGCGTTCACATCAGACCTGACCATGCGCTGGGGCAAAGACTGGGTGGCGTGGGATCAGTATCAGAAGCTGGTCAATCAAATGGCGACTCGCATCAGCCGTGCTCGTCGCGAACAGTTCCTCCGCGTTTACACCTATGTGAATGGCAACGAAGGTGTTGTCGTTGTGGAAGATTTTCATCCAGACGAGACGCTGATGGACATCACGGTGTCTGTCACGGGCCCGAACAACTTTCAGCAATCACAGCCCGTTCGTCAGATTGCTCCGCGTCGTTATCAGACGAGTATGCCGCTGAAAGGCGAAGGTCGCTATCAGGTCATGATCGGCGCTACCGATGGAACTCGTAAAGAAACAGCGTATGGCGGATTTATCGTTTCGTATTCTCCCGAGTATCTTCGGTTCCGCGCCAATCCAATTGTGTTGCGGGAGATTGCCGAGAAGACCGGCGGTTCCGAATTACAGACAGAGCAATCATCGGAAGAACTGGCCAAAACGATTTATGGCAATCGAAAGCCGAAACGCAGCAGCCGTCCGATTTTCGATTGGTATCTGATGGGGCTGGCTTGCCTGTTGCCTCTGGATGTGGCGATTCGCCGCGTGCAGCTGGACTTCACGGGGCTGGTCAGACTTTTCCGTCGCCAGAAGAAGGAATCGACCGGCACGATGGGCGCACTCCTGCAACGGACTGGCGAAGTTCGTTCTTCGTTGAACAGCCAGCGGGATCCGAATGCGGCCGGATCGCGGACAGAATCTGCCGTGAGTCGCCCGATGGTCGCTCGCCCGCCGGCACAGAAATCCACGACGCCCGTCCAGCCTGAAACAAAAGCCGCCCCGCCACCGCCGCCAACTTCGGACGACGGTGGTACAACGTCTCGCCTGCTGGCGATGAAGAAAAAACGTGAGCAGGAAGGTGACGGTGACAAGAAATGATAAACGTCACTCTCCGGCAAGTTCTGATCCCGCGCGTGTGGCTGGCCGCACCGAATCTCGCGGAGTAATTCGCGGGCCTTTTTCGCAACTCACTGACATCCTTTTTACTGCTGTCTATCGCACTCTTTTTATCCTTCGAGCCAACTCATGAGCGAACCACATAGCCCTGCACAGCTGCAGGCGGAAGCCGATCAGTTTCGAACCGAATTTCAGTCCGTTCGGGACGCTGTGGGCAAAGTGATTGTGGGTCAGCAGCGCGTTGTTGAGGCCACGTTGACGGCGTTGCTGTGCGGCGGCAACGTGTTGCTGGAAGGCGTTCCGGGGCTGGGAAAAACCGAACTGGTCAAGGCGTTGTCTCAGGTGTTGAAGCTGGACTTCAAGCGAATCCAGTTTACTCCCGACCTGATGCCGGCCGACGTTATCGGCACCAACATCATGACCACCGACGATGCCGGCAGGTATCGGTTTGAATTCCGCCAGGGGCCAATTTTTACTCAGCTGCTGCTGGCGGACGAAATCAATCGAGCGACTCCGAAGACTCAGTCGGCTCTGCTGGAAACCATGCAGGAAGGCACCGTCACAACGGGCGGCAACACTTATCATCTGGAGCCGCCGTTCTTTGTCCTGGCGACTCAGAACCCGATCGAGCAGGAAGGTACGTTTCCGTTGCCGGAAGCCCAGCTCGACCGATTCATGTTTAAGGTGGTTGTGCCATTTTTGTCGCGTGAAGAGCTTAACGAAGTGGTCACGCGGACGATTCTGAAGAAGAAAGTTGATGTCACAACGGTGATCGATGGGGCTCGCATTCTGTATCTTCGGACGATTCTGGATCGCGTCGTTGTCAGTGATCCGATGCGGGATTATGCGTGTCGACTTGTTTTGGCCACGCATCCGGATTCCCAGTTTTCTCCTGAGCGAGTGAAGAAGTATTTGCGGTGGGGGGCCAGCCCGCGAGCGGCTCAGGCATTGATTCGAGCGGGGCGGGTGCGGGCATTAAGTCTGGGCCGGGCTCATGTGTCGTTTGATGATATTCGTTCGTTTGCTCACGAAGTTCTGCAGCATCGCGTGTTGCTGAATTATGACGGGCAGGCGGAGAATATTTCTGTGAAAGAGCTGATCGATGAATGTGTGAACCGGCTGCCGACGGACGCTTAGGACGGTGAGGCTGCGGGAAGCCGGCTTGTTTTTTTGACGAGTGTTTTGGTTGTGCCTCTGCGGCTGTCCCCTCGCCCCTTTGGGGGAGACGGGCTATGGTGAGGTTTTTTTGGTGTTTTATGAGCGTTCTGGTTGCAGGTAAGCCCCCTCATCCGGCCTGTCGGCCACCTTCTCCCCCGCGGGGGAGAAGGACGGTGGAAGCCGACTTGTTTTTTTACAAGTGTTTTGGTTGTGACTCTGCGATTGTCCCCTCGCCCCTTTGGGGGAGAGGGCCAGGGTGAGGGGGGTTGTGTTTGATTTGTTTTTTTATGTTCGCGTTCTGCACGCTGAGCCCCCTCATCCGGCCTGTCGGCCACCTTCTCCCCCGAGGGGGAGAAGGGCGGTGGAAGCCGCCGTTGAGTTCGGTATTCGGTTCCGTGAAATTCAGACTTGTGCCACAGGATCATCTGCGTGACAAACGCGTCCACTCAATTCACAACGCTGTTCGACAATGCACTGCTGAATCAGATCGAGCGGATGCGGTTGAAGCCTATTCGTCGACTGACCAATCGCAGTCGGGGCGAGCATTTATCCGGAAAGGGTGGCAGCAGCACGGACTTCGCCGACTATCGCGACTACGCGGCCGGCGATGATCTGCGGTATGTGGACTGGAATATTTTTGCCCGGCTTCGTCGTCCTTATATCAAGCAGTTTCAGCACGAAGAGGAAATGCATGTGGTGCTGCTGGTCGATGCGTCGACCTCGATGCTGTTTGAAGACAAATTTCTGCGAGCCAGGCAGGCGGCAGCGGCGTTCGGAATCATGGGACTGCTGAACGTCGAACGCGTCAGCGCGTACGCTGTTCATTCCCGGACAGGACGGCCGTGGATGTTTCCACCGGGCTCGGGAAGAACTCGCGTTCGGCAGTTGCTGGCCTTTCTGGAACAACTGGAAGGCGGTGGCGATGTTCCGATTGAAAAGGCCGTTGAAACCATGCTCCGCTTTCATCGAGGCCGCGGGGTGGCCATCATTGTCAGCGATTTTCTGACCTTCGGTGATCTTAGCCGGCCCATGAATATGCTCTACAGTTCAGGGCTGGAAGTGTGGGGTCTGCAGGTCCTGGCCGAATCAGAAATCAATCCGAACGTGCAGGGCGATCTGCGGTTTGTCGACAGTGAAACCCAGGAGACACTCGACATCACCAACGCCTCCGAACTGCTGAACGTCTACCACGATCAGCGAATGTGGCTGCAGCAAAGTCTGGACTCCATGTGTCGCAGTCGGCAGGGCCGGTTTTTGTCCGTCAATGCAGGCGCTCCGCTGCAGACAATCCTCTTTGACCAGTTGTGTCGACAAGGATGGATTCTGCGATGAAATGGCCAGGCTTCGTTAATCTGTTTGGTGCCTGGTTCTTTCTGGCACTCATTCCTCTGATCATCCTCTACTTCCTGAAGCTGCGTCGGCCGAAGATGGAAGTGCCGTCGCTGGCGCTGTGGCAAAGCGTTGTCAACGATCAGCGAGTCAACTCGCCCTTTCAAAAGTTTCGACGTAATCTGCTGTTGCTGCTGCAGATCATTTTTTTGTGCCTCCTGGTGCTGGCACTGATGCAGCCATTTTTGTCAGCCGATGCTGAAGTGGCTGACTACAAGCCGCTGCTGATTGATTGTTCGGCCAGTATGTCGTCGCTGGATGAAAGCAGCGGCAAGTCACGGCTGGATCTGGTCAAAGAGCAGGTCCGAGAGCAGATTCAGAACCTGTCCGGCGATCAGAGGATTGCCCTGTTTTCTTTTGCGTCGACTGGCCGCAGGCTGACCGAGTTTACCAACGATCGCCGCACGCTTTTAAAGGCCCTGAACGCTGTTCAGCCGACCGATCTGCCCGGACAGCTGGATGATGTGCTGCGGATGGCGGCCGCTTACATTCGAACGTTCCCGATTGAAACAGTCACCATCATGACGGACGGGAATTTGCCTGATCAGGTGGACTTTGAACTGCCGTTTTCGCTGGAAGTGAAGCGAGTTTCTCCGGGCGGTGCGAATGCTGGCATCACGGAAATGAGCGCACGCAGAAGTGGCCCCGAGGAATGGGAAGTGTTCATTCGGGTGTCCGGCTCGTCAGTGGATCTGCGCGGGGCAGAACTGGAATTATATGAGAACGGTGAGAAGACAAATTCTCAGACCATTGAAGTCTCGAACGAGGAAGCCGAGCGAATGGTCTTCCCGGTCAGCACTTCTCAGGCAAGACTGATCGAAGCGAGACTGGTCCCATCCAGCTTCGATTCGATGGCGATCGACAATAATGTGTGGCTGACTTTACCAGTCCCGCGTCCGTTGAAGGTCTGGACCTCGCCAAAGCTTTCCTCGTGGCGCCATGCGATTCGCGTGCAGCCGAATATTGCTTTGGAAGATACGGAGGAAGCTGTTCCGGCGGGCTCCGACTATGACCTGATCGTCAGTGATACTTCCGAACTGGGAGATGTTCTTGCGCCTGTCAGGGTGTTTGTGGGAGTGATTCCAGCCGATCTGCAGGATCTGATTGAGATCGCTGAAGACGTGACTCATGTTGTCGACTGGAACCGCACGGCTCCGATTCTCAGGCATGTGCAACTGTCGGACGTGCAGATTGGTGAGCAGCCAAAGCTGATGGCGGGAGCCAGCGTGAAGGACCTTGAAGAGCGCGGCTATGAGGTTCTGATTGATGGCAACGCCGGGCCGCTGTTGCTGCAGAAACGTGAAGGTCTGAGTGTCTCCTTCTGGTTCACGTTTCACACCGACAAATCCACACTGCCGTATCGCGTCGGATTTCCGATTGTGGCTGCGAATGCTGTGGAATCGGCATTAAAACAGGCTTCCCTGTCAGAAGTTTCCGCTGCGTCGACGGGTGTTCTTCCGGCAATTTCGGTGGATGCCGATCGTTCATATACGGTTCGATCGCCTGATGGTCAGCAGATTCCCGTTACGTCCACGGCCTCCGGAACACTCACCGGAATTCCGGCCCCTAAAGTCGGGCGATACGACGTGATGGAAGGCAATGACATCGTCACGTCTGTGGGCACAGGCCTGTTGAATACCACGGAAACGTCTTTAACCTCGGTGGAAGAACTGCGGTTCACCGAGCTGACTGTGGCGGCCGAGCAAACAGACAAAATTGATTCTGACCGGCCGCTGTGGTGGATTCTGGCCCTGTTTGCGTTCTGCGTCATGCTGTTCGAATGGTGGTACTTCCAGCGAGCACGAGGAGCAGCGGTATGAAACGGCACAGCAATGGTCGGCAGATGGCGAATGAATCGGCGAATGAAACTGTTTCTGAATGCCCGTCCGAACATAGGGCTGAACCGGAGACTTCGCGAACGGATGTTTCGCGTGGCGTCGGAGCCAGCATTCGCGGGCTTCGGACGTGGCAGAATTTTCACTCAGCCACGGGCCTGGTGTGGACTCGTTTTATTGTCTGTCTGCGGCCGCTTGTATTGTGCTTTGTGGCAGTCGTTCTTCTTGCTTTGATGGGGACAGTTGCGGAAGCGAAGGATAAACCTCGGGTTCGTCTGAAGATGGAGCTGATGTCGATTCGCAATCGCTCCTCCGGACCGTTGCCGGTTCGTATCCGCGTCGAGTACAACGATCCGCAGATTCTGGAAGGCGATCTGGAGCTATCCATTTATGACGGGCTGGATGTGTATTCGCGCGATGACCTGATGGCCACGGTTCGTCACGAGGGAATCGTGCTGGCTGGGCGAGACTATGAGTTCAACGTCGTGCTGCCTCCGCTGCGAACCGGGGTGACTCAAAACTGGGCTATTGAAGCCTGGTTCATTACGAAAGATGGCCGTATCCCGCTGAGTTCGATTCCGGATCGACCCAATCCACCGGAAGCTCATGATCTGCTGACGACCAGTCCTTTGGAGCGAGGCGTGCTGCTGTGTTCGTGTTCGGCCGATCCACAGGCGTCGTCCGGGAACAGCAATCGCAGATTCCTCGAAGCCGCGTTGTCGCTCGACAATTACAACCCGCTTTATGCAGAGCTGGAAGGTCGAGCCGAAGCTTCAAACAATCTGTCGGCCACTGGTTCGCAGGTGGAAAAGATCGGGCGCACGATCATCCATTTTCCCGGTCAGTGGGCGGCCCGTGATCTGCCGGAAGATCCGCTGTCTTATTGCGCCTTTGACGCCGTGCTTTTGTGTGACGGAGCGCTCGGCAAGCTCAACGCGGAACAGCTCAGTGGTCTTACAAAATGGGTGCGAGCTGGAGGCAGCGTTTGTATTGTTCCCGATTCGCGTCTGAAGCCGCAACATCTGGAGTTCCTTCGTACGCTGATGCAGAATGCTGAGCAAACTATTGAGCCCAGCGGCGAACCACCTGCTGAGCAAAGCCGCGACAAGGGAGCTCAACTGACCTTGGATGACGAAGGTCAGTTGCTGGTGATTGATGACAAGGCTGACGGAGTGCGAATGAGCCACTTTGGACTGGGGCGAGCTATTCTGTTGCCAGCCGTTGAGGATCTTGAGCAGCGGCTAAGCCCTGAAGAAATGGGACGAATAGTCGCGTTTTTCTGGAAGGTGCGGAAAGATCAGCCCGTGTGGCGCGGCGAAGACTGGCTGGGCGTGGGTGCGATTCGTGAGCTGCAACGGAGAGGTATTGAGGCGCAGGAAGATGAACGCGGAATTTATGTCGTCAAATCGGACAGCGGGCAGTATGCGTTCTATGGTGGTCACGAAATCAACGGCCGCATGTACATCGACCTGCCGCAGCTCAAAGCGATGTTTGGAATCGATCATCGGCTGAGCCCCAAAACGGAACCGCTGCTGGCTTATGCCGAACAACTGCTGCTTCCGGCTGATGCCGAGATGGTGCCCGCCCATGTGATTGGGCTGATCCTTGCGGGGTATGTGCTGACGATTGGTCCAGTCGATTATTTTGTGCTGGGCTGGCTCCGTCTTCGGAAATTGACCTGGCTGCTTTTCCCGCTGGTTACTCTGATCTTCACCTTGATCACGATTGCGGTCGCCCATCGCTACATGGGCAGCGACGACACTGGTGGCCGGCTGGTTATTACAGATCTTGTGGAGGGCGGCATCGCAGCGCGGGAGACGGTTCTTGAAACTATGTTTATGGGTGCTCAGTCTGATATCAAAACAGAGCATACTGCACAGCTTGTGGTGCAGGCGGAAGATTCGTTCACGGCCGCTGACTGGCAGGGCATGTACAGCGGAGGGCAAGGGCGGCCGGCGGATGCTCCGTTAAGTTACACGGGACATTTTCCGCAGAAGTTTTCGATTACGCAGCAAGTCAGCCAGTGGTCGCCGGTCTCGTTGAGAACACTGTGTCTTGAACCTGAACCTGTGAAATTGCCTCCTATCGACTGGGACGATTTTTCGCTCATCAACACGGAGGAAGGCAACCGCAGGCTGGCAGCAAGTCTGGTCAGTAACGCCAGGTCCACGGGGCTCAGAACGGTGGCCGTGATTTACCACAATGACCAGGCACTGACTGTTGTCGGCGGATCACGTACCTGGGAACCAATCCCACGATTGTTTAACAACTACTATTCCAACGCAATGACTCCGCCGTCGTCCCGCGATGAAGCGATTGGAAGGTTCCTTAGCTATTTGCCAACGATCAATTCAACCGACCAGAGTTTCTTTCAGATCGTGAGTCAGGTGTCACCTCAGGGAGCCGGTTCTCTTGAAGATCTGGCGTTTGTTGATCCTTCTGATCCCGCACAATGGGGGCTGGCCATTATGCAGACCGATGGGCACAACTTTCATGTGTTCAGAAAGTTGTATTTGCAGCAACCTTAAACCGGACCACCTGCGGGCGGGTCGTTCCTTGAAATGAGCTTCATCATGTCGACACCTCAATCCAGTCTTCAGCAACCTAAATCGCCGGTTTCGTCGCCAAAGCCGCTGGCGATTTGTGTGCGTGATCTGCGAGTCAGCTATGGGAAGTTTGATGCGGTGAAAGGCATCTCGCTCGACATTCCTCAGGGCGAAGTTTTCGGATTCATCGGACCTAACGGAGCGGGAAAGTCTTCCACCTTTCGAGTCCTTGCCACGCTGCAGCCAAAGTTTCGTGGTCTTGCGCTGGTCTGCGGTCTGGACGTGTTGACTCAGGCTCAGAAGGTGCGCGACATCATGGGTTTTATCCCCGATTTTTTTGGAGTGTATGAAGACCTCACGGCTCTGGAGTACCTGCACTTCTTCGCCGCGGCGTACAAGTTGCCGATTTCCAGACGCAAAGGAACGATCGACGATGTACTGACACTGACCGATATGACCCACAAGGCGGATTCACCAGTGGACGGATTGTCGCGGGGCATGAAGCAGCGACTGGCGCTGGCTCGCGTGCTGCTGCATGATCCGCAGGTGCTGCTGCTGGACGAACCCACCAGCGGGCTTGATCCGCGAGCTCGCATTGAAATGCGGGAGCTGCTGAAGGCCCTGCGCGAAATGGGTAAGACAATTCTTATCAGCAGCCACATTCTTTCAGAGCTCAGTCAGTTGTGTACACGAATCGGAATCATCGAATTGGGCAAGATGGTGGCTCAGGGTTCCGTGAATGATATTTATCGCCAGTTGCAGCTAAAGCGAATCGTCCATGTGCGAATTGAGAATCCTGCGGCCGACCTTCTGGATCGCGTGATGCAGATTCCCGGCGTCGACTCGGTCGACAAGCAGGTGGATCGCTGGGAGATACGACTGCATGAGGACCAGCTTTCAATTGCCGACCTGCACCAGTCGCTGGTGGAAGAGAAAGCCCGACTGACCATGTTTCAGCCGGAGGCGATGGATATGGAAACCGCCTTTATGAAACTAACGGAAGGCAGGACCGCGTGAGCATTCTGCGATTTATCCCCGAACTTCCGCTGCTGCGACGCGAACTTATCGAGCTGTCGAATCGGCGACGTACCTACGTGGTGCGTTTCGTTGGCGCAATCGTAATTTTGACGATCGTGTTGATCGCGTTTTATCGGCAAATGAACATCCATTCGGCGGGCCGCCAGTTCAACATGTCAACTGGCGGATGGGCGCCGGTCAGATTTGATGGGATCGGCGGCACGATCTTTCAGACAATCGTGCCCCTGCTGTTTTATTCTGTGCAGCTGCTGATGCCGGGGCTCATCTGTGGAGCAATCACGCTGGAAAAGGAACGCAATACGCTCGGAACGCTCTTCGTGACTCGCCTTTCGCCCATGACTATAATCCTGGAAAAGCTGGGCAGCCGTCTGGTCCCGATGTTCTCGTTTTTGCTGCTGACGTTTCCAGTGCTGGCTTTTTTGTATTCGCTGGGCGGCGTTGACACTACGCTGCTGCTCAGCACGCTGTGGCTGCTGATCTGCGAATGTATTCTGTTTGCCAGTCTTGGATTGCTCTGCAGTTCCTGGTTCGCCACGACGTCAAGCGCCTTTATCTGCTCGTACGTTCTGGCGGGCTTGCTGGCCATATCGTCAACCGTGATGCAGCTGGCCGCCCGCATTCCGGTGTTGACTCCCTATGATGTCTGGTTGTTTGTTTTTGGACGGGATGTTTTTGGCATTCGTCAAAACCCGGGCGCGATAGAACAAGAGCTGGCGGCTCTGCTGACGGAACCTGCTTCTGGTAATGGTTCCGGACTGCTGGTGCGTCTGTCTGTGATTGTGGCCGCATCAGTGCCATCCATGATGTTTGCCGGGGGCCTGTTGTTGCTTGCACGATTCTTCCTGTTTCGCCGGGCGTTTGTGTCATCGTCATCCGTGCTGCTGCGAGTCTTCAAGCGAGTGGACACGTTCTTTGTCAATTTGAACCAGCAGACAACAGGCGGCGTTGTGTTGATTCGCGATTGCAATTCCTTGCCGCTGTTTGATCCGGTGGCCTGGCGCGAACGGGCCAAGAAGTCGCTCGGAAAAGCCCGTTATCTGTTTCGCGTGCTTGTCGTTTTGGAAGGACCGGTCCTGTTTATCTGCCTGAGCGCAGCAACTGTGTCTCAGGCTTCCAGTTTTTCCGGTCTTCGATTTCTGTTGTCCCTGGTCTGGGGCATTGCCACCATGATTCTGGGCATGAAGGCATCCACCATTATTTCGTCCGAACGGACTCGGGAAACTCTGGAGGCGCTGCTGTCGACTCCGCTGACCTCCCGGGA
>JBDNHX010000546.1:0-17733 GCA_041688565.1 Planctomycetaceae bacterium
CAGACGGCCCGGCCGATGGTGCGACTCGACCAGCTGCAGGGTGAATCGCTCGCTGCGGCAATGGATTCCCCCAACGGGACTCAACGCGATCTTGTTCAGCAGCTGCTGCAGTGGCAAAACGAATCGTCGGCTGCGCCAATGTTGCAGCAGCTGGCCAGTCAAAGTGAACGCGCCGAAGTTCGCATCCAGGCTCTGTCGACACTGGCCAACATGAAGCTGCTGTCGGCTGAACTGCTGAACCAGGTGCTGATGGATTCGGATGCTCACGTGCGACGACATGCAGTCCGAGTGACTGAATCCGAACTTCAGAAATCGCCCGAACTGGCGGCTCAAGTTGAAAAGCTGGCAGACGACACCGACATGACGGTGCGGCTGCAGGTTGCGTATTCGGCCGGCCTGATGAAGCCCGAGACAGCCGCAAAAACACTCGCTGGAATTCTCGCAGCGGAAATGGTCAATCCGCATTTGATGTCCGCTGCGGAAAGTTCACTGACCCCCGAAAATATCGGGCTCGTGATTCAGGAGTTAAAAAAACGCGAAGGCGGAACGGAGGCGATGGATAAAATGCTTCTGAACGCCGCCACCATGGGAGACGCCCAGTCACTTCGCCAGATCCTGCAAGATCTGGCGGATGCCGTGCCGTCGAAACATGCAACGCATTTTCTTCGATTGGCCCGATTCATCGAAGCGTCACAAAAGAGAACCTCCGCGGGACTTCAGTTTAATAGTGAGGAGATCGTGTCGCTTTGGAAGCCTGCGATTCAACTGGCAGCGGAGATCGCCGTCAATGAAGAAGCTCCGCCGGATCTTCGCATCGAATCCGTTGGGTTGCTCGCACAAGGTGCGTTTTTGAAGGACAGTCAGGCCGAGCTGCTTTCTCAGTTGCTTACGCCCCGCACGCCTCCGGAACTGCAGCTGGCCGCAATTGCCGCTCTTCGAAAAGATGGCAGCCAGCAGATCGCTGAACTGATTCTGGCCGACTGGAGTTCGCGTGAACCTCGGCTTCGAAAAGAGAGTATTTCCTTATTACTTTCACGATCGGCGTGGACAACAAAACTGCTGGCGGCTGTTGAAGCCCGCACGGTTTCGTCAGCCGAGTTTGAACTGCCTCAACAGCAGGCTTTGCTGGATCACACGGACGAATCCATTCGTCTCGCTGCCGGTCAATGCTTTACTCCTCGAACCACGGCAGGCCGTCAGGAAGCCATCGATCGTTACACTACGGCATTGCATGAGAACGGCGATCCCGCGCAGGGTCGCATGGTTTTCCAGAAGCACTGCGCCGGCTGTCATCGTCTGCAGGAACTTGGCAATATCGTTGGCCCGGATATCGCTGGCTATGCAGGAAAACCGGTCCAGTCCTTGCTGATCGCAGTGCTGGATCCCAATCAGGCCATTGATCCGCGGTACCAGGCGTACGTTGTCGTATTGAATGATGGACGCAGCGTAACAGGGTTGATTTCCGAAGAAGCGGCGTCGAGCCTGACGTTGCTGGCTGCGGAAGGAAAACGTGAGACCGTGCTTCGTTCTGAAGTGGAGCAAATCCGCAGCACGGGAAAGTCGTTGATGCCCGAGGGCTTCGAACAAAATGCCTCGACGGACGATGTGAACCATCTGTGGGCCTTCCTGCGGACTCAGCGTTTGCCAACAAAGTCCCTTGAAGGAAATACTCCGGCCGTTGTACATGTCTCTGGGAAAGGTAACGTGGCACTTCTGGCGGCCCAGGCAGAAATTTCTGGTGGCGACATCACCTTTGAAACACCTTATCAGAATGTTGGCTACTGGCATGGAAAAGATGACATGGTCGGCTGGCGTCTCAACGCGGATGAGACTCGTGAAGTCGCTGTCTGGGCCGAGTGGTCGTGTGACGCCGGAGCTGCGGGCAATGAGTTCATGATTGACGGCGGTCAACCGTCCTTGAAAGGCGTTGTACCGTCGAGTGGCGCGTGGAGCCGCTATCAGCTCAGCTATCTTGGCAAGACTCTGATTCGTTCGGGACCGTCTGAACTGGTGATTCGGCCGGCCGCGGCACCTCGTGGAGCGATCGCCGATCTGCGAGCCCTGCATCTGGTCAGAATCGGCGGCGTTCCGCTGGCGACCGGGATGGTGGCGGATTCAAAACCGAAGGCCGGACCGACAACCCTGGCTGAGATTGCTGCATGGCTGATTGATGATCAGAACCCCGCTGCGGATCGGGAACAGCTGATCGCATCAAAACTTAAGAATGCCGCCGAGATTCTTCCGCTGATGGCCGGTGGGTTGCCCGAAGAGCCCGGCAGCAAGGAAGAGTATCGACGCATCCCGTGGATCTGGCGAGTGGCAATTGCAGCTGGAAAAAGTGGCGATCCCGATTTGATTCGAGGCGTGCTCACGGTTTCGCTTCCTCACGATGATCAGCCGTTGCAGCACTGGCAGTCGGTTGTCATCGGCGGTGGGCTGATCAACGGAATCGGCCTCGCAGGGCAGTGGCCGGTTCAGGAACTGTCGGCAGTCATCGGCGATGACGAGGCGCTGAAGAAATCGTGGACGCGATCGCTTGAACTGTCGACCAAAATGGCCGACGACGAAACGGTTCCCACCGGCACGCGTTATGACGCGCTGCGAATGGTCTCGATGCTGGAGGCTCCACGAGCACTTGCTCAACTGGAGCGATATCTGCAAAAGGATGTCCATGCTGAGCTGCAGATGGGAGCCGTCAGTGGGCTTTCTGATGTTCGTGATGAAAAAGTCGCCAGCTTGCTGATCAAAGCCTGTGGGTATCTGGCAGGCACCAATCGCAAGCTGGCCGCCGAAGCATTGACTCGCGACGAAGCACGCAGCCTGGCTCTGTTGGAAGCGCTCAATAGAAAAGACGTGCCCGCCGACATCGCCCAGGAAGCCAGCGTCCAGTCGCTGCTGCAGCATGCTTCGGAATCAGTCCGGACGCGAGCCGCCGCGGTGCTGAAATAACGGGCCCATCGCTCGTCTTGAGGATTGTCCGATAGATAATAGTCGCCTTTCGATCCGCGAAAGAACGCTTCTTTCGCGGAGCGAAAGGCGACTATAGGGCACTTATTGATCGAGCGATCCTAAGCTGCAGAATCGCTCCATCTGCTGCGACTGGATCGATGTTGGGCAGCGAATACGGAATTCGCAGATTCAGTCTCAAGCGTGCGGCAGGGCAGCCCGAAATCGATAGTGCAGAATAAGATCGGCAGAAATTGCCGCTGCGCGTTTTGGGGAGTGTTTTTTCAGACTGATCGGTACTGAACCAGCCATGCATACGGACCGCAAAATCGGGTTTGCCATGGGCATCCTGCTGATCGGGATCGTCGCAGCCTTGTTCTTTCGTAACGAGCCGCTGGTGGATACCAGCGTGCCCACGGTCCGTCGAGAGCGAGAACTGAACGAACGTCTGCGGGAACGCGATGTCGCTGTCTATTTGAATGACGAAAAGCCGGTCTCAGAGGAAACCGAAGAAATCGCTGAAGAGCAGCAGTGGACTCTAAAAGATGTTCTCAAAAACATGGGAGCACGGAATAAATCATTGCCATCACCCATCGGTGCATCGAAGACACCGCCAGTATCGGAACGAGAAGAACGTTCGAAGTCCGGTCCTCAGAAATTTCGAACCGTCATGGATTCCGCAGAAGTCGATTCTCCCTCCGATGAATCTGAATTGGCTGGCCCCATATTAAGCCCCGCTGGCCCCATACCGCCAAGCCGCAAACTGCCGCCTCTGATCGCACCCGTGGAATCGAAGCCAGAAAAATTGCCCGCGGAGCCGGTTGTTGAGACCGCCCCAAACTTCGAAATTCCTGAAGAGTTTGACGAGTACATCGTCAAGTACGGCGACACGCTGTCCGGGATCGCTCAGAAAATGCTGGGGGCTCAGTCGCGGTATCAGGAAATCTATGACGCGAACCGCGATCGAATGTCCAGCCCCGATCGTCTGGACATTGGAAAGCCTCTGCGAATTCCGCGCGTCGCCGGGAACGCGCCGAAGGTTTATTGAATTCCCATCACGGGACGAATCAGCAGATAAGTTCCGATCGTCAGGATGGGGACTCCCAGCAGGCTGAGGACCAGACCGCGCGCGGCCATTTCGCCGGCCGGAATTCGCCCAGTGCTGAACACAACGGCATTCG
Organism: Planctomycetaceae bacterium; assembly: GCA_041688565.1. Taxonomy (GTDB): domain Bacteria; phylum Planctomycetota; class Planctomycetia; order Planctomycetales; family Planctomycetaceae; genus SXXK01. Next base: position 4,128 of record JBDNHX010000546.1, read on the forward strand.
GCGGAGTTGCCACGGGCATCATGAATCCAGCACTGGTCGCCAAAGTGGCTGGCACCAGAAGCATTCGGGGATCCAGGTTCAGAGGTTCGGCCATCGCCAGCAGAGTCGGCAGGACAGCACTGATCGTCGCGACATTGCTGGTTAATTCCGTTGTCAAAGTCAACACCGTGCAGACGACGGCCACGACCAGCCACGGCGGCATTGTTTGCAGAGGGCCCTGAAGCGACGCGCCAAGCCACGTCGCCAGCTGAGTGGATTCAAATCCTGACGCGAGTGCGAATCCGCCGCCGAACAGCAGGATCATGTCCCACGGCAATCGACTAGCCGTGTGCCAGTCCATCAGCGGAATGGACCGCGAATGAGAATCGCGTTTTCCTGACGGCAGAAAAAACAGCAACACGGCCATCAACATTGCCACGGTGGAATCCGTGATCATCTGTTTGGCGGGAAACACAGGGTCGATCGTTCCAAATGCAGCTGACAATGTCAGAGCCAGCTTTTCATAAGACTCCAGCCAGCCGGGCAGCAGCGTGACATTGCCCATCACAATCGGCTGCCGAGTGATCCACAGGACGGCCGTGATGAAAAAGATCAGCATCATTCGCAACTCCGGCGGAGTGATTCGTCCGAGCGATTTAAGACGATCGCGCAGGGCCTTCTGCAGATGAGTGTCCTGCTCCGATTTCGCAGGCAGTCCTCGAGTCAGCATGAACCAGGCGACGGACAAATAGACTACTGCAATCGGCCCACAGCTCAGCAGCCAGCTGGAAAAATAAATATCCGGAGCGTCGGGCAGCTGTTTACGGTAAATCCCGAGGGCCTGACTGTTTGTCGGGCTGCCAACCAACGTCGCCATTCCCCCCAGCGACGCAGCGTAGGCCAGCATCAGCAGCAACGGCACCGCCAGTTTTTTTGAACGCAACGTTTCTGAACCCGCGTCATCTTCATCAAGAATCTTCAGCATCGCCAGGCCAATCGGCAGCATCAGCATTGTGGTGGCTGTGTTGCTGATCCACATCGAAAGGCAAAACGTGGCCACCGAAAAACCAAGCACCATCCGCTTGGGGCTGACTCCCACCAGCGACACAATATGAAGCGCCATGCGGCGATGCAGTTGCCATCGTTCAATCCCCAGCGCGATCAGCATTCCGCCGATGTACAGAAACAGACTGTCCTCCACAAACGCCTTGCTGGTTTCCTTCGCCGACTGAATTCCCAGCAGGGGAAACAAGGCCAGGGGAAGAAGACTGGTTGCGGCAAGCGGGATGGCTTGAGTCATCCACAGTCCGGCCATCAGTGATGCGACGGCGACCAGTCGATGCGCGGTCGGTGACATGCCAGCCGGCGTTGGTAACAAAAAGAGCCCGACCGAAATACTGACCAGCAACGGCAATAACCAGCGTGGCCGCGGAGTGTCCGACGATTCTGCAATTGGCGGATCATTTTTCATGGAATCATCACCATGGGGCCGGGTTCCAGTGACAGGGACTCGCGGGATGCGAAGCAAGATGCGTTGCAATCAAAATTCAACGCAACGCAGTACTCGAGACGCAATCGGAAAATCGGGCGTATCGTGTCGCTTGCGATTTTCATTCAGGCCCTGAGAAGCATCAACAAACGTTGTGGATGTCGTAACTCTCGTTCAAATCAACCGGGAGTATCCGACGGCGGCCCCGCGTCGGGGGTTGTTCCTGCACCGGGACCACGACGTCTTCCGCGACGACGGCCACGACGACGAGGCGGTCGGCCGTCGGCTGGCCCGGATGTTCCTTCAGGATTCGCGCCGTCTTCATCATCGCCATCGTCATCGTTTGGTCCATCATTCAGAACCTGTTCATTGAGCGGCGTCTGATTCCGTTCGCGAGTTTCTGCCCCGGTGCCAAATTCGTCCAGTGTTTCGCCGATCGGAATGGTTTGAGCGTTCTTGTTTTCGTGTCGCGGCCCCTGTGACCGACGACGACCCGGCGGCGAACCTGTTGCGGCTGTTCCTTCTGTCGAGCGGACAACCGGCTGGGCACCTGCGGCGGGCTCGCGCTGATCAGCGGCAGCGTTGTCGGGATTGAGAGAGCGATCAGGTCCATTCTTTCGCTGAGCATCCCCGGATGGGCCACGTCCCCGCTCGCGCCGACCACTCGGGCGATCACGCCGCGAAGCGTCGGGATTTCCCGGACGTCCTCGTTCGCCGCCGTCTCTGTTCCCGCGGTCTTGATTGCCTTCAGCCCGCGGTTCACGGTCACGTGGTCCTCGCTGATCGCGGTTCTCACCTGAACGAGCACTGCCCGTGTTGCCACCACCGGCACTGTTGCCACCACGGTCCTGTTGCCCGCCGCGGTTGGATCGCTGCTCAGTTCGCGGCTGGCCAGCACGAGCCGAAGGATTTCGCTGCGGTCCGCCAGTTGCAGATCCCGGTCGGGCCTCGTCTTCGGCCATTCCATCCCGTGGGCCGCTGTCAACCGCATCGACACCCGCACCAAATTCGGGCGGCTGAAACTTGTCAATCTCGTCAGACAGCTTACGTCGGCTGGGGTATCGCTCGGGACGAGGTGGCAGCACGGGAATGTACGGCACGTAGTTTTCGTCAGAGATTTCTTCTTCGATCGTGTCTTCAGGTTCAGCAGGACTGATGAAGGCACTCACGTCAGGAGATGTTGTCCGAGGTCGTTCCAGCGGACGCATAAACCGCGGCGGATCACTGCACGGACAAGTATGACTGGTTGTCTTTGCCGGAGTCGGAGTTTCTCGGCCGCAGGCGTCGCAGTGGAAGATTCGCCGGACGCGAAGATCGTATCGGAGAGTCGGGCCCTTCATGACAGCCTTTGGACAATTAAAAAAAGCCGGGAGTGGTATGGGGACGGCAATCGAATCTTGAATAACATTCTTCGCGGTCTGCAGCGAGTCTGATCAGAACGCGTAAAAGGACTGAGCGGCCCTCGCATCTGTCACACCGCCACTTGTGAACATTCTCTGAGTGTAGCTACATCAAACATCGCTGAGGAGTGCCGCAGGCAGCCGTCTTCCTCGGTTCCGCAGATTTTGCCCGCGTTCGAGGGCCGAACATCTGGACAGTGTTCGTGTTCTTGAGCGATGCTCATGGCCTGAAGACACGACAATGATCGAGAACATGCGTCTGCAGGGTAGAAACCTGAGTTGTTCTCGCCGCGCCGCGTTGTTAGTTTGTCCTTTGCCACCGTCGGTTCAATAGGGCAGAAGAGCAAAAGGGCGATGAGATGATTGCATTCCTGCTGATCGGGTTCCTGCTGGACGAAACTGCAGCGGCTCCTTTGGTGCCACAGCAGCCAACGGTTTCCGCAGAACAGTCTCGCCATTTTGAAACGATGATTCGCCCGCTGCTTCACGAGCATTGCCTGAAGTGTCACGGACCCACAAAGCAATGGGCCGGACTGCGCCTTGATTCGCGGACCGCGATTCTTGAGGGCGGTGATTCCGGACCAGCGGCTGTCCCCGGCGAGGCTGATGTCAGCCTGCTGATTCTCGCAGTGCGTCACGTCGACGAAAACCTGAAGATGCCGCAGGATGAAAAACTGAGTGAACCCCAGATTCTCCTGCTGACCGACTGGATCAACGAAGGAATCCCATTCCCGGAAGCGTCACCGCCCGTGACTCGCCGACGAGATCCTGACCACTGGGCTTTTCGGGCCCCTGCAAATGTGTCAGCGCCAAACGTCGAAAATCATCCGTCTGCCGCTTGGGTACGGAATGACATTGATCGATTCATCCTCGCGGCGCTGGCCTCAAAGAATCTGGTCCCGGCCGCCCAGGCGGATAAGCGAACGTTGATCCGCCGCGTGACATTTGATCTGACCGGACTTCCGCCGACGCCCGAGCAGACTGCAGCGTTTCTCGGCGATGAAAGCGTTGATGCGTATTTAAAGCTGGTCGATCGCCTGCTGGAATCGCCGGCCTATGGGGAACGATGGGGGCGGCACTGGCTGGATGTGGCTCGGTATGCCGATTCAAATGGACTGGACGAAAACGTGGCCTTCGGAAATGCCTGGAGATACCGCGACTACGTGGTGAAATCCTGCAACACTGACAAGACATTTGACCGTTTTATCAAAGAACAGCTGGCTGGCGATCTGCTGGAAACAAAAAGCGACGACGAGCGTGAGGAGTTTCTGGTTGCGACCGGTTTTCTTTCGATCGGTCCAAAGGTTCTGGCTGAAGTCAACATGCCAAAAATGCGAATGGACATCGTTGATGAGCAGATCGACACCTTCGGTCGCGTCTTCCTTGGCATGACGTTCGGATGTGCGCGGTGCCATGATCACAAGTTTGATCCGATCGATACGGCTGATTACTACGGGCTGGCCGGGATCTTCAAGAGCACCAAAACCATGGAGACCTACACTAAGGTCGCGCGGTGGCATGAGCACCCTCTGAAAAAGGCCGAGGCGGAGGTCATGCAGAAGGAATATGAAGCGGCTCTCGGTTCAAAGAAACAAGCCGTTGAGACGCTCGTGGCCAGTGCAAACGCGGCAGCTCAGGCAGCTCTGGGAATTGAGAAGTCTCTTCCGGAATCGCCCGAGTCGCTGTATCCCGAGGAAACAAAAACAGAGCTGGCAAAGCTGCGGGAAGAAGTGGCGGCACTGGAAAAGAATGCTCCGGAACTGCCGGCCGCCATGGGCGTGATGGAAGACGAAATCAAAGACGTGGCGATTCACGTGCGAGGCAATCCGTCACGACTGGGAGACGTGGCCCCTCGCCATGTGCCCCCGGTGATGCTCGGCCCAAAGCAACCACAATTTAACGCGGGCCAGAGCGGTCGACTTGAACTAGCCAACTGGCTCATCAGTCCGCAGCATCCGCTGACATCACGAGTCCTGGTGAATCGATTCTGGCGCTGGCACTTTGGCGAAGGACTCGTGCGTTCTCCAGATAATTTCGGATTGCCTGGCGAAAAACCAACTCACCCCGAGTTGCTTGACTGGCTGGCCCAGAGATTTATCACCGACGGATGGTCGTTGAAGTCCTTTCATCGGCTGATTCTTAATTCCAGCACCTATCAGCAGAGCAATCTTACCTCTGCCGATTCGCTGGCCGGTGATCCCGACAATCTTTTGTGGAGCCGTTTTCCGATGCGTCGCCTGTCCGCCGAAGAGGTGCGTGACGCGATGCTGTTTGTCAGTGGAACGCTGGATCAGACCATGGGCGGCTCACTGCTGAAAGTGAAGAATCGCGGCTACCTGTTCGATCACACGTCCATCGATACGACGGATTATCGCAGCAACCGCAGATCACTGTATCTGCCGGTGATTCGCAACAACGTCTTCGACCTGTTTCAGTTGCTCGACTTTCCTGACCCTGCGGTTCCAACCGGCGATCGGTCCACCACGACCGTCGCTCCTCAGGCGCTGATGATGATGAACAGCGACTTCGTTATTCAGGCGGCCGACGATCTTGCACGGCGAGTCTCTGATGCAACCGATGACGAGTCCAAAATTCGCCGTCTGTACTTGCTGACACTCGGACGAGATCCCTCACCGACGGAACTTGCCGACGACATGAACCTTCTGCAGGCCTCCCTTGCGTCACCCCCCGAAGGAGGCATAAGTCCCGCGGACGCAAAGCTGCAGGCATTGAGCAACGTGTGCCAGGTGATTCTCGCCTCCAGCGAATTCATCTACGTGCAGTAACCAACTGAGTCTCGTTCGCGCAATAATTATCGCCTTTCGCTCCGCGAAAGTAGCGTTCTTTCGCGGAGCGAAAGGCAACGATCAGACACTTATTGATCGAGCGATCAGCATTCCTCCTCAGCGAAAGACTCTCTGGCGAAATCCACTGCAAGAATGGATTTCGGCCAGAGTTCGATTCGACGATTGATTGACATTCCACGCCTGACAAAACTGAGACTGGCTCCCGTATCTTGCGAAAAATGCTCAGAGAAATGACGCAGGGAGGGTGCCTTTTCCACTTTCGTTAGAGCCCTTACGACACCTACGCAATCGTAGCTACCTGGATGGCCGCTCCGCTAGATTTCAGGTTCGTGGTCACAATCGCCGTCAGAACTCCCGTGGTGAGCGGCCTTATGGAGAACGAAATCGTCAGCGTCGTCGCGGTCGAGGCCGTCACCGTACCCACTGCTCCGTTGCTGAACACCACCGTATTATTGGCAGCTGTCAGATCAAAGCCGAAGCCATTGATCGTCATCGTAGTCGCAGTGATCAACTGACTGGTTGTGCGGAGGGTGACCACAGGTGTGATGGTCGCCACCTGAACGGCTGCTGCACTTGCAATCAAGTTGCTCGTCACTATGACTGTCATCGGACCGGCCGTCTTTGGTTTGACAGAGAAGGTGACCGTCAGAGTCGTCGCAGTCGCGGCTGTTACTGTTCCAACGGCACCGTTACTGAAGACCACCGTGTTCTTATTCGCAATCGTGGAAAATCCAAAACCACTGATCGTGATCGTGTTCGCGGTTGCCGACAGATCCACACTGCTGGAGGTCACCACTGGCGCCACCGCCGCCACCTGAATCGCCACCCCGCTGCTTGCTCCGTTGGTCGTAACAACAGCGGTCAGCGGGCCAGCCGAAGTTGGCTTCGTGGACAGAGTCACTGTGAGCGAAGTCGCAGTCGCAGCGGAAACGGTACCGATAGCTCCGTTATTGAAGACAACAGTGTTGTTGGCTGCTGTGGTGCTGAAACCCAAACCTGTGATGACCACGGTAGTCGCATCCGCCAACATTGTTGTTGTGGTGATTGTGACAACCGGTGCCACAGTTGCGATCTGCACGGCAGCACCGCTTGTCAGGCTGTTTGTGGCCACGACAGCCGTCAAACTGCCTAGAGCAGCTGGCAGAGTTGAGAAAGTGACGGTCAGAACGTTCACTGTGGCTGTGGTCACTGTACCAATCGCCCCATTGTTGAACACAACTGTGTTATTCGCCGCCGTAGGGCTGAAACCGAATCCTCCGATGACCACGGTCAGCGCGTTGAGGCCGAGGCTGGCAGTGCTTGTGGTGAGAGTTGGCGTAATTGTCGCCACCTGCACCGCGATGCCACTCGCTACACCGTTCGTTGTGACAATGGCCGTCAGACTTCCTGCCGTCTTCGGTTTGACGGAGAAGGTCACCGTCAGAGTCGTTGACGTCGAGGACGTGACAGCTCCGACGGCTCCATTGTCAAACACCACGGTATTGTTTGCCGGGATCGAACTGAAGTGAGATCCGTCGATCGTCAATGTGGAAGAACTTGCAGAGACGTCGGATGTGACGGATGTAACCACTGGACTCGCTGTGGCCACCTGAATTGCAGTCCCGCTGCTGAAACCGTTCGTAGTCACAACTGCCGTCAACGGACCCGCCTGGTTTGGCAACGCCGCGAAGGAAACACTCAGCGTCGTCGATGTCGCAGCTGTCACAACGCCGACCGCCCCGTTGTTGAAGGCGACCGTATTGTTGTTCGCCGCCGAATCAAATCCGAAGCCGGTAATCGTCATTGTCGTGTTTCCAGCCACGAGATTTGCCGTATTGGCAACAACTGCAGGAGTCACGGTGGCGACCTGAGTCGCAATTCCGCTACTCACGGAATTCGTGGTCACAGTCGCCGTGAGATATCCGACCGAGGTTGGTCTTGTGGAGAACGTGACCGTCAAAACAGTCGGTGTCGCGACACTCACAGTCCCCACAGCTCCGTTGCTGAATACAACGGTGTTGCGGATCGCGGTTGCATCGAACCCAAATCCGTTGATTGTCACCGTCGTCGCATTCGCAGCGATGCTGGTCGTGCTGCTGGTGACGACTGGAATTACGGTTGACACCTGAACGGCGGCACTGTTCGCAATAGTACTCGTCGTCACGATCGCTGTAAGAGTGCCCGCCGCACCTGGCTTCACAGAAAACGTCACTGTCAGTGCTCGTGAAGTCGCTGTCGTGACGGCACCCACAGCACCGTTATTGAAGACCACAGTGTTGTTGGCTGCCACCGAACTAAACCCAAAGCCTCGAATAATGACCGTGTTGGAATTTGCAGCCAGACTCACAACACTGGTGTTCACGAAAGGAATCACTCTGGCCACCTGAAGGGCCCCACCACTGGTCACACTGTTTGTCGTGACGATGGCCGTCAGAACACCGACAGCTGCCGGTCTCGTGGAAAGCGTGACAGTCAACGTCGTAGCTGTCGCGGACGTCACAGTCCCAACGGCCCCGATGTCGAACACGACGGTATTATTGGCGGCCGTTGTGTCGAATCCAAAACCGCTGATAACAACAGTCGACGCATTGGCCCCAAGATTCGCCGTATTCAATGTCAGCACCGGTCGCACGGTGGCCGTCTGGACCGCCGTTCCACTCGAGAATCCACTGCTTGTGACGACAGCCGTCAGATCGCCAACAGTCGTCGGTTTGGTTGAAAACGTCACCGTGAGTGATGTCACGGTGGCTGCGGTGACGGAACCGATCGCTCCATTGTTGAAGACAACCGTGTTGTTGGCGGCAACCGCGCTGAAGCCTGTCCCACTGATGATGATGGTCGTCGCATCGATCGGTGCGATGGTCGCATTCAGAGTTACTACAGGAATGACGGTTGCGACCTGAACTGCGGAGCCACTTACCAGAGTGCTCGTGGTGACGATGGCTGTCAGGCTTCCCAACGTCGTTGGCTTCGTGGAGAACGTGACGGTGAGGGCCGTTGGAGTCGCCGCGGTCACTGTTCCAATGGCTCCGTTGTTGAATACCACTGTGTTCTGAGCAGCCGTTGAAGAGAAGCCGAACCCGTTGAGAGTGATCGTCCCGGCACTGATACCGAGACCTGTAGTGCTGCTGGCGACGACAGGCACAACCCTGGCGACCTGAATGGCCGAACCACTGGACGCTAAGTTGGTTGTCACAATAGCCGTCAGACTGCCGGCTGTTGTCGGAAGCTCAGACAGCGTTACGGTCAGAACTGTGCTTGTCGCGGTTGTCACTGTGCCTACGGCACCGTTGTTGAAGACGACGGTGTTGTTGGCGGCCGTTGGATCAAAGCCGAAACCGTTGATGACCACGGAACTCGCATTGGCCAGCAGATTTGTCACACTGCTGGTGACAGTCGGAATCACCGCCGCGACCTGAATCGCCGCACTGCTGCTGTTGCTGTTCGTCGTCACGATGGCTGTCAGCAGCCCGGCTGCCGTCGGCCGCGTTGACAGCGTAATCGTGAGTGAGGTTGTTGTCGCGGCGGACACGGTGCCGACAGCTCCGTTGCTCAGCACCACAGTATTGCGGTTGGCGATCGGATCAAATCCGAACCCAGCGATTGTGAATGTTGTTGCATTCGCGGCCAGATTGACGGTGCTGATCGTGACCACCGGTGCCACAGTCGCGACCTGCACTGCCGTACCGCTGCTGACTCCGTTCGAGACCATGATCGCTGTCAGGCTGCCTGCAGTCTTCGGCTTGATCGAGAATGTCACCCGTAACCAAGTCGATGTTGCAGACGTGACAGAGCCAATGGCTCCGTTGTTGAAGACCACAAGATTCTGGCTGGCGGTTGTGGAAAATCCGACGCCGTTGAGGATCACCGTCGACGCATTGGCCGCCAGGGCAGTCGTGCGGCTGGTAACGACCGGCCTTACGCTGGCCACCTGCATTGCAGAACCACTGTTCGAACCATTCGTCGAAACAATGGCTGTCAGGCTTCCGGACGTCGTCGGCTTGAATGCGAAGGTGACCGTCAGAGATGTCGTGGTTGCCGCAGTCACAGTACCAATGGCTCCGATGTTCAGCTGCACCGTGTTGTTGATTTCCGTCGGATCAAATCCGAAACCGTTGATGATCACTGTTGCGGCGTTCGCGGCCAGCGTTGCTGTGCTGCTTGTAACCACTGGCGTGATTGTTGCAACCTGAATTTCTGCGCCGCTGCTGATGCTGTTCGTAGTGACGACCACGTTCAGTTCGCCAGCTGTGGCTGGCTTTGTCGAGAGGGTCACGGTCAGAACATTTGCAGTGGCCGTCGTGACGGTGCCGACTGCTCCATTGTCAAATGTGACCAGATTGTTTCCCGGCGTAACATCAAAGCCAAAGCCGTTGATCGTGACGCTTGACTGATCAGCCGCCAGACTGGTTGTGGCACTGGTGACAACGGGCGTGAAAATCGCGATCTGAGCAGCCGAACCGCTGGTCAAACTATTTGTTGTCACAACCGCGCTGACAACGCTGGCGGCGGTTGGAATCGTTGACAAAGTCACGCTGAGGGAAGTCTTCGTTGCCGAAGTCACTGTGCCCACTGCTCCACCGTCAAGTACCACCGAATTATTGGCGGCGATCGGATCGAATCCAAATCCGTTGATCGTCAACGTCGTGACATTTGCAGCCAGACTTGCAGTGCTGCTTGTGATCACCGGAGTGACTCGAGCCACCTGGACTGCCGTTCCACCGCTCACTCCGCCTGTCGACACAGTGGCTGTCAGGCCACCCGCAGTGCCCGGTCTCGTGGAAAACGTCACAGTAATCGAAGTCGCTGTTGCGGATGTTACGTCACCAACGGCTCCGTTGTTGAACGTCACCAGATTGTTGCCTGCCGTGGTATCGAAGCCGAACCCGTTGATTACCAGTGTTGCTGCGTTGGCTGCGAGACTGGTTGTTCTGACTGTGACAACCGGGATCACGGTGGCGACTCGAATCGCCGCACCACTGCCAAGAGTGCTTGTCGTCACGATGGCAGTCAGATTGCCGGCTGTCGCTGGCGATGTCGAAAGGGTCATCGTAAGCGTGGTTGCGGTCGCCGTTGTGACGGTTCCCACGGCCCCGTTGTCAAAGACCACGGTGTTGTTGGCCGCGATCGGATCGAAGCCGAAGCCGTTAATGGTAAGAGTCGTCGCGTTGGACGCAAGGTTGGTACCGGTGTTTGTGACGACTGGGACCACCGTGGCCACTTGCACCGCAGTTCCGCTGTTGACAGTGTTGGTTGTCACAATAGCCGCCAAGCTTCCGGCAGTCGTTGGTCTTGAGGACAGCGTAATGGTCAGGATGGTTTCCGTGGCCGAAGACACTGTTCCTACCGCACCGTTGTTGAAGACTACGGTGTTATTGACAGCCGTGGTGTCGAAGCCGATGCCATTGATCGTCAATGTAGTGGCGTTGGCAGCCAGCATGTTCGGTGCGTTCGACTGCACGATCGGGACGATGTTGGCAATCGGAACTGCCGAACCGTTTGAGTTTGAATTTACGCTGACAACAGCGGTCAGCGGGCCTGCATCTTCCGGATTCGTTGTGTAGGTCACAGTGAGCGACGTTGCCGAAGCGGCTGTCACTGTGCCGATCGCCGAACGATTCAGCGTCACAATGTTATTTCCGACTGCCGGATCGAACCCAAAACCGCTGATGGTCACCGTTGTCGCATCACTGTCGACTCGAACGGTCGTGCTTGTGACTACAGGAATCACCGTGGCGACCTGAATCTGAGCTCCGCTGTTGACGCCGTTGCTTGTAACGACGACGTTCAACGGATCGGCAGTGACGGGTTTCGTTGTGAAGCTGATGGTCAGCGATGTTGCTGTTGCAGCGGTCACAGTGCCCACGGCCCCGTTATCGAAGGCCACCGTATTGCTGGCCGCATTTGTATCAAAGCCAAATCCGTTGATGGTCAGCGTTGTTGCGTCGGCGGCCAGACTGGATGAATTGCTGGTCACAACCGGATTCACCGAGGCCACCTGCACAGCGGTTCCGTTGCTGAGAGTGTTCGTCCTGACAACTGCCGTGAGAATTCCTGCTGCGGTGGGAGGCGTGGAAAGGTTGACCGTAAGAGCGGTTGCAGTCGCCGCCGAAACAGTCCCGATTGCTCCATTATTGAAGGTGACAGTGTTGTTGGCTGCGACCGAATCAAACCCATAACCGTTGATGGTGATGCTGGAGGCGTTTGCCGCGAGTCGCAATGACGCGTTGGAAATGACACCAGGAAAAACGGAAGCGACCGGAACTCCGGAACTGCCGGCAACAGAATTTGACTGGACCGATGCGGTCATCACGCCCGCAGCTGTTGGTGGCGTCGTCAGCGTCACGGTCAGCGATGTCGCCGTGGCAGCCGAGACAACCCCGATGGCTCCGTTAACGAACGTCACAATGTTCTTGCTTGGCACCGGATCAAAACCGAAGCCGGAGATGATTAGCGTGGTTGCATTGCCAGCCATGGCAGCCGAATTGCTTGTCAGAACTGGTAACACGTTTGCAACCTGAACTGCCACGCCGCTGCCAACGCTGCTGGTGGTCACGACCGCTGTCAGTTTACCGGCCTTCGAAGGCTTCGTCGTCAGCGTGACTGTTAATGATGTTGTCGTCGCTGCGCTAACGGTCCCGATCGCCCCGTTAGTGAACACCACGGTGTTAAGCGACGGTGTCGGATTGAAGCCAGCACCCGTAATCGTGATGGATGACGCGTTCGCCGCAAGACCTGCCGTGCTGACGGTTACGACTGGCCGGACAGTTCCAATCCGGATGAAACTGCCGCTGGTCAGACTGTTGGTGGTTACAAGGGCCGACAGGTTACCGACCGTCGATGGCCGGACAGACAGGGTGACTGTCAGCGTTGTCGCTGTTGCGGCAGTGACGGCACCGACAGCTCCGTTGTTGAATGCGACGGTGTTATTCGCGATCGTTGTGTCGAAGCCATGGCCGATGATTGTCAGCGTGGTGCCAGTGACAGGCAGAATATTTCCCGCGTTTGCCAGGACCACAGGAACGACGGACGCCACCTGCATGGCCGAACCGCTGGTCTGACTGTTCGTAGTGACGATCACCGTCTGTACACCGGCTTTGGTCGGCCTTGTCGAAAATGTGACCGTCAGAGATGTCGTGGTCGCAGCAGTGACAGTCCCGACGGCTCCGTTGTTGAGCGTCACCAAATTGTTGCCGGCTGTAGGATCGAATCCAAAACCGCTGATGATCATGGTCGCGGCATTGGCCGCAAGATTCGCCGTGCTGCTGGTAACAACCGGAGTGACAGTCGCGGCCTGCACGGCCGTCCCGCTGTTCAAACTGTTGGTGGTCACGATCGCCGTGATGCTTCCGGCGGTTGCTGGCTTAGTGGTGAATGTGACGGTCAAAGTCGTCGTTGTTGCTGAGGTCACAGTGCCGATCGCGCTGTTGTTCAGAACAACCGTGTTGCTTGATGCGATTGGATCGAAACCAAAACCGTTGATGGTCAATGTGTTCGCGTTGGCAGCCAGACCGCTGGTATTGCTGGTCACCACTGGCGTGATGGAGGCAACCTGGACTGCGGTTCCACTGCTTTTTCCGCTGGTTGTGACAATCGCTGTCAGACTTCCTGCAGTGCTTGGTTTGGTTGTGAGACTGATAGTCAGTTGTGTCGCTGTCGCAGCAGTGACAGTGCCGACCGCGCCATTATTAAACTGCACGGAATTGTTGCCAGGAGTTGTGCCATCAAACCCAAATCCGGCGATGGTCATTGAGGACGCATTTGCCGCCACACTTGCGGTGCTGCTGGTCACGATTGGATTGACTGCGGCTACCTGCACGGCAGAACCGCTGGTCAGACCGTTCGTGGTCACAATGGCGGTCAGGTTGCCCGTTGTTGGAACTGTGCTGAACGTCACCGTCAGTGACGTCGCGGTCGCTGCTGACACGGCGCCCACGGCGCCATTGTTGAAG
>JBDNHX010000547.1:0-3077 GCA_041688565.1 Planctomycetaceae bacterium
GGCTCGGAACAATTCCGACTGCGTGTTCTGCAGGTATTCACTGATCAGTCGCAGCGTAAATAAACGGTCGCCGGGCCGGACTGTGTCACCGGGAAATGCGTGGACCTGAGTCACAACACCAACGGCGGGCGAGGTGACTCCTCGATCAGACAACCCGGGACGATCGACGACTTCTCCTGGAACAAGAATCTTGCGCCAGAAGGACTGCGGCTTGACTGGCTTCGAAACCAGTTTCAAATTCTGACGAGCCTGCGGACTGAGCTTCAGCACTTTGGGTTCCTGAATCGGCGGCGGACTCGCCTTCTCGGTCGAGGCCACGGGTGCTGATACGCGAAACATCGATTTCAGGAGATCCTGGTATCGGAACCCAAACCCACCAATGCCAACCAGCACAAGAAACAACACGACCCATCGAAGCAAACGGGGCGGACGAGACATAGATCACCAGAATCGCTGGAGCCAGAGGGTCAGCCAATGGAAATGCCGACAACACGCGGGCACTTCGGGCTGCACTCAAATTTGGAAATCGTCCTGCAAGAAGCGGCCGTCGGCGGCAGCGAGGACGAAACGAGTGGAATTTGCCGTTTCAAAGGCGCAGCATGTGCGGCAGAACGAGCAATGGCGGAAAAATGCTGCGTTCCGGCGGCCTGGTTTTGCTGCACGCGACAAACTGCGGGAGGACCGAATCAGCTACACGATCAAAATCTGAATCGATCATTGAATCGCCGTCGGCAGCAGGCAATTTGAGGCGTTCAACAGCAGCGGTCAGTACATCACAACCAACGTAGAGTACGCTCTGGTCATGATCCGGCGATGGAGTAGTCGGCGATGGCAATTCAGCATGATTAACATGCCGGTGGGAATGGCCATGCTTGTCAGCATTGTGATCAGAAGAATGCGACTGGACAGTCAAGTGAATGTGAGGCCGTTCCCCATGGCCTGCCTCAGACGGCAAACTTTCATGCGCGTGGCAATGCGGAACTGCAGCTCCTCGGAGCATCAGTTGGATAATTGCCAGAATTATGATCGTCACGCGCACAAAACAAATCCTAAAAACACGTCGAGACTTTAGCCCGGATTCCCTTGAAAGACAAGATGATTGATTGAATTCATCATTTCCGGCATCGAGCGGCCTGGAATGCGTCTCGCAGGCCGATCCCAAAAGTGACGAAATAAAACACCTCAGTCGCAAGCGAGTGGGGGACGCTGACTATGTAGAAATCCTGCGTATGATCGGGGAAGTGGAGCCCCCAGGCCAAGTACCCGGCTCAGCGAGGTGGGCGAGGCAATGAAGTGACAAAGTTCCGGGTGTTCGTGTGGCAAATTTATCACTCTGCCCAAATGTCGCGTCTCCAGCTCCGTCCAATTTGGTTCTACGCCAGCAGCATGTTGTCGTGCTGACGGTGCGACACCTTCTGATTTTGTGCGCTGACCTGTCCGTTCAGCGTCCAGAGGTCGTATAGCCAGCCCATTAAAAATAGACCACCGGTCGCGAAAAAAATCAGTCCGCTTATCCATTTTCCCATGTAAAGGCGATGGATTCCAAACATGCCAAGGAACGTCAGCAACAGCCACGCGATGGTGTAGTCGAATTCGCCAGCGGCGTAACGACGTTCGGCTTGGGCATGCATTGACGGGATCAGCACCAGGTCGACAATCCATCCGATACCGAGCAGCCCCAGCGTGAAAAACCAAATGGTGCCGGAAATCTGTTTGCCGAAATAGAAGCGGTGAGCTCCCATGAAGCCGAAGATCCAGCATAAGTATCCAACCAGCAGACTATGAGTGTCTTCGCGTTGAGCCGACATAAGATTCCCCCCTGCATTTTGTTGCTGCGCCTTTCGCTGAAGTCAGGACAATCTTAACAATGCAAGCGGTGTGCCATTCTGAATTCCGGAAGTTCCCGACGAGATGCTTGGTCTGCACGGCCATTCTTCTTATCTTACACCGGTTGACCGGCGACCACTGCGAGCGCTGAGCCACCGCAATCGATACCGGGTGACGCGGCCGTCGCCACAAATCGTGCTCAACGCGAGTCGAATTCGACTGTCTGAGGATGGCATGGAATTCGCTCCCGGAGGACAGTGATTCATCCATTCTTGTTCTGGAGAATGCTTATTTTTGAATGCGACTATCGAGCAAGCGATTGCAACTCGCCCTGCAGACATCTCGGCAACGGCTCGGAATCGCAACATCCTGCGCCGTTTCCGGGTCACACAAGGCGTCCAGCCTTGCGATCGTCGTCGGCCTGCTGCCGCTTTTGCTGGCCGGTGGAGGTCCTGGTGCAGCCAATCGCTTTATCCAGACCCATGAATCGCCGCCTTCAGAAATTGACCGCTGCTGCCACGCTGCCCACGATCGCTGGCTGCACTGGCGCTCAGTCGACACTTGATCCTGCCGGACGGGAAGCCGCGCAGATCGCAGAGTTGTTCTGGTGGATGGTTGGTGGCGCGATCATCATCTGGCTGGTCATGGTGGTGCTCGCGGTCTATGCCATCTGGGTTGATCCCGAGCGACATGATCCTCGTCGTACTGCTCGCTTTATCATCGGCGGCGGCGTTGTTTTTCCCACTGTCGTGCTGACGACGCTGCTGGTGTTCGGGCTGCAGTTACTGCCACAGTTGGTCGCCCCTGCTCCGGAAGGCAGTCTGCAGATTGAAGTCAATGGTTTGCAGTGGTGGTGGCGAGTCCGCTATCCCGGTGACGAGACCAATGAAGCCGCCGAACTGGCCAATGAGATTCGCCTGCCCGTCGGTGAACCGGTGCAATTCCTGCTGCAATCGGAAGACGTGATTCACGCGTTCTGGATTCCTTCGCTGGGTGGCAAGATCGACATGATTCCGGGACGGACGACACGACTGACGCTCACGCCGACTCGAACAGGAACGTTCCGCGGTGCCTGTGCCGAATACTGCGGCGAAGCTCACGCTCACATGAACTTTGATGTTATCGTGATGGAACGACCGGAATTCGATGCATGGCTGGAACATCAGCGACAACCGGTGTCAAAGCAGGATGAGCCGCTCCTGCAGAAAGGCCGTGAGCTGTTCTTGTCTCGCGGTTGCGGGGCATGCCAC
>JBDNHX010000548.1:0-3699 GCA_041688565.1 Planctomycetaceae bacterium
ATCGGTTTGGCTGGAATCGACCGGCGATGGCGGATTACTCTCCATATGTCAGCTTTCGAATGATTCGGAACATAGTTGTGAAAAGCAGTGAGGCATGCAACGTCGGGAGGCCATATGTTGTTGTGTCGCATCGACACTGCTGTGGCTGAGGACGGATAAAACAGATACCGCTCATTTGCGCCGCTCGCTGAGAACGACATTGTGCAATCCCAGTTGCTGCAAAGCCTGCTCGATCTCGCTCCTGAACTGTGACGAACAGCCGGAACCAAAAACAACTTCGTGTAAAATCAAGTCCAGCTTGCTCGGCAGGTAGAATCCCTCGCTGCCAGCTTTTTCCGTGAGCAAGCGATCGTATTTTGCTGAGAGCGACATTTGATGTTGAACAAATGCCGTAAAAATGGCCTCTTTAGATGATGAAGCATTCTCTCCGGAAATCAGACCAGGAAAGGTTAAATGCGTCGGGAGCGATGCCATGAAATGTGAACCGGCAAAGAATCGGACCTCCGATTCGTTAGTATACTTCGTTTGCATGAGCGCGAGTAGAATTCTGCTGCCGTCGTGTTTGATGAAATACTCCCTGTGATTGATATACGCGACATGACTGCAGGATAGCTTTGCCATTTTTCTCGGAGAGCAATGAGCATGCGCAAGGGAATCTAAAATCCCGCCGCACGTTGTTCGTATTGCAACGCAGTCGCCACCTTCGACGAGGTCCCATAAGCCCTCGCCAGCAGCAGATTTTGTGGTCCAGCAAGAGACACCTGTGAGCTGAGCCGCATTCAAAATGTTGTTGCGAATGGTTTCAGCCTCGGAGGGTTTAATCATGGCTCTGCGTCTCGCAACTTCCTCCGGTGTAAGTGATTCTTCCTTGGCCAAGTGTTCCCAGTATTTTTCTGGATCTCTGTTCCACTCTGGAAAAGTGCCTTCGTAGTGATCCTCAAACGCACTTGGATACGAGAACCACAACTGCCCCGGCTCGGTGCAATAGGTTTTCCGGTCATCATGCGGTTTCCACCACAAGTTGTGGTCTTTGAAGTGATCAAGCATCTTTTCAAAGTACTCGCCGGGCATGTACCGCCAAAGCAAAGTATGAAGTTCTGGAGCAGCTGGTGTCGGTCGCTGATTGTCCATTGATTGGGAGTCTAAAGGGATTGGTATTGTGTCCGTCATGCAGAATGTTCTTAAAAGCGTGTGCGAAGTAGCAATCCGTCCTCGGTGCGTGCATCCAGCGATAATAAGAGGAAAGGGCTTTGCGACAACTCTGGCGGTGGTGGCGTCGTTGTTGTGACAATGTATTGGAAGGACGGCTGGCGATCACCGAATGACAGTTCCAGCTTCATGATGAACTCAAAAAGTCGTGCATAGATGTGGGATTCCAGGTCAGCTTCTCTGGGGCTGTCGTGGATGATGAACCTTGGCAGATGACCGAGTCCGCAGATGCTGGCACTGAGACAGGCTAAGTCGAGGCTGAGCGCTGTCTCCGATGCCAGAGCTTCGCCAGGGTTTGATTCTCGGCCGTCCAGTTCCAATCGCAAACCTCGCATGGCAATCTCGATGCGGCCTTGCATTTCATTTGCCATCAGTGTCTTCAACACGCGATTGAAGTGAGCATTCAGCAGTTGCTGCTTACGAGCCAGTTGCTCATGTGCGGCGTGGTGAGCTGCTCGGGAGTCTTCGACTTGACGTTCGAGCTTTGTGAGCTGTTCGATGCCGGATTGCTGTGTCCGTTGCGACTTCCGAAACGCTTTGGCTTCTTCAATCAGAGCATTGTTTGACCAGAGCTTTGTTTCTAACTGGCCGCGTGTGGAGCGGACTTCGCGAGCTTTACGGTCATAGGCTAGCTGATGTGTGTCCCGTTCCAATGTCACATCATTCAGTTGGGAATCCAGTTCCGCCAGCAATTGATCGAGTTTGCGAATATCGTTCGTCTTTTGTAGCACTTGCATGTCCCGGAAGGGATCACGTTGTCCGGGAGCTTTCTTCCCCTTCAATGGACAATCGCCAATTGGCAGCGAACACGGGTTGGCAAGGTCAGCAAATGTGGCAGCGAACGAATCATCAGAAGCAGTCTGACACGTTTTCAGCTCACCTTCGGCAACCTGTCGGTCAGCCAGTCGATCCGCGATCTGTTGTTCTTTGCGGACTACGTTGTTCTTCTTTTCGGCAAGCCCGTCTTCGATCGCTTGAAAGCCGGACTTTCGTGACAGTTCGTCCAGAGCTTTCTGGATCTCTTCCTTGACGGTTTCCGCTCGGGTCTTTGCTGTGTCGCCAAACAAATCATCAGTCAGCAGTTGATCGTCGATCTTCAAGCGTGATTGCAGAAACTCGCGCGTTCGCAGTAGTTGTTCTTCAGTGCGTTTGACGGATGCTCGCTGGCTGGTCAAATCGGTAAGCAGCTTTTTATGACGTCCAATGAGCCTTGCTTCATCCTGATCAAGCAGGTCCATCACCAGTCTTATCAGCACACTTGCATCTTCGTCGTGTAGATCGACCGTTCCGGACTCAGTCCATGCAGTTCTCCACTGAAGCGGGTGACGGTAGCGGCAATATTGGTCGCGACTCAGCCATGCCAGCAGATCGAGCCATCTCATGGCCCGTCCCTGATGCGGCAAGGACGTCTCTGAAAACTGTGCAACCGTCGCCTGTTCGATCAATTCAACAAACGCCGACATCCGCCCGATCACCGCGTCGTCGACAAGAATGTGTCGCCAGTCATCTGCTTCAAGGCAGCCGGCTTCACTTGAGCGAATTGTTCCGATCGGACGTCGCACAATCCAGCAGTGACCAGCGACAATAACTTCCGCAATCACAAAGGCATCGGGAAAAGCTTTGGCGATTGCATCACGGACTGGTTCGCGGGCGAATTGTTGTTCGCCCAGACAAAAGCGGATTAGACGTGTGAGCAGCGTCTTGCCGACGTTGTGACCCACGACGCCGTCTACACGTTCTTCTGGTGTAGCGGTGGCGATGATGTTCAATCCGCGTCGAAATTCGACTTCACGAATTGGGGTGGCATCGACGGATCGTTCGGGGACGACAACTAACCGACGCACCCAGAGCGCTGGCTCGCTGCGATCAGCGGCTGGTACGAAGTCTTCCTGAAGTTCGTCAAACAGTGACTTCATAGCGTTCTTCCGTCAGTTCGGCGACAACCTCGGGCAACATCCGCAGATCGCTGAGCCTCGAAACTGCCTGAATGACTTCGGTTGCACTCCTTCGGTCCGTCGTCGATGCATCGTTCAATAGCTCAGGTTTGGCAAGTTCATAACCATTTTCTCCCACACGACGAATAGCTCCGTTGACTTCCACAGCCGCGTAAACGCGATCAATGCCGGTGATCAACTTTGGCTTTGCTCTCAACTCGGATGATTCCGATGGTGTGAGGTCGTATTCCAGCAACGCTTTCCGCGCCGCATTGTTTCGCATCAGCAGCAGAGCTGGCTCAAGAGCTGTAATCGACACCGGCTGTTTCCATGCTTCCAGTAGCAGCAACAAATCAAGCACGAACCGGCCTTGTTCAACCAGTTGGCGGTCCACTCTTCGTGGGTGGATGTGGAAGGTGTTGAAGTCTTCGGTCCATTGGGCGAAGGGTATGAAGTTGCCAGCGTCATCGGTGGGGGGACCGGGTGGAGGATCGAGGCGGGTTTGGTAGGGGTGGCCGGTGTTGATGGCGGTTTGCATTTCGTCGTAGATGGCGAG
>JBDNHX010000107.1:0-5688 GCA_041688565.1 Planctomycetaceae bacterium
GGATGTCGGTAGTCAGTCGTTTCCAGCGGCGAATGTGGATACCACAGAAAACGACCTGTGGATTCGTCTGTGAATGCAACGCTCGAAACCAGAGCAAACACGCGTTCTCGGATCCGACTTGTCGTTCGTGCGATATTGTGAAGCCGTGCGACTCGCTGGCACAAAATGTCGTCTCGCACGGGCGACTCCTGCTCCAGAGCGGCAAGCGTAAGAGCTTTCAGGGTCTCCGTGTAGCTTGCTGAATAGAATGCGTCCGCTTGAATCGTGAATCCCGTTCCATCAAAAGGACGGTACTTCAACTGAAGATCCTGGTTGTCTGCATCCGGATTTCCTGTGTCGGACTGCTCCTCGTCCGGCTCAGCGGTGACTTCGTCGTCGTGGGACAAATCTGCCGACGATTGCTCCGCTGTTTCCAGATCGTCCCTGATCCGATCCTCGTCACGTTTGCGTTCCAGCAATTCGGTCAGAGACTTATGGATCAGCTCAGTGGCAGCACGATTGTCGGCCCACCAGTCGGTGGACCAGATCCTCAGAATCTCCCAGCCGAGGTGCCGCAGGATTTGTTCGCGAATCTTGTCCCGGTCCTGTGCGGTTGCGGATCGATGATACGTTGCGCCGTCGCATTCGATTCCTGCCAGATAAGCGCCAGGTTTGTCGGGATGGACGATACCGAGATCAATTCGAAACGCCGAGACCCCAATCTGAGGAATCACCTGCCAGCCTTTCGCCTGCAACTGGGCCGAAACGGCTTCTTCAAACGGTGAATCGAAGCCACCGACGGAGCCCGTATCCTGAGCATGAAGGGCAATCGGACCACGTTCGGCATAGTCGAGAAACGCTTTGAGATGACGCACGCCGATGTGCTTGGCTCGATCTGCATTCAGCTGGCCGGCTCTGAAAGAAGCATAGACCACCAGTTCTTTGCGGGCTCGTGTGACGGCGACATTAAGGCGACGTTCGCCTCCTGCTCGATTCAACGCGCCAAAGATCAGCGGAATCTTTCCTGTTGCGTCCGGACCGTAGGCGATCGAAAACAACATCACATCGCGTTCGTCCCCCTGCACGTTCTCCAGATTCTTAACAACTGTCGGTTCAATACGTGAGTCTTCAAAAAACCATTCAATTTCCGGTGAGTCGCGGCGGGCCTGATCAAACAGGTCCTGAACGAGGGATTGCTGCTGACTGTTGAATGTGATGACACCGAGTGTCAGTCGCTTTTCAGGTGGCAGCTTCATCCACTGCTTCATTCTTCCGACTGCATCAGAGACAATCGAGCGAGCTTCTTCACGATTTGTCAGGCTCTTTCCACGGTCATACGCACCGTTCGATATGTATTTGAACGATACGGCTCGATCGGCGGTTACGGCCGAGGGAAATGTGATCAGCTTGTTGTCGTAGTAGTGAAAATTTGAAAACGCAATGAGTGATTCATGACTGCTTCGGTAATGCCAGTTCAGCTGCATAGTCGGAATCCCGGACGCTTTCGCCTCGTCCAGAATGCTCTCCAGATCCTTTTCATGTTCATCCACTTCATCGTTCTCAGAATCGTCTTCTGATCGACCGAAAAAGTTCGTAGGCGGCAGTTGTTTTGGATCCCCCACAATGATCGTCTGTCGGCCGCGCGCAATCGCACCGATCGCATCCCATGTCGTAATCTGCGATGCCTCGTCGAAGATCACGACATCAAAAATCGCCTGATTGGGAGGCAGGTATTGGGCAATCGAAAGAGGCGACATAAGAAGGCACGGTGCCAGCTTGCCAAAATTCTCGGGCATACCGCCGATCAGTTCCCGAATCGTTTTGCTGGGCCGCTGAAGTTGTGCCTGATGCCGCAGGATCCCCAGTTCCGATTGTCTTGGCACTTTATCCGGATCCGGCAGCTGATGCTTCAGCGCGCGACGGACGGTGACAGATGCCTCGATTCGTGCTTCATCATCCAGAGTTCTGAAGTCCCTGATCGCATCTTCGTGTCGATAACGCTGGAATTTTCGCAGGGCTGGATTGCTGTCAATGGCGTAAGGAAGCCACCAGCGAACGTAAGCCAGCTCAAACGTCGAAATGGCATCGTCAGGAGCCACTTCACCGGACTCCATCGCAGAAACAAAGGTCCCAAGCCCCAGGCTGTTCACTCGCTGCGTGATCTCATGCCAAGCAATCCACTTTCGCAGCAGCGTTCGACCGGCAAGCAGTGTCTGCAGCTGTGTATTAACATCACTGATCAGCTTGCGTGTGCCCTTCTGAACCGGTGAACTGCCCGCAAGGTCTCGGAACTTCTGCACGGATTCGGCAAAGGCACTCATCGCGGTGAGAAACTGCTTTGCCGCGGAGATCACCGGATGGCCCGTTGCATCTTTTGCAAGGACCGGATGCAGTTTTGCTGAGATCGGATTCAACTGGCCGGTCTGCTTTCCCAGATCGACGATCACCTGTCGAAGCTCTTTCCCTTTGGTGAGATGCTCCCGCATTTTGGCAGGGTTTGAATCTCGTCCGTTCCATTGAACGGGCTGAGTGGCCAAAGGATTGGTGTCGATGCGCTGAAACTCCTGCTGGAGCTTGCGCAGGCATGCAAGGTCAGCTGCGGGTGAGACAGCTCCCGATGAAGCATAGGACTGCAGCGACTTCTGAACCCGTCGCTTTGCAAAGACAGACAGAGGCCAGAACTTTTTACTGGCAATACGCCATTCCTTCTCCAGATCGTCTACGGGAATTTGTGGCAGGACATCATCAGAATACGCCGCGGCCAGTCGCGATGTCTCTTTCCGGATCAGCGCGACAGAGGCTTCCAGAGCGTCCACATGGGTCGTCAGCTGAGCGAACTGCTTGTTAAAAATGATTCCAAAATCTTCTGACGCCGTTGCGATCAGTTCTTTGGCGACTTTACCATAAAGTTGAAGTTCGTCGTTTGACGCGTCCTCTACGTTTCCGGCTCCAATGATGCCGGCAAAAGCATTGAGCGTTTGACGAAGGCTCCCAGTTGCCCTGGCAAGGGCGTCTGCCTCACTAAACAGCTGTCCTTCCCAGACAGCGGACCATTCGCCCTTCGTCAGACATAGTGGCATATTAACGACTCCCACCTCTTTTCGTGTCAGAGCCAGTTCTTTTAAGGCACTGACGTACTCCTTGTATAGTGAAACGTCATGTTTGACTGTTTGCTTCCATTCGAGCTGAGGCGGACTTTTGTCGCCCCCCTTTACGGACACTCCCATTGCCTGAAATACGGTCCATCCGTTGGAGTGCTTCTCATGCAGTGCATCCACATAAACATTCAGTTCATCTCGGCGGATGCGCATCCGATCATTGATATCCAGCCACTTATCAGCATTGGCATTCGCCGTCGCCTTCCAGGCATCTGACAGTTGAGTCAGAAAGCTCTTTCGCTCGGCCTTGTTGGAATGCAGTTCAAGACAGTATTCACCCAGTCCTCTTTCCTTCAGGCGGCGATACACAACATCGAGCGCCGCTGTTTTCTCGGCGACGAAGAGCACGGTCTTTTGACTGGCCAGACAGTGTGCGATCATGTTCGCAATGGTCTGGCTTTTTCCTGTGCCAGGAGGTCCAATCAGCACAAAATCGTGGCCCGCATCGGCAGCAGCTAATGCCGCAAGCTGAGAGGAATCCGCTGGCAGCGGATGTACAAGTTGTCCCGGCACATACTTCCGGTCAATGTCTGTACTGCGCGGAAATGCCGTTGAAACGGCCGATTCAAATGCTTTGTCAGGATTTTGAACGAGATGACGAACCACTCGGTTCTGTGTCAGCTGCTGAAGGCGATCGGTCATGTCCTTCCACATCAGGTACTTGGCAAATGAGAACGTCGACAGTGCAGTCTCATCCAGCACTTCAAACCCGGGAACCTGGCGAACCGTCTGCCGCACCTGCTCAAGAATCTGATTAACATCGATGCCGCTCTCGTCCTGCGGAAGGTTTGATTCAAGGAACGTCAGATCACAACCGAAGTCCTTCTTCAGCATTTGAATCAGAGTCGCATTAAAACACACGTCATCTTCATGACTGGCAATGTGAAATGGCGAGGCGGCCGTGGCACGAACCAGCTTAACCGGGAGAAGAAGCAGGGGCGCGCGACAGGGATCACCAGTCTCTGAAGGCCGTTTCCATGAGAGGAAACCAACGGCAAGAAACAGAGTGTTAGAACCCCCTTCCGCGAGATCATTCTTTGTCTTGCGATAGAGTTCAATCAACCGGGCTTCAAGATCTTTTTTTTGCAGAGTCGAAGTGACTTCGTTCCGCGCAAGAGCTGCGGATGCAAAGCCCGAATTAAGATCTTTCGGACTGATTCGCTGGTGCAGGGCTTCATCTCGTGCACCGACAGGATTTTGTTCCGCTAGAGAGACGATTCGGATCTTCTTCCCCGAAGACAAGTGGTCCTCAAGAAGTGGAACGTCCGGACAAAGAAAAGGAACAACCTGCTTAGAATCACGGAAGTTCAGCAGACGATTTCGCAGGGACAGATCAAGCAGCTTACTTTGCCAGCGTTCGATGCGTCCCCGGGGCGTTACAGGGCGTTCGTCGGGTTGTGCGATGTTTCGATAATCAGGCAGGTTCGGAGGCTTTGGCAGAGGAACAAATCCTGAGTCCTGATTCTCAGGTGACTTCTGTTGATTCTCCGTAGTGTCGTGGGACGCAAGAGGCCTTATCTGAGCCATTCGTGCTCTGGCAATGTCGATCGCCGCCACGAAACGAGATTCGTTCTCTCGGCCCAGAGCTTTTGTCGCGGTGTTGAAAGCATCCGCAAATCGAGCTGGAGGGTTATGCGTAACCTGAGTGGTCTCAAAGACAATCAGTTCTTTAGCGGCGATTGCCTTTCGCAATTCTGTAATGTCGGTTTCCACCAGGTTCTTCAGAGTTGTTTCCGCAAGCCAGACGCCGACGAAGCAATGTCCCTGCTGAAAGATGACTACCGGGTTCAAGCCGATCGCTTCGAGCACGGAAGCAAACAACAGCGTAGAGTCGAGACAGGTCGCAAGACCGCTTTTCAGGACCACAGAGGGTCGGCGAGTCTTCTGCCCGGACTTTTCAAAACTGCTGGGAGGGTTTGAATAGGTCAGTCTTTCAGCCGCAATGGCGGACCATGTGGCCGCCGCCAGCATATAGCTGCGTTGCAAATCGCGTGTCTGATACCCATCCAAAGCGGTGGAGTGACCATGCCGACCAAGCACCTCTGCTGTTTTTTTCATTATGCGGGCGACTGCCGGATCATTCGGCATCACAAAAGCCGCAAGTAGTTCAGGCCCCGAAGAGAAGCCTCCCCATTCATCCCTTGAAAGAACTCGGATTTCTGAACTGATCCGTGTGACCTCTTCCTCCGCGGCATCGAGGACAAAGTCAACGCGTCCACGTTCAGCCTCGTCCAGCCCATTCAAATACTGAGGTTCGAGCTCGATCAAATGATCAAAGATCTCCAGTTCCTGAGCTGGTTCGATACGATCAATATGCCACACGCGGCTTCGTGCAAATTCAGGGGCGACAGAGAACGTCAGCTTCAGATCGCGAACGGTCGAATCGCCATTGTTGCGCACCTTTAATGACTTCAAAATTGGAACAGCATTCTGAAAACATGCATAATTCACGCTCTCGGCCAGAGTTGCCTGAACCGAAAACCGGACGCCATTGTCGATCTGGGACACGTCGTAAGCTCCAATATCCGGTGCTCGATGCTCGCCGGATCAA
>JBDNHX010000549.1:0-11381 GCA_041688565.1 Planctomycetaceae bacterium
TGTTTTTCGACTGGTCGACGCCAGAAAATCGCCGCTTCTGGCCGGAATATTGCTGCGAACACGATAGGATCAGGGCAACGCGTCGTCTTGGAAATGCCGGAAAACAGCTTTTGAATGAAAATTCAGAGGAATTCCGGCGTGCTCCTTGTCCCCAAACCTGCCGCTAAGTGACAGACGCAGCCCGTATGTTTCGCCGTCACCTTCACATCCTGGCTTTGGTTCTGCTGACCGCAGTTGCGGTCCAGGCCAGTGCGCAGGATGACGAAGAAAAAAATGGCCAGGCCGCTGACGCGGTGTCGCAAAATGTCGCAAAGCTGCTGCAGGACTTGGCTTCGCCGATTTTTGCTCGTCGGCAGAAAGCAGCGAGCGGAATTCTTGAATTGAATGTTCCCGATGTGGCTCAGCTTGAGGCCCAGATTGACATCGTCCCGCCCGCTGTAGCGACACAGTTGCGAATCCTGATTCCTCGTCTTCGCAAGCGATTGTTTGATGACCGCCTGGATGCACTTGCGAATGATTCGATGCTGCCTGACATTCCGACAGAGCTTGTTGCCGGTTTGCCCGAATGGGAACGGTATTCTGCGATCGCAGGAACGGATGGCGATTCCATGGCCGTTTATCGCGAACTGCTCCGCGCGGAACGCGACTTGTTTGCCGCACGAATGTTTAGCTCGCCCGAGTTTTCAGCCATGCTGGAAACTCGCAGTGCCGCGTTGACGGCTCTATTCACGGGGGTAGCCGAAGACGAATTCCCCGTTGCTTCCTGCGCAGCTCTGATGCTGCTGGGCAGCAATCCTGACGTCCGCCTTCGCGGAGCGACTTCCACAAATATTTCTGCCGCGCTTGATGAAACACGTTTTGGGCATCTGGTGGAAAATGGCATTCATGCAAAAACGTTAAAGGCGATTGTCGGAATGTGGATTGAGCGACCAAATATTGCCGTCGATCGTCCGTTGCTTTTTGCGATTCAGCATCGACTTCCCGCCGGCCGTCAAGTCGCCTTGAAGGTACTTGCGAAGCCCATCCGTAATCAGCAGGTGTCCTACGCATTGCTTTGTCTGGGGGCTCTTCGCGATCCGCAGGATCTGCCAGCCGTAGAGCGTCTGCTGAATGTGCAGACCACTGTCTGGCCTCCTCAGGAACAGTCGGTTCGCGAACTTCTTCCCGACCGAGAAATTGACAGTTCATTTTCTGTTCAGGCGCGAGATGTTGCTCTGACCGTGGCGATCTATCTTCGCGGAGCCAATCCTGCAGACTTTGGACTGAAAGTGCAGACCTCCGAGCGTCAGCTGTTTACCATCGATTCAATGGGCTTCAACAAGAATGAACAGCGAGACGCGGCGATTGCAAAGTACGTCTTGCGTTTCCCGGACGCCGTAGTGCCAGAGGCTCCGTAGTCCCTGACCTCGCGCAGCCACCGCTCAATGGCAGTCGATTTGCGATGATAGTAGCCATCATTCTCCGAGTGATGAATACCATTTTTCGCAGGACAGGCTTCCAGCCTGTCAATGAGAAGACAGGCTGGAAGCCTGCCCTGCGGCTTTCTGTCCGTTAGTTTATTGTTGTGCAACACCTTACGTCGTCACTGGTTCCGCGACTGGCTCCTCTTCCGTTGTCTCCGGAGCTGCGGGTTTCTGGGCTTTCTCAGCAGCACCTTTTTCGGTTTCGCTTTCCCCATCGGCATTTTCTAAAGGCGCGGGAACGGATTCATCAACGGGCGATTCTTCCTTTGCAGGAACGGAGGCCGCATCCTTCACACCATCTGCAGGGGTCGCTGGGTCTATCGGCGGGGTGTCCTCAGTTGACCCGGAAGAAGTCGGCTCAGGTTTCGGCGCCGGTTCAATCAGCTTTCGATCTCGCAGGGTATCACCCAGCGCCAGCTTCCAAATGCCCTCGGGATCCTTGAGTGTCACGAATCGATTTGACACGCTGGCCACTTCAACACTGATCTCGGACACGTTCAGTCTGTCGCCGACTTTCAGGCGTTCTGTTTTCCCAGTGCCGTAATTGCGAAACCAGGCAAACCAGACACTGTCCTTGGCAAGCGCGCCCGTCAAACGCGTGAGAGCCGCGTTGTCATCCTGCACATCCAGGCTGATTTTCTTTGAAGTCGTCTTTGGTTCTTCTCCCCCATCGGTGACCGTGACTTCGACGTCGTATTTTGCCGGCGTAAACGTCCGCGGCGGATTCCACTTCAGCTCTCCAGTCGCCGAATCGATCGCCAAACCTTCCGGAGCGGCACTTCCCAAATAAAACTTCAGAGCCTCCGCCGGCCCGTCATCAGTGGCCATCGCTCTGGCGGTAAATTCTCTTCCAAGCACAACAATTGCGGATTCAGGGACCGTCAGTACGGGAGCAACATTTGTTGACTTGATCGTGATCTGCAGTTTGGTATTCAGCGAAACTGTCGGGTTTTTGGCCTGAGTCAGCAGTACCGTCGCTGAGTACTTGCCGGGCGCCAGGTCCGCGGCTGGTTGCCATTGAAACTCACCGGTGACCGGATCGATCGTCATGCCTTCCACAGCGTCCGTGAGCGCGAACTGCGGCTCACCAAGATCCGGATTCAGGCTTTCGGCACGAGCCGTGAATTTCACTTCTTCGCCCGGCTTGATTGTTTTGTCGGCTACGCCGGTCAGTCGCGGATTCCATGTCTTCGGTGGCGACGGAATGACGAACGGTGAGCCTTTCACGAACTCGGCGTACATCGAAAGAGTCTTTTCCTTTCGATCCCACGCCACAGGAAGCAGTTCCACGACCGCGTTTTCCTCATGAGTCATGGCTTTCGTTCCTTCGGCACCGCGCTGCACCTTCCAGAAGCCGCCAGAGACCGATTCTACTTTCAGGAGTTCGCGATCAACCCGGACGAGGAATGGTTCAAACGGATCCCAGGTTGGAAATGATTCGTTGGGGACCACAACGATTTCATTCGTTGTTTCTGTCAATTTTCCAGTCAGGGATGAACGGGGCAGAAGTTCCTTTTTGTCTTCGCCACCAGTGACGCTCATCCCTTCTGCCGTCAGAGAAACCAGCAGCCGAGGATTACCCTGAGTCCCCGGGCTGTCGATCTTCATCGCGGCAATACGATGCAGGATGTTGGACTGGTCGAACAGGTACAGGAATCGGGTCAGCCCCTGCAGATCCGTTTCAGCCTTCTTGATTTCAACGGAGACTGTGTGATACTCCTTTTGAGCATTTCTGGACCCAGGAGTGACTTCGAAACCCGGTCCGGAAAAACCACACTGCCGAGTCAGTTCGTAGACCCATTCCCGATACAGCCGCTGTGCATCGTCGATGTCTCTGGGCAGGCTGGTGGCTTTCCAGTCTTCAAGATTTCTCTGCGCGACCTGCAGCTCAATCTTACGACGCTGCAGTGATTCGTTCTCCATCTCAACAGAGACGAACTTCTTCTGCAGATCACGAATTGGCTTCATCAGGATCTCGTCGACAGTCGATCGGAGGCTGTAAACAGCCACGACTGCACCGAGTCCCATCGCCAGGAGTTTTGTACGTTGTTTGTCATCCATCGAACCGGATTCCACTATTAATGACTGAGGCGAGGCTCAGAACGTTGCGTAATCATGACCTGATCTGAAACCATGACCGCAAACACGAAGTGCCGCATGCATCATGGATCAATTAACCGAATAACTGCCAATGGCTCTGCTGCCACTGTCGCTGACTTCTTTGCCACTGCAAACCAACACGAAAAATGAGTCAGCGGAAACTAAAAAACTGCTCTACGACTGTTGCTCACCGCCTGCATTTTCCGGCAGCGATATTTCCAGAACTATTCGGACTGCATAATCCGGTGAACCGGGGGCAGGACGATATTCGGGCTCAAAAGGTTTCACTCCATACCCCGCATCTCTCAGCTTTCTCGCCAGAGTATTAATGTCCGCTTCTGAACGAGCAAAGCCCTCGACCTTGATCGCTCCAATACCACCACGCTGGACAGTGACGATCTGGAAGTTATCCACGAACATTCGGTCAGATGCGGGGAAAATTGATTTCAGGCGGACCAGTTCATCCAGCCACTGAATGTCCCGCGACGTCCACTCACCCACCTTTTCCGCCTGCAGCAGATCTTTTTCACCCGCCGCCAGTTGCTCCTTGATTTCCAGGTTCTCACCATCGATCAATGCGACGTCATCTGACAGCGCATTCACGCGGCCCTGACGCCAGAAATAGCCGCCCGCGAAGAGCACCATTGCGGCCAGCGTTCCGGCAAGCACCTTTACACGCCGCAGATCCTTCTTCTCCGGCGCTCTGCGCGGATGAATCAGGTCAACGCTTTCAATACTTGCCTGGCCAGAACCAACCAGAGCCCCGGCGATCGTCACGACATCTGCCGTGGCAATACCCTCGGGAAGCACGCCTGAAAGAAATGCCGAAGCCGGATCGATGCGTTCGATCCGAGCTCCATCAAGTCGAGTCGAAATCTGGTCGGTGACTGCCGCTGTTACTTCCGGCGATCCAATCACGATGACACGATCAATTTTGTGCTCACCGAGAATCTCGGCCGCCGACATTCGAGCGCGCGTCAGTTCCGCACGAATGGTTTTTTCAATTGTGTCGGGCGTCGTCCATGAACTTCCACTGTGTGAAAAAACAACAGTCGTCCCGCGGACGAAAGTCAGCTCAATAAAATCCCGCCGCATCACGGCCACGACGTCTACTTTGCCAGGCTCGGCTGTCGGCTGCAGGATGCCGGCTGAAGCGGCCGCCTGAGCTACACAGTACGCGCTGACTCGAACTTCTGACAGTTCAAGACCGGCGTCGTTCAGAGTCCGGCGGACGACTGCAAGCTGATCGTTGGGAACTGTCACCAGCAGCACGTCGCGGGTGGCACTACCCGGCTGAATAGGCAGCGGAGTGAAGTCCATCGATACAGATTCAACCGGCACTGTCAGACGCATGGTCGCCTGCATCCGGATCATGTCGGCAATTTCGGAGTCCGGTACCTGAGGCAGCTGAATCCGATGAATGGTGACCATCTGACGCGGGAAGACGACGGCGACCGAGGCTCGTTTGCGATCCGTCCCGACGGGAAAAAGCCGTTTCAATTGGTCAACAAGTGCCAGCGTGTCGTTCGATTCCGTCTGGCGCTCCAGAATCCGAAGCAGGCGGAATTGAGCCTTTCCGCCGTCAACTGTTCCCTCGGCGACCACGAGGCGATCGCGGTCCCATTCAATAAACTTGTCAACCATTACTTTTTGGCCTGAAAAACCTCAGGAAGCGCATGCGCGCGGACGCACTCAACTAGCGTATCAGGATTGAACACCGGAAACTGAATGGTGGTGCCGGTCGGCGGAAGAAACAAGGACAGGTTCTCCATGTTGCCAGGCGTTGCTCAGATTTTGCCGTTTTTTCTAACTTTGCCGTCTGCGGAAGCTCTGGAGGACAATTTACTGCGGCAAAACGCGGTGAAACACCTCTGGAGTCAAATTTTGTAAACCGCTATAAGCCTCTCAGCCAGAAAGTCTGTTCGCACTCAGCGTGCGAGCAGACTGAGGGGCCTGTTGATTTTGACGAGCCTTCTTTCCTGCAGGGACGCAGGGGAATTCATCGCCAAGTCAGTCAGGAAGTCAGATTTCCGCTGCGGAATCCGCAGTTCATCGTGTCATCGGAAGGAGTCCGATGGTGAGATTATTCATCGCCATTGCCTGCGTTTCAGTACTCTTCCCTGTAACAACAGCCAGCGCTCAGTCGCGTACGTCCGGGACCAGATCGGCCGCGACGCCCGAGCGCCCTCCGGCGGGTGTCTCCGGCAAATCCAAATTGCAGGCGGCTCCAGTTCGGCAGGTCGGCAGGGCTCAGGAACCCGCACCTTTAAAGCCCAACGGCGGCCTCGCGGCGCCTGCCATTGCGCCTGCTAACCTACAGGTGAAGGACGATATCCTGAACCAAACGGCGCCCGAAATGTCGCCCGAGCTTCTGAAGGAACTGGATCGAGTTCTGCAGTACTGGTCAGACGCGAGTGACAAAATTGAGCGTCTTGAAGGCAAGCATTTCCGCATTGTTTACGACACTGCCTTTGAAGTGGAAAAGCAATCCGAAGGTGAATTCGCCTACGAGAAAGCGGACAAAGGGCGAATCGACATTACACCTGTTGCGGTAACGCCTGAACTCAGCGCTGCCCGTGAAAAAGAAGCCGAAGCCGCCAAGGGCGAGGGACGCAGGTCTCAGGTGCGACTGAAGAAAGATGGAAAGCCGTTTACGTTGGTTCAGGAGCAGCCCGAACGATGGAGCTGTGACGGGCAGCGAGTTTACAGTGTGGATCTGGAAAAGAAGGAAGCTGTCGTGGCTCAGTTGCCGGCCGATATGCAGGGCAAGAACATCATGGACAGCCCTCTGCCGTTTCTGTTTGGCATGCCACCTGACAAGGCAAAACGCCGCTTCACGATGTTCTTTTCTGGCGGCAAGTTTGATCCGAAGTCAGGCAAAGTCTATCTGACTGCATATCCTCGACTTCCTCAGGACGCGCAGACGTGGCGCGAAGCCGACGTGATTCTTGACCTGAAGGAGTTCCTGCCGGTTGCTGTTCAGCTGCTGGATCCGGCCGGTACGAAGATCACCGTCTACAAGTTTCGGGAAGTGAAGAAGAACCAGAAATCACTGGCCGGATTCCTCGGCGTTAATCCAGCGCAACAATTCGCGCCCGATCTGCGTGGACTTCAGGTGCAGGTTATTGGGGACGAGAAGCCGCCTGAAATTGCCGACACCCGGAAACCAACAAATGAGCCCAACGCTCTGGCAAATGTCGGCGGACTCGATCACCAGAACGCCGTTTTGCAGCTGGGCCGGCAGGGGCTTAAGCGTGTCAAAGGTAATGAAGCGGCCAACCAGATTATTCTGGAAGCCGGTCCGGCAGCAACTCGCCCTGAAGACGTTTTTACAGTCAAAACCCAGGATCCTCCAGCCGGAACTCCAATCACGCCGGGCATGAAGGTAAAACTCACGATCTGGACAGACCCGAAGACAGCAATGAAGTAAGCCAGCCCGCCTTCAACAGCGTGCCTCGGAATCTGCAAACATCCAATCGACCGTTCGCGCTCTCAGGCGAACGGTCGTTTGCGTTGATATGATGTCGGGACGTGATTGCCTCAACGGGCGACGCCATGTTTCAACCGGCCAGAATGCGGGCGGAATATTGATTTCATCGATTTCAAAACCCGACGCGTCAGCGAGGGATGGAATTGCTGCGGTTATTCGGCATAGACCCCTCGCTGACCCGTCGGGTTGGGATGCTTCCACCACAAAATCAACGCTCGCCAGGCAACCTGCGACTGAACGATTACTCATCCACTGGTTCTGCAGGCTCATCCGGTTCCGAAGTTGCCAGCGGCAATGCTGGCATTTCCGCCGCCAGCTTTGCCAGGGCTGCTGCGGCACGTGCGGCTTCTTCGTCGATGACGTCACCCGGAATCACGGCACAGGAAACCAGAGTGTCGCCATCATCCAGGCGGATGATGCGTACGCCCTGAGTATTTCGCCCGATGGTGTTGATATCGTTGGCTCGAATTCGCTGAATCTTGCCGCGCGATGTCACCATCAGCACTTCGTCCTCATCAATCACTGACAGAACGTCTACAACTTTACCGTTGCGAGCCGTCGTCTTGATGTCGCGAAGTCCCTTGCCGCCGCGGCGCTGGCGACGATACTTCATGTTGCTGCCTGGGCTGGATTCGTCCGCCGCTTCGGCCTCAACCGGCTCCGCACCGTCGTCTGAGGGAACGACTTCATCCAACGTAGCCGCGCCGTTTTCGTCGGCCGGAGCGCTCTCGATCGAGATTCCCTCGTCGGCAGTAACATCGGCCGGGCCAAACGGAGTTCGCTTGCCGTAACCAAATTCACAGATGCTGAGCAGCGTTCGTTCGGGATCGGCGACGACCATCCCAACCACAATGTCGTCCTTCGCCAGGTTGATCCCTTTCACTCCGCGAGTCGCTCGGCCCAGTGGGCGAGCATCTTCGTGGTTGAAGCGGATCGCCATTCCTGAGGACGTCGACAGCACCAGATCCTGATCGCCCTCCACGATGCGCACGTCGACCAGCGAGTCGCCTTCGTCCAGTCGAATCGCAATGATGCCGCCCTTCATTGGACGTCCGTACGCCGACAGAGCTGTCTTCTTGATGATACCCTGGCGAGTCGCAATGACCAGATATTTGTCATCCGGGAAATAGCGCACATTGAAGCAGCTGGCGATGCCTTCGCCCTCTTCAAGCGTGATCAGATTAGCCAACGCACGGCCCTTGCCGGTGCGAGGCTGGAGCGGCAGGTCGTAGACTTTGATCCAGTGGACTTTGCCTTTGTCCGTGAAGAACAGCAGAAAGTCGTGCGTGCTGGAAACGAACAGATGCGCAATCGGATCTTCTTCATCCGAAGTCGCGCCCTTAATCCCCTTGCCGCCGCGGTTCTGAGCTTCATAAACATCCAGCGGCGTTCGCTTGATGTAGCCTCGCTGAGACATGGTCACAACCATCGGCTGCACAGCGATCAACGCTTCTTTATCGTAGTCGCCCAACTCTTCTTCGGAGATCGTCGTTCGGCGTTTGTCCGGGAACTTGGCCTTCAGTTCTTCCATGTCCGTGCGAACAACAGCACGCAGGTTGCTTTCGTCAGACAGCAGGCGAAGATATTCGGCAATGTTGTCCAGCAAATGCTGATGCTCGGCGACCAGCTTTTCACGTTCCAGATTGGCCAGAGATCCAAGCTGCATCGAAACGATGGCTTCGGACTGATTGGCGGAAAGGAAGTAGTTTTCGGCTTCACCATTTTCGAGCACAAATGCGCGATAACCATTTTCGCCAAGCGCCCGGGAGACAAGCGGCGCGGGGATTGGAATGGTCTGCAGAGCTTCCTTCGCGGCTGCTCGGCTGGAAGAATCACGGATCGTTTTAATAATGCGATCGATATCCGTCTGAGCCAGCAACAAACCTTCGACGGTGTGTTTGCGCTTCCGAGCTTCACGCAACATAAATTCGGTACGACGACGAATCACGTCGACTCGATGGCGAATGAACGCATCGAGCATCGTGCGGATTGGCATCAACTGCGGACGGTTCCCGTCCAGGGCCAGCATGATCACGCTGACAGTTGTCTGAAGCGGTGAGTATTCATAAAGCTGGTTCAGGACCACGTCTTTATCTGCGTCGCGCTTCAGCACAATATGCAGACGAACCTGCCATGACGGAACATTGCGGTCCGTGAGGTCGACGATGCGCGCGATGCCTTTGATGCGTTCGTCGCGAACCAACACTTCGAGCTTTTCACGAATGCGGTCGCGAGTTTCCTGGTACGGAATTTCGGTAACAACGATGACGTCTGCTTTGCCCTCTGTTTCGAAGTGTGTGCGAGATCGCAAAGTCAGGGTTGAGCGGCCTGTCATGAAGGCCTGACGAATTCCCATCGTTCCGCAAATGATTCCGCCCGTTGGAAAGTCCGGGCCGGGCATCACTTCCAGAAGTTCATCGATCATCGTGTCAGGGTTGTCGATGATGCGAATCACGGCTTCGCAGACTTCCGCCATATTGTGCGGAGGAATGCTGGTCGCCATGCCAACGGCGATCCCGTTCGAACCGTTGACCAGCAGGTTCGGAAAACGTGCGGGCAG
Organism: Planctomycetaceae bacterium; assembly: GCA_041688565.1. GTDB lineage: Bacteria > Planctomycetota > Planctomycetia > Planctomycetales > Planctomycetaceae > SXXK01. The sequence continues at coordinate 9,614 of JBDNHX010000549.1, forward strand.
AACAACGGGCTCCAGACGATCGTTGTCGTAGGTTGGAGTGTAATCCACGGTCTCGCGATCGATGTCGCGCATCATTTCTGCAGCGGCCTGCGAAAGGCGTGCTTCGGTGTATCGCATCGCGGCCGGAGGAAGACCGGCGAGTGAGCCGAAATTCCCCTGCTTGTCGATCAGCACTTCTCGCATGACCCAGTCCTGGGCCATGCGAACAAGTGTTGGATAAATCGCTCCCTCACCATGCGGATGGTAGTTACCGCTGGTGTCGCCCGCGATCTTGGCACACTTCTTACGGCCGCCACCTGGACCGAGATTCAGGTCGTTCATGGCCACAAGAATTCGTCGCTGCGATGGCTTCAGCCCGTCGCGGACATCCGGCAAAGCGCGACTGATAATCACGCTCATCGCGTAAGTCAGATAGCTGGTCTGCATTTCGCTTCGAATGTCAGTGCGAAGGACTCGCGGATCGATGGGCAGACTGCTGTCGCTTTGAGGATTGTCGGTAGACAAGCGGATGTTCTCCTGTAACTCATTCGTTCGATTGACCGGGTCTTCAAACCCGTCCCGTTGCAATAAAACCACCGCAGCGGCGATCCTGGCAGCCGATCGACACCAAGACTGGGTTATGGAACCGCAAGAGCGAACTGAGTTACGCCCCTCGCAAATTCCCTGACACCCCGCCCCGTAGCGACCTAAACCACCAAGCTATGTACTGTCCATGCACGCCGTTCTGCGCGGGCAACATCGCGGTGATCGCAAGTTGTTTTACCACAGAGATTTACAGCAGCCTGCCACGGCTCGCGGATTGTAGCAAAATCTGCCGGTTTCTCAATTCTCCCGGGCGTTCATGAACGCTGGAAAACCGAACTTGACCCGTTTTTCAAAATGCCCGTATAACCCTCACAATCTGGCTGATCTGTGTTCGTTAAATCGGCCAAAAAAGCCTTCTTCGGAATTCTGCCGTCGACGGCTGTCCGATCCCCGCAAATCACTGCCCCCGTCTCTTCTCACGTCCTTCATGGCAACTGACTGACCGTCTGTTTCAGACGCGGAACGCTGTTGCTCGCTTCCTCCCATCCTTTCGTTCCGAGATTCTTTTATCTCAGGAGACCAGTCATGCCGGAAAAAATCAGTTCCCAACACAGCAAGCCCGTTCGCAATGGTGCCAGCCGTGGCAGTGCCATGATGGGCGGAACCCTGGTGATACTGATCGCCGCGGGGATTGGAATGCAGGTCTGGCGCGCAAAAAACAGCCAGGCCGCTGAGCAGAAGGCAGCTGTTGCAGCTGTCCCTGCGGCCACAGATCCGCAGACAACAGCGTTTGCTCGCGTTAATGGCGAAGCGATTTCCTACGAAGCTCTGGCCAAAGAATGCGTGACCAAGCATGGCAAGGAAGTTCTGGAGAACATGATCAATCGGGCCATCATTCGCCAGGCATGTGCCGACAAGGGCGTGACAGTTTCCGAGGCCGAAGTGGACCAGGAAGTGGTCGAGATTTCCAAGAAGTTCGGGCTTGCGATCGACCAGTGGTACAAGATGCTGGAAGCTGAACGCGGACTGAATCCGGAACAGTATCGACGCGATATTATCTGGCCGATGCTGGCTCTGCAAAAGCTGGCGGGTAAGGATGTGAACATCACCCGTGAAATGATGCAGAAGGCCTACGAAGATAATTACGGTCCTCGAGTGAAGGCGCGCATGATCGTGCTGGACAACCCACGCCGCGCAACGGAAATCTGGGAGAAGATCAAAGCCAATCCGGATGATTTTGAAA
>JBDNHX010000550.1:0-18338 GCA_041688565.1 Planctomycetaceae bacterium
TCACTCCATCTGGACCCGTCCAGACGAATTCCGGGTCGTACCAGGTGTCAAAGATCTGCAGAAAGATCCATTGAGTCCAGCGGTAGTAGTCCGGATCGGTCGTTGAAAGTTCGCGAGTCTAGTCGTAGCTGAACCCCAGCATTTTGAGCTGACGCTTAAACGTGGCAATATTCTGTTCGGTGGTCTCGCGCGGGTGAGTCCCCGTCTTCACTGCGTGCTCTTCAGCCGGAAGTCCAAACGCATCCCAGCCCATCGGATGCAGAACGTTCAGACCTTTCATCCGCGAATACCGGCAGACGATATCCGTCGCCGTATAACCTTCCGGATGCCCCACATGCAGCCCGGTTCCGGATGGATATGGGAACATGTCGAGGACGTAAAGTTTCTTTTGATCAGAAACAGCGTCTGCGGTACGAAATGTCTGGTTTTCGTCCCAATATTTTTGCCAGCGGGATTCTACCGGTTTGAAGTCGTAGCGGGGCATGGGGAAACGTTTTCAGTTTTCAGTTTTCAGTGTTCAGACAGTCGCCAGCATTGCCCACCAGAGAAAGAAACTCATCGGGGAACGGTAGCTTTCGACTCGCGAAGTCTATTGAACCGCATCGGCGATGCAACACGGTCCATATTTTCACGATTCCCGGAATGTTCTATCCTGCCGACGATTCCTGACGTCGAGCAAAGGGACTTGCGATGAGCTACAAACAACTTTTCCTGCTGATTTTGACCATCTGGTCGGCCGAACTGTTTACGCGTCTTCTGTTTGACGCAATTCTGAAACCGCAGATGGAGTATCGCACGTACTACCTGGAAACAGACAAGTACGATCGTTTCATTGGCGAAGATATTGACGAGGAAATTGGCGACAGAGGCTGGCAGCTGGTGACCGCCGTGCCGAATTCGAAGAATAAAGACGAAATGATTCTGTTCTTTCAGAGGCGAACGTTTTAACCAGGTTCCGATTGAGAAGCCCATCCGGCCTGTCGGCCACCTTCTCCCCCCGCGGGGGAGAAGGACGGAAATGTTGCTGCTCAGACTGAACCTGGGCGATCGTCCTGATTTCATCGGCTGCCGCTGGACCAGGGCCTGCTGTTGCGTTACGAATGCAGCATTCTCCTGATCTGCACGCCATTTGTTCCTGAAGGTTTTACGTCATGTCCGGCCCCGCGACAGCGACTCCCTCATCCACCTGCAATATTGCTCCTCAGTTTCTGCAGCGGCTGCGCGATATCGTCGGTCCCGAACGGCTCCTGGACTCCCCGGACGAACTGGTGGTGTACGAATGCGATGGCTATGTCGTCGAAAAAAATGCGCCGGACATTGTCGTCTTTCCGATCAACAGCGATGAGATCGTTCGGATTGTGCTCGAATGCAATCGGTTCACCGTACCGTTCGTGGCTCGCGGCGCGGGGACCAGTCTTGCCGGTGGATGCCTGCCCGTTGGTGGCGGCGTCATGATCGCTCTCACAAAGATGACCCGGATTCTGGAAATCAATCTGCGAGACCGTTACGCGATTGTGGAACCCGGCTGCGTGAATGTACGCCTGACACGGGCTCTTGCGGGCAGCGGTTTTCACTACGCTCCAGACCCCAGCAGTCAGGGAGCCTGCACGATCGGCGGCAACGTGGCCACCAATTCCGGTGGCCCGCATACGCTGAAATATGGGGTCACCGTCAACCATGTTCTGGGCGTGGAATACGTCAGCGCAGACGGTCAGCTGATTCAGCTGGGCGGTCCCTGCGGTCGCGGGAATGAGTTCGATCTGACAGGTCTGTTTGTCGGCAGCGAAGGCACGTTCGGCGTTGTGACAAAAGTCTGGGTCCGAATCACGCGAGATCCTGCGGCGTACCGAACCATGCTGGGAATCTTCAACACGGTCGACGACGCAACTCAGGCCATCAGTCGAATTATCGGAGCAGGCATTATTCCGGCCGCACTGGAGATGCTCGACCAGGGAATCATCGGTGCTTTGGAAGAAGCCTTTTCCTTTGGCTTCCCACTCGATGCGGGCGCGGTCCTGATTATTGAAGTCGACGGGCTCGATTGCGTAGTGGAAGAAGAAGCCGCTCTGATTATCGATCTTTGTATGCAGATGGGTGCTCGAGAAGTCAAACGGTCTCGAACCGAAGAAGAGCGTCTTCTGCTTTGGAAATGTCGCAAGCAGGCGTTTGGAGCCATCGGCCGACTCAGCCCCAGTTGCTGTACTCAGGACGGCGTTGTGCCCCGCACACGTCTGCCAGAAATCCTGCGTTTCATCCGAGAAGTCGAACAGCGCCATAACATTCGCATTGTAAATGTGTTCCATGCGGGCGACGGCAATATTCATCCGATTCTGCTGTTTGATGAGCGAGACAGCGACCAGATCCGGCGCGTGATTGAAGCCAGTGACGAAATCCTGAACCGCTGCATCGATCTGGGAGGCAGCGTGACCGGCGAGCACGGCATCGGCGTGGAAAAGATCAGCTTCATGAAACGTCTTTTTACAGAAACCGACCTGACCGTGATGGAAGACGTCCGTCGCGTTTTCAATCCTTCGGGACTCTGCAGTCCCGGCAAGATGCTGCCAACCGCCGGCGGCTGCGGTTCGGAAAGCCCAATCAAAATTTCGCCCGGTCGTCGACCCGCATTTTAATTTCTGGCAGAGAGGCAGGTGTCTCCGGATGAGCTCTGAATTCGTCACCACCATTCCGCTGATGCGTATCTTCGACGTGATCAAAGCCAAGGATTTCTATGTTGGCTTTCTGGGCTTTGCCATCGACTGGGAACACCGGATGGATGACAGGTCGCCGGTCTACCTGCAGATCAGCCGAGGCCAGTTGATCCTGCATCTGACCGAGCATCATGGAGACTGCTGCCCGGGCTCAACCGTTTTTGTCTGGATGCGCGGTATTCAGGAGTTTCATACCACAATCACTTCGCGTGGCTATGGCTACATGCGTCCGTCGCTTGAAAAGACGTTTTACAACAGCCAGTGCATTGAAGTCACGGACCCGTTCGGCAACCGGATTCGGTTCAACGAAGAGATATCGCCTGACGAGCCATCGTCGATCGGGATGTAAACTCCGCGGAACGCTGGGGCGGCCTGCAGGCTTGTTTCAGGCGGAGGCTTTGCGACGACTTTTGGCATGTCGCAGCGTGCGATTTTTCAGCTTCAGAAAGACCGCCAGCATTTGCTCGGCATCACGGTAGCGATGCCGTGGATTGAGCTCGATAGCGCGGCGCATAAAATCGATGAACTCCGGATGAATTCGACCGCGAAGTTTTGGATATCCGTTGGCGGGCCACTCAAACGGCCACTCCGGCCACTGACCTGTTAGCAGCCGCCACACAATCAGGCCGATGGAAAACACATCGGAACGAAACGAGGGTTTTCCCATGGCCTGTTCAGGAGCCATGTAACCGACGGTTCCGGTTCCGCCGCCCTGAACTGTTTTCTGAGAGACCTTGGCGATTCCAAAGTCAGCCAGTCGAATGCGGTTGCCGGCAAACACGATGACGTTTTCCGGTTTGATGTCGCAATGGATCACGTGGTGCGAATGAGCCATCGCGGTGGCTCGCAGGATCTGCTCCACGATTTCAAAAGCGGTCTCCAGGCAGATGCGTCGTGTCATTCGCTGCAGCAGCGTTTCATCGCCCAGAGGGAACACGACCACCAGGCGGTTTTCAATGATGCTGGCATCTTTGATGGGCAGGATGTTGTCGTGTTCCAGAGGAGCGGTGGTGCGAATCTCTTTGCGGAACTCGGTCAACACAGCCTCGGTCGTATATTTCGAATGCGGCACTTTAATGGCTACTCGAATACCCTGAACGGTATCCATTGCCTGATAGACAGCCGCAAAACCGCCCGACCCCAGCCGCCGCTCAATGCGGTACTTGCCGAGCCTCTGCCGAATCTTCAGATCACCCGTCGATTTCTGGCCGTTGGTCATAGCTCACTACAGTGAATCGGACAACCCTGAAACACAGCCGGCGCGAACCGGAGAAACGATGCTTCTTCAATGTCCAGATTCGGCGACTCTTTGCAACTGGCAGGATCGACTTTTCCATACGACGGCTAAAACCGTCAGATCCATCAGGTTGTCCCGCTACGAATGGAACAATCGGAAAGGCTTACGGTCGGCAATACGTTCAGTTGAATAATTTGGCTCAAGAACCAGCGTCTGGCGGCCGAAAGCGACGCCCGCCTATCCGCATGGAGATCAGGCGGCTGCCAGAGATTCGCCGCCATAGCCTTTGCGGATGGTTCTGCGAGTCAGCAACAGTTCGCCGACAAGAAATAACAGGAAAACGATCATCAGGAGTGCCCACAGTTCCGTCACACTTTCCTGACCGTACATCCGTTTTGTCAGCTCATCGACCGACGCCGAAAACCGAACGCGATCGTTGGTGGCCAGGCGAGCCTTATCGTCAGCCGTCAACGCTGTCAGATCATCTTCGGCATGATCGTAGTTTACGACAAACGCGTCGTGCATCGGCTGCTGCCCGTCCAATGCGGCTTCTGCCTGATAAATCCCAGGGGCGAAGGTGTCCGGAAAAATGGCCAGAATGCTTTGAGCTTCCTGAGTTGCCGCAATGCCCCTGGGCGTATTGTCGGGGCTCGTAAACAACACCTCCTGATCGTTGGACTTGCCCTTTGCCCTGGTCGTTGGCGGGTTTGGCTTATTCAATTCGAGGCCGGCGTCGGGTGTCACCTGGATCGCCGACGGAAAACGAGCGATCAGGGGTTCGGCGAAGCGGACGTTGCGATGGCTGCGTGCGGACGCGACATGAAACACAGCCTCATACAGGAACGGAACGAAGTCGGACCGCGCTGGCAGGTCTGTCCAGGTCCGATCCAGGGTCGATGTCATCAGCAGGATGAACCCGGTTCCGTGCCGCGCTTCCAGAATGAGCGGGTCGCCGCTGCTGAGCTGAGCAAGAATCACGGGCGCGGGATTCTGAGTTGCCGGTGAACCCATTCTGCGAGGGACTGCGTTTCGCCCGAGCGCCGGTCTTTCGACTTTTCCTGCCGCTGGTTTCCTTTCAGAAATCTGCGGCGCGGGCCTCGTAAGGCACCACGCGGTGAAAGTCGCTTTCAGAAAGCTGCGAGCCGAGTCAGAACGAAACCGGTCGAGCCAGCCTGGCTGAATCGACAGCGGTGCCACGCGAATCAGCGATTCTGTCTGTGGCGGCGCTTCTCGTGTCCGAACAATCTGCAACTGTGGCAGCAGGCCGGAGTCTGCAAAGCTTTGTTGAAAAGATTCGGGAGTCGTATTGGGGCCACACGCGATCAAGGCACCGTTTCCACGAGCCACAAATTCTGCGAGCGCATTCGCTGCATTAGGCGTGAGACGATCCACATTACACAGAATGACAACAGCCGCTTCCTGAAAGTCGGCCGGCTTCAGATCGCTGGCTTCCACAACGCGTGCCTTGACCCAGGGCGGTTTTCCTTCAGGCGGCGCAAAGGCCAGTTCCAGAAAAAACGTGTCGCGATCCGCAGGTGTGACAGCGGGCGTTCCATTGACCAGCAGAGCCGACAACGAACTGGCGACCTGCACGGCCGCATGGCTGATGTTGTCCGCGGCAATGACGTCGTCGTTGGAATCGGCCTGAACGCTCAACACATGAGTCCCTTCGGCGCGGATGGCATGGTCGAACTCCAGCAGCGTTTCGGAGCCCGCCGGGATAGTCGCGTTCTGCATTTCGCCTGCCAGCGCCTGCTGATTCAGGAGCAGCCGCACGGGAACCTGAACGTCCCGGTCGGAATTGTTACGCACGGTGACTCGCAGTCGGATCGGGAAATCGGGGACCGACATTTCCCGCGACAGTTCGATTCGACCGACAGAAATATTATGGCTCACTGGATTCATCTGAGGCGTTACGTCGACGACCCATACTTTGGGCCTGACCGACGGAAACTTGAGCATGTCATCAATGCGAGCCCATTCGGCGTCCTTTGTGGATTTCCATCCCTGAGCCTGGCGATCCGTGAAGACTACGACTTCGCGGGCAGAAGAACTGGAGCGACCAAGGATTCCGATCGCCTTTTCGATGGCAGCCAAAGCGTTGCAGGCCCCGCCCGGTGGCGGCAGTTTGCGAATCTGATCTTCGACGGCATTGAGATCCCGCAAAGGCGACTCAATCACGGAACGCGGCTGATCGCGGGCGTCGATCAACGCCACATTGTCGTCGGCGCCCAGCGTGCTGAGAAACTCGGCCGCTCGCCGGATGGCATTTTGATGGACCGAATTGATTCCATCAGTCCGCGACATCGAATTGGATCCGTCGATGATCAGCACGACCGTTCGTGATCCGGCCGAACGATAACCGCTCAGCCATCCGCTGGGGATGATCGGCCGAGTGACCGCAAATACAATCAGAGCAATCAGGCCGATGCGAAGCAGAAGCAGCAGCAACTCTTCCAGCTTCAGCCGGCGGCGTGTTTTTCTCGACGGATTCAGAAACTGCATGGCGCCCCATTCGACGACATCAAATCGGCGTCGACTGAGCAGATGAGCTAAGACAGGCAGAGCGATTCCGGCCAGACCAAGCAGCATCCAGGGGTTGAGCAGAAACTGAAACATAGCATTAAAGACTAATCACTGCCCCTCCGGTTGTCACGCAGTGAATGCAACCTTGAACGAAGAGGCAAGAAGACGGATCAGTCCAGAAACACGGCCCGTTCACTGGAAGTGGGCAGTCGACAGGCATCATGTTTGCCAAACAAGCGGTATCTCAGACTGGACACAAGCCGGTAACCCAGATTGCGTAGCGGGGCGGGAATGATCCACAGCAGACCGCCCAGAAACGACCATCGGCCTCCCAAAGCCATCAAGATTCGGCTGACGGCGGCCGTGCGAATGTACGTGTTTCCTTTCCGAAGGAAGACCAGCGTGTCGAGCCGATCGCGAAGTTGGTCAGGAAGCAGGGACTCAGCCGTCTGTCCCTGAAGTGGAGCAAAACGCAGCCGATGTTCCGGATCGTGCGCCAGCAGCCAGTTGACCGAATGGTTGCACAGGCCACAGACGCCGTCGAAAAATACGACCGGCTCGGCGTGGCTTTCAGCCTTGCGGGTGATCTGTGAAGACGGGGTGCTCATTCGAAGCCTGAGGATGGAGAGGGAATCATGGATTTATCATCTTGCAGTGGAACCGGATTGTAACTCACCGGTTAACTTCCGGAACCGTGTCACATCCGCAGTACAACGGCTTTCGGCAGGAACTGCCGCTGGGGAAGTTTCGGCAATCGGCGATTCGTTGCAACCGGAAGTAGTCTATAAACCTGAGTGTGTACGTCGTTTCTGACTTGCTCAGTCGCGTTAACAAATGCCGACAAAGACGACGGGCCCGCATTTCTGACAAACAGATGTCATCATTTTCAACAGTCAATCCATCATGTCCCAGCCCGCGGCTTCGCAACGCCTGACGTCGGCTTCGTTCATCGGCTATCTGCTGATGACGTTTCTGACCGCCGTCAACGACAGCATGTTTCGCTGGCTGATCGTCCCGATCGGAAAAGAACAGTTTCAAGTTCATTTCGGCTGGTCGGAAGAAGACGCCGGATCGATCGTGCTTTCGCTGGGACTGGGATGTTTCATGCTCCCGTTCGTGATGTTTGCACCCTGGGCAGGCTGGGCGGCCGATCGATTCAGCAAGCGCTCGTCCATCATCTGGCTGAAAGTGGCCGAAGTCGTTCTGATGATGGCCGGACTGTGGGCCATCCATCTGGAACACGTTCCGTCCATGTTTTCGGTTCTGTTTCTGCTTGGAGCGCAGGCCGCCTTCATTGGCACGACGAAACTGGGCATTATTCCCGAACTGGTTCGAAAATCCGACATCTCCGTTGCGAACGGGCTTTCGGGTGTCGCCACCCTGGTCGCTGTCATCGTGGGAACGGTCGCCGGTTATGCGCTGGCGGAATTAACGAAGACCAATCATACCCAGGGGCTCGTCCTGTCATCGCTGTCGCTGATCGGATGCGCTGTTCTGGGAACCGTATCGGCCACGCTGATCGTCCGCGTTCCGGCCGCCAATCGGCAGTCCCAATTTCAATGGAATCTGGTGACCGATTCATGGCGTGACATCAAGCTGGTGATGCAGGACCGCGCTATTCTGCGAGTCACTTTGGGCATCGTGTTCTTCTGGTCTCTGGCATCGATGGCTCAAATGAATATCGATGTTTTTGTGCACGAGGAACTGGCCGACAATGTGGCGAAGGTCAGCCCCGGGCTGTTCATGGGCGTACTGGTTCTGGGCGTGGGAACCGGCAGTTTGCTGGCTGGCTGGTGGTCGAATGGGCGAGTCGAACTGGGCATGGTCCCGTTTGGGGCTCTGCTGATGGGACTGGCCTGCATCCTGCTGTATTTCACCAGTGATTCGCCGGTCATGACAGGCGCGATGCTGCTGGTGATTGGCCTCGGTGGAGGACTCTTCAACGTTCCTCTGATCGCCTATCTTCAGGAACGCAGTCCGCACAACCAGCTGGGAGCGATTCTGGCAGCCGGGCAGCAGCTGACCGCGATTGGCATGCTGGGTGTGGCCGTTGTGTTCTGGCTCATGCAGACTCCGATGCATATGTCGTCACCCTTGATTTTTCTGATTGCCGGCATCGGCATTCTTCCGATCGTCGTGTATGCCGTCTGGATTCTGCCGCAGGCCACGATTCGCTTTTTCGTCTGGCTGCTCAGCCGGTTTGTGTATCGAGTTCGCACCTACGGAATCGAAAATATCCCGGAACGCGGGTCCGCTCTGCTGGTCGCCAACCATGTTTCATGGATCGACGGGGTGATGATTCTGCTGGCCAGTTCTCGCCCGATCCGCATGCTGGCTTATGCCGACTATGTGCAGGGTCCGGTCATGAAGCGGCTGTCAAAACTGTTTGGAATTATCCCCATTCGCAGCGGGGATGGTCCACGAGCGCTAATTCAGTCGCTGAACACAGCCTCCGAAGCTTTGCGGAAGGGCGAACTGGTCTGTATTTTTGCCGAGGGTCGAATTTCACGCTCCGGACAGCTTCTGAAATTTGAACGCGGGATGCTGAAAATCCTGAAGGATACGGACGCGCCTGTCGTTCCCGTTTGCCTTGATGAACTGTGGGGCAGTATCTTTAGCTACGAAGGCGGACGCTTCATCTGGAAAAAGCCGAAGTACTGGCCTTACCCGATTTCAATTTCTTTTGGTCTTCCCATCCCTCACGTAGACGACGTCACTGTGGTACGCTCGGCAGTGCTTGAGCTCAGTTCGCAGTCCGTGTTACTCAGAAAAGAACGCAGCATGATCCCGGCCCGCCGCTTTATTCGACAGTGTCGCCTGGCATGGAATCGCCGCAAAGTCGCGGATTCGGGCGGCACTGAATTGAGCGGAGGACGGCTGCTGATCGGCTCCCTGGCGTTTCAGAAGCTGCTTGTCTCCAGGCATCTGAAGCCGGATGCGAAGTTCGTCGGCCTTCTGGTCCCTCCATCTGTGGGCGGAGTACTTGCAAATACGGCGCTCTCGCTGGCCTGTAAAGTTACGGTCAATTTGAATTACACGCTCACCGAAGACGTCGTCAATTTCTGCATCCGCGAAGCCGGAATCCGGCAGGTCATTACGAGTCGCGCGTTTATGGAAAAACGCCCGATGAAGCTGGATGCGGAATTGATTTATCTGGAAGATCTGAAGAAACAAATCACCGGGGCAGACCGCGCGATCGCATTTGCGATGGCGCGCCTGATGCCTGCCGGTCTGCTGTCCAAATATCTGGGACTCGATCGCATTAAAGCCGACGACCCCATGACCGTCATTTTTACGTCGGGGTCAACGGGTGAGCCCAAGGGAGTCGTTCTTTCTCAGCACAACATCGCGTCCAACCTTGATGCTGTGAATGAATTGATGCGGCTGACGACCCACGATGTGCTGCTGGGTGTTCTGCCGTTCTTTCATTCGTTTGGCTTCACAATCACCATGTGGCTGCCGCTGTGTGCCGATCCGGGAGCCGTCTATCATTTCAATCCTCTGGATGCCCGCACGGTGGGTTCATTGACGGAAAAGTACAAGTGCACCATTCTGACCGCCACGCCGACTTTCCTGCGATCTTATCTCAAGCGATGTACCGTCGAAGAAATGAAGTCGCTGAACCTGGTGATTGTTGGCGCGGAAAAAATGCCGGACGAGCTGCGTCTGGCGTTTAAGGAGAAATTTGGATTTGAGCCCACGGAGGGCTATGGCACGACAGAAATGTCACCTGTGGCTTCGTTTAATATTCCCGACTCACGGCTGGGCGAAGACGCCAAACAGGAATCAGGAACTCGCCATGGCTCTGTCGGGCGAGTCATTCCGGGTTGTGCGGCGGCCGTGTTTAATGCGGACACCGGAGAAAAGCTGGGCGTTAATCAGGAAGGCCTGCTGAAGATCAAAGGCCCCAATATCATGCTGGGCTATCTCAATCAGCCGCAAAAAACCGTCGAACTGATCACCGATGGCTGGTACAACAGCGGCGACATGGCCACGATCGACGCAGACGGTTTCATTCGCATCACGGGCCGCATGAGTCGCTTCTCAAAAATCGGCGGTGAGATGGTGCCTCATATTCTTGTCGAACAGGAGATCGCGAAGATCCTGGAAGAGGATATGACGGATGAGCCCGAGATCGCGTGCGCTGTGACGGCTGTTCCGGATGAAAAGAAAGGCGAACGTCTGATTGTGCTGCACAAGCCGATGAAGAAAACCGTTCGCGAGATCACCGATCGCCTTCAGGCTGCCGGTCTGCCCAATCTCTTCATCCCTTCCACGGACAGCTTCATCCAAGTCGACCAGATCCCGCTCCTCGGCACAGGCAAGCTGGACCTGCGCGGCATCAAACAAGTCGCCGCAGACCGCTGCGGCGGGTAGCCTGGTGTGAAGCCGAACATCACAATCTGAGCCGCGGGTGTTTTCGTTGTGTTTTTAAGGCACACACCCGCAGCTAGCGCTTTGCGGCTCACGCACGAATTCAACACTCTGTAACGACCCCGGCAAGGATTGACTTTAGCCCGTCGGACTTAAGAAACAGTGGTGAGACTTCATGATCAGAACCCAAGAATTCCGGAATCCGCCGACGGGCACCGTCATCGCTGCAGAGTCTGACATTCATTTCAACTCTGGAGCCGTCTCTGTTTCCGGCTTGAAGTCAGGATTCAGCGCAGGTTCGTTCTTTTCGATGTCCGCGTAGAGTCGCAAAATTTCGGCAGTTCGCTTCAACTGGATCTCGGCGATTCGATGCTTTGTTACGGCTTGCTGAAACGTGCTGAAGGGTATGTTACCAGTCTCGTTAAGCTGTTTAGCTCGTTCCAGCTCGGAACCTTGTTCCGCGAGTGCAACCTGCGATTCTTCGACGTCAAGCTGAAGAAGGCGAAGGTGTGACTGATACTCCGACCAAGCTTGCCGCCAATCGCGATCAGCATCCTTTTGCAAATTCAGGTGGCGATTGAGATCATTCTGCGCGGATTTCAGCACCGCGTCGCGCCCCACCTCGTCGGTTCCCTGGCCCAAAGTTCCATCGGCGATGAGTTCATTGAGTGGTCGCGAATACTTATCAACCTGCTCTTGTGGCCATTTCGTCTTCTCAACCTGATTGGCCAATGGGTTTCGACCGTTGCGGAGTAATTTGACGACCTCCGAGGGTTGCCGCCACTTCATCGCTGCGGCGGTGTTTTGGTTATTCGTCGGACCGGTGGCCGAGGTAGGATTGGCGTCTTTTTGGAAAGGTCCGACTGCTTCGGTATGCCCATCTGGCAATCGCGGCGGTCCCGGCAACTCGACGGGTGAAGTTGTCCCTGCCTCAGTTTCCAATTCCCGCGTGCTAAACCTTATCTCTCGTCGAAGTTCAGCTTCACTCCGAGCGCCAATGAAACGCCTCGACTCCTGACCATCAATCGTGACGACAAACGTAGGAATGGTGTCTATCTTGAAACGCCGGGCTTGCTCCTTGTCGGTAGTGATATCAAGAATTCGCACCGGCAGTCCATCTTCAATCATGGACTTCACGATCGGCTTCATTTTCTGGAACGGTTCGGCATATGCCACACCAAATACCAGCAATTCAATTCGACTTTTTGCTGGATGTTCTTTCTTCGACTTTGACGAGTCGCCAATTCCGGTCGTTAGCAATTCTTCCACTCGCCGTTCGATGATGCGGTCGCGGTTTTTTTGGCGGGATTCGAGGTTAGATTCAATCATCTGCAGCTTGAGTCGTAATTTTTCCGCTTCCAGTTCCTGCAGTTGCTGTCGAACGTCGAAGGTCTGTTCGACCTGGCTCCGAAGTCCTTCGGCATCTTCGCCTTGATTGACGTCCGTCGCAGTCGACGCTGTTTCCCTGGAACCAGCGGACTGTGTCGTTTTGTCGAGCTCGGCCAATTCCGCTCGCATCTTCGCGATCTGCTCGTCCCGGTTCGCGAGTTGCTGGTCCTGGTTTTTGGGATCCGGAATGGCGTGTTGTGAATTTTTTGAGTCGGTCTGCTGGAGTGCCTCCTGAAAGACTTTGTCAAGATACTTCTCCACTTCGGCGAGCAAACTACTGCGATCAACGCTGATCATGAACGTGCCAAAGCGATCGACCTGTATTGAAATGCCACGACCCTTGTGGCGAGGAAGGGATGCAATCCAATCCGACATAATGTTCGCAATAGCCTGAGCTGCGTTCCTCCCTTTGGGAAACTTTGGGGGAGTTTCGATTTTCTTAACCAGTGGTTGAAGCTTGGGATCAGTTGGCGAAGTCCAGCGACCTTTTTCTGCGGCGAACGTATAGAGATGCCCGTTGTCTTCAATGACCACGAGAGACGGATGGCATATTGGTTCTGACTTCGAATCCTTCGAAAGTTCGATCACATCCCACCAGCCTTTTTCACCGCTGAAGGCTGCGACAGAATCACCAAATCGAACTGCCGCCACGTTGTTCTTGACAAGTGGAATGATCTTTTCTTGCGGAGCAATTTTGAGGATCTCCCAGTCTCCAAGTTTGTTACTGAAGCCGCGAAGCTCGTCGTTCTTCTCGGACCAGGTGATCAGCACTGCTTGCGATCTGACCTCCCTCGAATTGATTGAAAGAGGTGCGGCGTCCGATAACGGATCGGCTGCTTCGCTTGTCACCTGAGCAAACCGCGAGCCTGTTGTAAAATGCAGCCAGACGACTGCCATCATTGTTAATCTAATCATTCGAGCGTTCATGTCGGTCCTCATTCGTGAAAAGGTTATTTCAAACGTCATCCCGGCGAGCGGCTGGGCGTCAGCCCTCCGTGGTTTCTCGCTTAATTGGTTTTCAAATCTCAAATTTCAAATACCGTCGTTACAACGGGCTCAAAGAGCTGCAACAGAATGATGCAAGCGGAGGATTGCTCGGAGTGCTCACGCCCTGCCGCTCGCTTTGTGTTTAAAGCATTCGTCACTCTCTGAGTGACGAATGCCACAGGCCGCGGCCTGCGGCCTGCCTCACTCGGAGAGTGAGGTCTACTATGGGAATTCGACTAACAACGGGCTCACACCCTGCCGCTCGCCGGAGCGAAATAATTTACCGTGCAGTTTCCTTGAGCAACGTCTCCACTCCGTCAGACAATTCCTGGAGTTCTTCATCGACGCCGTCGTCCCATGGCATCGCGGGAGCTGCAGCCTCCGATGTCTGAGATGAGATCGGTGGGTCGACCGGTGTTGTGGGCTCATCCTTCGGCCTCCAGAAAACTGTCGCGATAATCAGTGCAACGATGGGAATTCCGAACACGAGTCCGATCGTCCTTCGTGATCGCGTGGGCTTCTGAGGCAGCAGATCGCTCACTATCGTCGGCAATGGGAAGACATCCGGCTGCTGAAGATGGGCAAGACTCTCCTCCAGAAGATGCGAGACCTGGTCAGACGATTCAAATCGTTCCGCGGCCGACTTCGTCAGCAGCTTCATCACGATCGCATCAAACCACGCTGGCACTTCCGGATTCAATTCTCGCATCGGGCGAGGAATCTCGTCGGTGACTCGGCGAAGAATTCCGTAGGTCGTTTCTGCTCGAAACGGCGGGCGGCCCGTTGTCATTGCGTAGAGCACGCTGCCCAGTGAAAACAGATCGCTGCGAGCATCAACGCCTTCACCTCGAGCCTGCTCGGGTGACATATAATGCGGCGTACCGGCGATCAGTCCACTGCGAGTCAACGTCGCATCATCGACCGCTCGAGCCAGCCCAAAATCGGTCAGCATCACTCGTTCGACACCGGGCTCAAGCAGAATGTTGGCTGGCTTCACATCGCGATGAACGAGTCCCTGCGCATGTGCCGCCGCCAGACCTTTCGCAACCTGAACGGTGATTCTCAGAACATCCAGAATCGGCAGCGAGCCCTCTCGATCCAGTCGATCCTGCAGCGATTCACAATCGACATACGGCATGACCAAAAACGGCAGCTGCCCGCTGGAATCCACATGCAGAATAGGCATCACATTGGGATGCACAATCGCTGCCGTGGCTCGTGCTTCACGAGCAAACCGCTTTCGAGCCGCGACGACCGAAGCCAGATGCGGAGCCATCACTTTCACGGCAACCAGGATGGTTCCTTTGCCTTAGAAGTACCGAACTCGGCGGCAATCACACGCGTGAAGCAGAAATTTTTCCGAAAACCCGCCAGAACGCAATGGCCCGCGTGAGCCGCCTTTGAAATACGACCGACGTTTGAATGCACGATTTTTCGACGGTCGTCGCGTAGTATACTCTCGCGGAATGACAGCTTTGGTGAGATTAGTCATACATCCGCACACTCGTTCCGAGGCTCTTGCCTCGGAACGCCCGGTGGCGGAGCGATGCCCATGCGGAACTGCGGGGCCTCGCGTTTGTTATCGGGGCATTTCCGCCGGGCCGCCTTCGAGCCGCCGTTTGCCGTAATCGAGCCAGGGGTCGAGTTCTGTTTCGGCGCGGAAGACACTGCGGAACAGGGTGTGAATCTGGCGCGCTTCTTCTGGTTTCTCCGAGGCGAGCAATTTTTCTGCGGCGGTCATTCGCTCGGTGATGATGCGATTGCGTTCCGGATGAGTCAGCAGGGCCTTCTTCTGGGCCGCGAGGTGACGGTCGGCCAGCATTCGCCAGTACTTCGGATCGCCGGCCACTTCACCTGAGTCCGCCGCGGCGGACTCTTCCGCGACAGTGGAGGTCTGAGCGGCGCCGTCGTTCAGAGCGTTGATCATCGCCTGAAACAATTCAATGCTCTCAAGCAGATTGCGTTCTTTGTCGCGCTCTGCCTGCACGGCCGTGATGCACATTTTTTCGTAACGATTGCGTCCGTCACGTTTACCGCGTGCTTTGCTTTGCACCTGAGCTTCAAGGATCTCAACTTCGGCCTCATTCAGCCATTTGCCGACTTCGTCGGAATGCTTGCCTTCCGGATACTTTTCCAGATACGGCAGCAGATACAGACGCTTCGCATCATCAAACTTCACGACGGAATCATTGTTGTCCTCGGCCATTGCTTCTTTAGCGCGAAGATAAAGGGCGTCTTCGTTGGGACCCAGAGCCAGCCAGGTGCCGAGCGCAATCAGAATTCCGAGGCAGGTTCCGAGAAACCAGGTTTTCTCATAGAACTCGGAATGGTCACGTTTCTTCTTTTTCTTTTTGATCTTCAGTTCACCGGTTGCAGGGTCCACTGTCGCTGATGCGGAGGCTCCCGAGGCCGCAAGTGCCTGAGGAGAAACGTTTGAAACAACCGCCTGCGCTTTCTCCAGAATCTCCGTCAATTCTGTGTGCACGGCCAGCGCATCATAAGGACGATCGTCCGGGTTCTTGGCCAGCATGCGTTCAATCAGACTGTCCAGAGCCAGCGGGCATTCGGGGATCTTTTCCCGGACGTTGTACGGATCGTCATTCAGATGCTGCATCAGCATCTCGGCCGGGTTGTCCGCCAGGAACGGAGTCTCACCGGTCAGTACTTCGTACAGTAAACAGCCTGTGGCATACAGATCCGTCTTTCTTGAGATGGGGACATTCCCCTGAATCTGTTCGGGGGCCATGTAAGCGTAAGTGCCCACCGTTTTCCCTGCAGCGGTGAGTGCAGTGGCTTCGGTGTCTCGCGCGATCCCGAAGTCTCCCAGCTTGATCCTGCCCTTTTTGGAGACAAACAGATTGGCCGGCTTCAGGTCGCGATGAATGATGCCGGCGTTATGGGCCACTTCGAGAGCCGCGCACAATTGTCGGCCAACCTGGATAGCCTGGTCCCAAGACAACCGCTTTCGCTTCTTCAGGATGTCCTGCAGCGACCCGCCGTCAATGAATTCCATTGCGTACCAGCGCTGTCCCTGGTGCGTTCCGCCACCGTAATATTTGACGATATTAGGATGAACGAGTCGCTTCAGGATTCCGATTTCGCGTTCGAAACGTTTGAGCATTTTGGGATCGTCGGCCAGACCCGGGGGCAGCACTTTCAGAGCCACCTCTTTGCCGGTCTCGACGTACGTGGCCTTGTACACTACGCCCATGCCACCGGCGCCGATCTGTTTGCCCAGGAGGAACGGACCAATCTTTCGTTCAGTCATACCGAAAAGTCGCCTGACAGGAATACCGACTGAGGCCCACAGGAAAATTGCCGATTGCTACCTGAGTTGACCTCCTAACAAAGATGGTCAGCCGGTTCTGAATGACCTTCGTGCGCTCTTCTGAAAAATTCCGCAGTGGAGAATGCGAATCGTCCGGAGAGCCGTCTGAGTCAAAAAGGAACACTGGTCGAAACGGCATTTTGACAACGGAGCGCATCCGAAACAATCGGCAGAACAGCAGAACGCGCCGCCGATTTCGACTTAAGGGCGATATGATCTACTCCCCATGGACAACTTAAGGCCACCTGACTCAGCGGCGTTTGTCGCAGGCGCACGAAAAAACCCTCGTCAGGTGAGTGACGAGGGCTTGAAATTCTGCACTGGCTTTCAGGCTGGCTGAGCGATGTTCAATGACCGAACTCAGGCCTGCGGCGGTCCAGCTGTTCTTTTAGTCGAGCCACGATGCTGGAATGCATCTGGCTGACGCGTGATTCGGACAGTCCCAGCGTGTTGCCGATTTCCTTCATCGTCAATTCTTCATAGTAATAAAGAATGATGATGAGTCGTTCGTTGCGGTTCAGGCCCTTGGTGACGAGTTTCATGACATCCATCTTCTGGATGCCCTCGGTCGGGTCTTCACAGCGAACATCTTCAACGACATCCACTTCGCGGACGTCCTTGTAGCTGTCTGTTTCGTACCACTTCTTTTCGAGACTGACCAGGTTGATCGCGCTCGCTTCGGCTTTCAATCGTTCGAACTCATGAATCGGCAGACTCATTTGTTCGGCGATTTCCGATTCCGTTGGCGGTCGGCCCACGCGAGCTTCCACGACCTTGCGGGCCGCTTCCACTTTGCTGGCTTTGCTTCGGACAAGTCGAGGAACCCAGTCCATGGTTCGCAGTTCGTCGAGCATTGCTCCGCGAATACGCGGCACGCAATAGGTCTCGAACTTGACTCCGCGATCCATGTCAAATGCTTCAATTGCATCCATCAGCCCGAAAACTCCGGCTGACATCAAATCGTTCAGGTCAACACCTTCCGGGAGTTTGGCCCACACCCGTTCAGCGTTGTATCTGACCAGCGGCAGGTACCGCTCCATGAGACGGTTCCGCAGTTCCTGATTCGTCTGATCCTGCTTGTAGGTGATCCAGACTTCAGAAACATCTTCACTGACCTTGGTAGCCATTCAATCCTCCATGACGAACAGCAAGTGCGTCTGTAACCATACTGACTCGTATCAGCCAGTATCGACACAGACAGGCTTGAAGTTCAGCAAAACCGGTGCAATAGTCAAACCCGTCAGACAACTTACTGGGTGACAGAGTTTCGCGTGCGAAATCTCTGAAGTTGCTGATGACCGTGAATGATTGCTCCGGGAATTCTGAACCTCAGGCTGCACACCGCAGCATTGTTCGGTTCTTTTAATCTGTTTCGGATAAGTGCTTCGTTCCGGTTCATGGCTGTCATTCATCATTCACTTCGGCAGGTTCAGCCGAATCCCGCAGAATGATGGATCACAGTCATGAGACGTTGATGGAACCAGCTTTGACTGCTGAGCAGTTTCTCGAATGGCTTCGGAATCCGAAGTCGGTCGATCGCTGAATCCACGGTTAAACATCGCACACAACGTACCCTTCTGCCGGCCTTCCCTGGCGACAGAAGTTTTCTTGCATAACGAACCCGACTGAGTCTCCAGAGTCTGGAAGTCAGTCGGGATCACCGTGCGGGCGGGTTGATATCTCAGGCGATTCTGTGCTGTCCAGACGGATGGAAGAAGGAATTCCGCGCTTTCGGTGTCGGTCGAGTGTCTTCGGCATTTTCAACCGGACGCATGGGCTGCGGTCGGCA
>JBDNHX010000551.1:0-4730 GCA_041688565.1 Planctomycetaceae bacterium
CCCACGCCATTATCAACGCGGTCGCCGTCCTGATCATCGCCTGTCCGTGTGCTCTTGGGTTGGCGACGCCCATGTCAATTATGGTCGGTGTCGGCCGCGGCGCGCAGGAAGGCGTATTAGTCAAGAATGCCGAGTCGCTCGAACGGCTGGAGAAAGTTGACACACTCGTCGTCGACAAGACCGGCACGCTGACGGAGGGCAAACCGCGGCTCATCGACATCCTGCCAGTCGAAGGCTTCGATGCGGAGGAATTTCTGCGTCTCGCCGCCTCACTGGAGCAGAACAGCGAACATCCGCTGGCCGCTGCGATTGTGCAGGGTGCCAGGAAACAAGAAATCGCATTGGACGACGTGAAAAACTTTCGCTCCGTAACTGCGGGCGGTGTTGTTGGTGACGTGGCTGGTCATGCAGTGCTGGTCGGTAAACCGGACTTCCTGCGGAAGGAAAAGATCATCGGACTGGAGCCACTGGAATCAACCGCGGTGAAACTTCAGGAAGACGGCAAAACAGTGATGTTCGTTGCGATCGACGGCAAGCCGGCTGGTTTGCTCGCAGTTGCCGACCCGATCAAAGACACCACGGCCCAGGCCATCAAGCAACTTCATGAACTCGGCCTGGAACTCGTCATGTTGACGGGTGACAACCGCCGAACCGCCGCTGCGGTCGCTAAGGAACTGGGAATTCATACGGTCGAAGCCGAGGTTGAACCCGCCGGGAAAGTTGCCCATGTCAAGAAGTTGCGAGCGGCAGAAAAACATGTCGCGATGGCTGGTGACGGCATCAACGACGCGCCCGCGCTCAGTGAAGCGGACGTCGGCATTGCGATGGGCACGGGCACTGACGTGGCCATGCAAAGTGCTGGAATCACACTCGTCAGCGGCGACCTGCTTGGCATTGCCAAGGCGATCCGTCTCAGTCGCGCGACGATGTGGAATATCCGCGAGAACCTACTGTTTGCCTTTCTCTACAACGCACTCGGCATTCCGGTCGCGGCCGGGGTCCTGTATCCGTTTTTCGGTCTGCTGCTCAGCCCCATCATTGCGGGCGCTGCGATGAGTCTGAGTTCTGTCTCGGTGGTCAGCAATGCGTTGCGACTACGAAACGTTAAGTTGGGATTATAGACATGATTGCTGAAATACCGATCCCAGAACAAACCCTGATGACCGCAGCCTCGGAACCTCCATGTAGCGGCAGTGCAGAGACGGGGACGTCGCATAAGCCAAGTTCCAATCCGCCCGCCAACTGGTGGGGCCGCAAGTCGCTGGTTATCGCGATGCTTGCAATATCAGCAATTGTTGGGCACCTGGTGCTGCGATTTGGCGTCCAGACCTCCGTTGTGGTTAGCAATGTTCCACTGTTGGAGACTTTGGTGATCGGTGGTCTGCCAAAGCTCTACGACTTACTACGAAAGCTGATGAAGCGGGAATTTGGTTCGGGCTTCTGGGGGAAGTGCGAACACTACAGTGGTATTGTCTTCAGTGTTAGCGGTACTTAAGCATCCGTGCATAAGTTACTTCGTTTAACGGCAAGCCGAAGGCGTCGGTTTTCTATTAATTTGCCTACGCCTCCGGCTCGCCGTTAAACGAATTATGCCCAATAACTTGTGCGTGGGTGCTTATCAAACGGATGCCGTCGGTGGCTCATAGAAAACGTGGCTCCGAAGTCGTGGATGCCGATCTACATGACCGTCGCAATGGTGATTGGACAAAACGAGTGATGTGACCGCTGAAGCCGCTGGCGTGGTGATCTTCGACAACTCGCTCACAAAGGTCGACAAGTTCATGCACATCAGTCGCCGCATGCAAACGATTGTATTGCAAAGTGCCGTGGTGGATATGGCATTGAGCATGATCGGTATGGGATTCGCGACGACTGGATATCTGTCTCCGATGGAGGCCCAGTCCTCCATGAAGTGACAGACGTCGCCGCAGTGTTGAACGCTCTGCGGGCGGCATTTCCACTTATGGAAATTTACGATCTGTAGCGTCGTTCAGGATTTTGAACTTTAAACACAGAGAATAGGGAGAATACAGAAGAGCCAGGACGCATGTCCTCCGTTACCCCCGCTCGCTCCTGCCCAAATGTCCGTTTAACCGTCAGCCGGACGCGTACGTCGGTGACGGCATCCGCGTACGCCTTCGGCTGACGGTTAAACAACTCCATCCTGGCCGTCAGTAGTTTGGTAGTCCTCTCCATAAGTTCCTAAAAAAAACTACATCCCGTTAACAAATTGGACTGAAGATGTCATCCACGCTCGTGTCGGACCCAAATCACACGACAAAACTGCTTCATAAAGTCGACGCCTACTGGAGAGCGGCCAATTATCTGTCAGTTGGCCAGATCTATCTGTTTGACAATCCGTTGTTGAAACGGCCGTTGAAACTGACGGACGTTAAACACATGCTGCTGGGGCACTGGGGTACGACGCCGGGGCAGAACTTTATCTATGCCCATTTGAACCGGGTCATCAAGCAATATGAACTGAACATGTTTTACGTCTCCGGCCCTGGCCATGGGGGGCCGGCAGTCGTCGCGAACACCTATCTGGAAGGTACGTACACCGAAATCTATCCCGACATCAGTCAGGATGAAGCAGGACTCCAGAGGCTATTCAAACAGTTCTCGTTTCCTGGTGGTATTCCCAGCCACGCGTCGCCCGAATGTCCTGGTTCGATTCATGAAGGGGGTGAACTCGGATATTCGCTTAGCCATTCGTTTGGAGCGGTGTTTGACAATCCGGATCTTGTTGTGGCTTGTGTTGTCGGTGATGGCGAAGCGGAAACAGGGCCGCTTGCAACGGCATGGCATTCCAACAAGTTTCTCAACCCGGTCACCGACGGTGTCGTCCTGCCGATTCTGCATCTCAACGGTTACAAGATTGCCAACCCAACCGTTCTCGCTCGCATTGAGCATGAAGAGCTGGAACAGTTGCTGCGAGGCTACGGATGGACGCCGTATTTCGTTGAAGGTGACGATCCAGACCTGATGCATGAAGCGATGGCTGCGACGCTTGATACGGTGATGGAAAACATCAAACACATTCATCACGAGGCTCGGGTCAACGGCAACATGACTCGACCGCGCTGGCCGATGATTGTTCTGAAGTCACCCAAGGGCTGGACTGGCCCCAAAGTTGTTGACGGTCAGCAGATTGAAGGCACGTTTCGTGCTCATCAGGTGCCTCTGTCCGATCCCGCCACTCATCCCGAGCATCTGCAGCTGCTGGAAGACTGGTTGCTGAGTTATCGTCCCGAAGAACTGTTCGACGCGACAGGCCGACTGATTCCGGAACTGGCGGAATTAGCACCTCAAGGCAATCGTCGCATGGGTGCGAATCATCATGCCAATGGCGGCATCCTTTTGCGAAATCTGCAGATGCCGGATTTTCACGACTATGCCGCAGAAGTGCCGGTGCCCGGTTCGTCAGGCATCGGCGACACGCGAGTGCTTGGCCCATTTCTGCGAGACGTCGCCAAACTGAATTTTCCGCAGCGGAACTTTCGCATCTTTGGCCCGGATGAAACGCTCTCCAACGGCTTGGGAGCCGTCTTTGAAACGACAAATCGACAATGGGACGCGGCCACGCAGGAGAACGATCAATGGCTTGCACGGAGCGGTCAGGTGCTCGATTCGATGCTCAGCGAACACCAGTGCGAAGGCTGGCTGGAAGGTTATCTGCTGACGGGACGGCACGGACTTTTCAATTGCTACGAAGCCTTCATTCACATCATTGATTCGATGTTCAATCAGCACGCCAAGTGGTTGAAAGTCTGCAGTGGCCTGCCGTGGCGGCGAGACATTGCGTCTTTGAATTATCTGCTTGCGTCCCATGTCTGGCGTCAGGATCACAACGGCTTTACACACCAGGACCCTGGCTTTATCGATCAGGTAGTGAACAAAAAAGCGCCCGTGGTGCGGGCCTACTTTCCGCCGGATGCCAACTGCCTGCTGTCAGTGATGGACCATTGCCTTCGCAGCCGCAACTATGTCAACGTGGTGGTGGCCGGCAAGCACCCGTCACCGCAGTGGCTGACGATGGACGCGGCCGTGGAACATTGCACGACGGGCATCGGCGTCTGGAATTGGGCGAGCAACGACAACGGCGGCGAGCCTGATGTTGTGATGGCATGTTGCGGTGATGTGCCGACGCTGGAAACAATGGCTGCGGTATCGATTCTACGCGAACATTTGCCGCAGCTGAAAGTCCGCGTGGTGAATGTGGTCGATCTCATGCGGTTGCAGCCACCGAGCGAGCATCCGCATGGTTTAAGTGATGTCGACTTCGACGAGATGTTCACCGCAGACAAACCGGTTATCTTCGCTTTCCATGCGTACCCATGGTTGATCCACCGCCTGACCTATCGCCGCACGAACCACGACAACATTCACGTCCGTGGTTACAAGGAAGAGGGCACCATCACGACGCCGTTCGACATGACGGTACTAAACGATCTCGACCGCTTTCATCTGGTCATGGACACCATCGACCGCCTGCCGCAGACCGGCGACAAGGGCGTGTACCTGAAACAGCAACTCAAGGACAAGCTGGTCGAGCACAGGGAGTACATCAATAAGAACGGCCAGGATATGCCGGAGATTCGGAACTGGAAGTGGGAGTCGCCCCATCAAGCAGGTTCAGGCAGGTCTGGAGCAATCTACGGTCGAGTTTCGGGTTCTGAAGCCCCCGAACCTATTCCGGGACTGTTGCCAAGTGATTAAAATCGCAAACC
>JBDNHX010000552.1:0-21019 GCA_041688565.1 Planctomycetaceae bacterium
CCCCAAACCAAGTCAGTAGCTCTACCCCCACATTGTAGTTGCTCGAGGCTAACCCTAAAGTTATTTCGGAGAGAACGAGCTATCTCCCGGTTTGATTAGACTTTTACTCCTCCCCACAGGTCATCCCCTAATTTTTCAATATTAGTGAGTTCGGTCCTCCACGCAGTCTTACCCGCGCTTCAACCTGCCCATGGGTAGATCACCGGGTTTCGCGTCTACTGCCGCCGACAAAACGCCCTATTCAGACTCGGTTTCCCTGAGGCTTCAGCCCTGAAGGCTTTAACCGGGCCGTCGACAGTAACTCGCCGGATCATTATGCAAAAGGCACGCCGTCACACAACAATGTGCTACGACAGCTTGTAAGCGTGTGGTTTCAGGTCCTTTTAACTCCCCTTCCGGGGTGCTTTTCATCGTTCGCTCGCGCTACTATTCACTATCGGTCACCAGAGAGTACTTAGCCTTAGGAGATGGGCCTCCTGGATTCAAGCCGGGTTTCACGTGACCGGCCCTACTCGGGGTATCTCACGGAGTCTGAACAGCTGTCGATTACAGGACTTTCACCCTCTTTGGTTCCGCATTCCAGCAGATTCTTCTAGCCGTCAGATTTGTAACTCCATATGTGAGCCCCACAACCCCGCCGGACAAGCCGACGGTTTGGGCTATTTCCTTTTCGCTCGCCGCTACTAGGGAAGTCGCTATTGCTTTCTTTTCCTATGGGTACTTAGATGTTTCAGTTCCCCACGTTCGCTCCGTATACCTATGTATTCAGTATACGGTCATTCGGGAATCACGGGATCAACGCTCGTTTGACAACTTCCCCGTGCTTATCGCAGCCTTCCACGCCCTTCATCGCCTTCTGGTGCCAAGACATCCCCCACACGCCCTTATGTGCTTGGCCACATTGATCAACAGCCAGAACGACTTCTGACTGACGATCCGCCAACACATTACGATAAACTTCAATCAGCCTTTCGGCCGATTGCTCTTCTCGTGAAAACGTTTACAGATGCCACTTAGACTTCATTAAATTGTCAAAGATCATTTTACCGCGGTATTTAGCCGTTTGGCTCATTTCCGCGGAGGGGGAAGTGTATCGAGTGTTTCAGTTCTCGTCAACACTTCGGCTCAATAAAGTTTTGAACTTTTTGAACCACTTCTTTTTGGCCCAAAGGCCATTGGAGACGATCGGGATCGAACCGACAACCTCTGCCTTGCAAGGGCAGCGCTCTCCCAGTTGAGCTACGTCCCCTCAGATTCACCGGCGCTTTCGCCATAGTGGGCGTACGTGGACTCGAACCACGGACCTCAGCTTTATCAGAGCTGCGCTCTAACCAACTGAGCTATACGCCCCGAATATGAAATCATTTCGGGGCACATACTTTGGCAGCAGTTGAGTCGCATGTCCAGCGACTCAGCCACGGCTTCACAATTTCCTGGGGTTTTGCTCAGTTCAATGCTCAGTCCTACACCGCAGGCATTGATTTTGCTGTTGTTTTTGTCCTTTTCGCCGGTTCGGTTGAAGGACACCAGATTATCGTTTGATCCGGGCTCAGGGTTGAGAGTCAGTTCAATTTTTGTTCGGAGATCGCCAGGATCTGTGAAGGTGGTTTCCTCTCTACGTGCTGCACGAGCGGATTTTTTATGTTTTTGGCAGGTTTCACAGATTGGCCCGGCATTGGCCTGCTGCGAGCACCGCGGGTTGAGGTTCTATGCGTCTTCTTCTCCACATAAGAGTTGTCCCGGTGACGTATCTTTGGCTGGCTTGTGCGTTCTTGTTCAAGCTGGCGGTGCCGGTCGTCGCTGATCCTCCCGCCGCAGCTTCCCGCGTCAACGTTTTAATGATTGCAATTGATGACCAGAATGACTGGATCGGGTGTCTCGGGAATTCGCAGGCCAGGACGCCGAACATTGATGCGTTGGCCCGACGGGGTACGGTTTTCCTGAACGCCCATTGCCAGTCGCCACTCTGCAATCCGTCCCGGGTGAGCCTTATGACAGGCCGACGTCCTTCCTCGACCGGGGTTTATGGATTGTCGCCTGCTCTGCGTGACGCTGAAGGGCTGAGCAGTTGCGTGACGCTTCCGCAGTTCTTTCGTCGGCATGGTTATCTGGGGCTGATGAGCGGAAAGATTTATCACGGTAGTTATGGGCGAAGGCCAGCTGATAACGAGTATGACGTGATTGGACCTCCGGCCGATGTGGGTGCGCGTCCGCAGATGCCACTTGTGAAAACGCCAGGCGGCCATCCACTGGTGGACTGGGGTACGTTTCCTCATCGTGATGAAGACAAAGGTGACTGGAAGCTGGCCTCGTGGGCCGTCGATCAGCTGGATAAGCCTCGAGATCAACCCTTTTTTTTGAACGTTGGTTTCTTTCTTCCTCATGTTCCGTGTTACGTGACGCAGAACTGGTACGACCTGTTTCCTTCCGAATCATTACAGCTGCCGCCTGTGCTGGCGACAGATCGAAGTGATACTCCGCGTTTCAGCTGGTATCTGCACTGGAAGCTTCCGGAACCGCGACTGAAGTTTCTTAAAGATTCGGCTCAATGGCATAATCTCGTGAGGTCCTATCTGGCGAGTACTGCTTTCGTGGATGCGCAAGTGGGGCGAATCCTCGAAGCACTTGCGGTGAGTCCTCATGCAAACAATACGATTGTTGTGCTGTGGTCCGATCATGGATGGCACCTTGGTGAGAAGGGTATCACCGGAAAGAATTCGCTGTGGGAGAGATCCACTCGCGTTCCCCTGATTTTTGCCGGGCCCGGCGTCGCTGAGGACGCTCGCTGCGAGGAACCCGCGGAACTTCTGGATATCTATCCGACGCTTTCAGAGCTTTGTCATCTTCCAGCGCCGGCAGGTCTGGAGGGACACAGTCTTGTGCCGCAATTGAAGGATGCGAGGGCCGTGCGAGAGTGGCCGGCGATTACGACCCACAATCATGACAGCCATGGCATTCGTTCTCGTGACTGGCGATACATCCGGTACGCTGATGGGTCTGAAGAACTGTATAACATGGCCACGGATCCAAACGAGTGGGAGAATCTGGCAGCTCGCGGAGAGCATGCGAGTGTTCTGGAGACACATCGCAAATGGATTCCTTCGACGAATATGAAGCCGGTCCCTGGCAGTCGAGATCGCATTCTGTTGTACGACAGGAGTACGGGACGCGTCACATGGGAAGGCCGCGACATTTTGCCTGAGGATCCGATCCCGGAAATTGAAGATTAAAGCTCAGCGAAATCCGCGCAAGCAACTGCGGTTGGGCCGCTTCCTTTCGCCCGTCGGAAGTTCGCCATTCAAAAGACTATGAGCTGGGCAACCGGTACCGGCTGATCAGTGGCCTGCTCAAAAGGGACGAGTAAGAACGACATGTGGATAAAAATTTGCGGAATCACGCGGGTCGAGGATGCTCAGATCGTTCAGGCCGCCCGCGCCAGTGCGATTGGGCTCAACTTCTATAAGGCCTCGAAACGATTTGTATCGGTTGAGCAGGCCGCACTCATTGCAAACTCTGTCCGGGAGAACAAAGGTGAAGGAGGCCCGCTGGATATCGTTGGGGTCTTCGTCAACAGTTCGATTTCTGAAGTCGCCGAGATCGCTAGCAAGGTTTCTTTGACTGCTGTTCAGTTTCACGGTGATGAGTCCGTGGCCGACATTGCAGAGTTTCATCGCCGAGTGCCGAGTACACTGATTCTTCGCGCCATGCGAGTTTCTGTTGACCGCCTGGACGAATGCCTGAGAGCCCTTGATTCACTGCGTCGCGAGGTTCCGCTGGCCGCCTGTCTGCTGGATGCGTTTGTGCCGGGGGAATTTGGCGGCACGGGGATGACGCTTTCCCCGGAAGTCGTGTATGCCTATCTCGTGGAGGCGAGGCCACGGCTCATTCTTGCCGGCGGGCTGACCGCCGATAACGTAGCTGGCATCCTGCAGGTAAGTCATCCGTGGGGCGTGGATACGGCCAGTGGCGTCGAACTGTCGCCAGGAGTGAAGGACGCAGATAAGGTTCGAGCGTTTGTTGATGGTGCAGGAGGCGGGCGAAGCGGGCCTGTGGAATATCTATGACAGTGTCGAATTGCCGTTGTCGTTGCGCAGCATGCCCAGATTTGATTCAGAACCGAATGCCGTTCACGCAAGGATTTCCTGAATGACATTGCCATGCACGTCTGTCAGGCGAAAGTCGCGGCCTGCGTATCTGAATGTCAGTTTTTTGTGATCGAACCCCAGGCAATGCAGCATCGTTGCGTGCAGGTCATGAATGCTGGTCGGCTTATCCACGGCCTTGAAACCGATCTCGTCGGTAGCGCCGTAAGTCGTGCCGCCCTTGATTCCGCCACCCGCCAGCCACACGCTGAACCCCCAGTGATTGTGGTCACGGCCGGATTGCGGCTTACCGTCTCCTGATAATTCGACGGTGGGTGTGCGGCCGAATTCACCGCCCCACAGAATCAAAGTGTCTTCGAACATGCCGCGTTGCTTCAGGTCGGTCATCAGTGCGGCAATCGGCTGATCAATCTGCCCGGCCAGATTTCGATGCGCGGCTTCGATGCCGGCATGATTATCCCACGGCTGCCCTGCCCCGTGCCACAGCTGAACGTAACGAACTCCTCGTTCAAGGAGTCGACGAGCAATAAGCGTCTGGCGCGCATGCACGCCATCCCCGTACATCTGGTGGATATGCGCGGGCTCATGAGTGACATCAAAGGCCTCAGCAGCGTCCTGCTGCATTCGAAAGGCCAGTTCAAACGACTGAATGCGGGCATCCAGTCTCTGGTCGATCCGTTTTGCCCGGTGTTCAGTATTCATCTTTGCCAGCAGGTTCAGCTGGCGACGCTGTGCCTCGGTGGCAATCTGTGGGTGCTCGATATTTTCGATCAGCTTGCTGAGCTCTTTGTGCTGCGAGTCCACATAGGTGCCCTGGAAGGCGCCAGGCAAAAACGCCGACTGCCAGTTTTCGGTATCTTTGATGGGAAGACCGCCGGGGCACATGGCAACGAAGCCAGGAAGATTCTGGTTTTCTGTTCCCAGCCCGTAAAGGACCCACGCTCCCATGCTTGGTCGCGGCTGAACAGAATCGCCGCAGTTCATCAGCATCAACGATGGTTCATGATTCGGCACCTGGGCATACATCGACCGAATCACAGCAATGTCGTCGATGTGCGATGCGGTCCGGGAAAAAATCTCACTGACTTCAATGCCCGACTGTCCGTACTTATGGAAACGGAACGGCGATGGAAATGCGGCTCCCGTTTTTCGTTCAGTCAGCAGATTGCCACCCAGAGACTGCCCAGCGTATTTCGCCAGCATTGGCTTGTGGTCGAAGGTGTCGACGTGCGATGGACCGCCATTCAGAAAGAAGTGGATGACTCGTTTTGCTTTGGGGGTGAAATGCGGCTCACGCCCATCCAGAGGCCCTTTGTCTGAGTCCGCACCGATGACTCGCCCGTCCTGCTGCAGGACATGCGCCAGTCCCAGTGTCCCGAGCCCGAGTGCCGAGCGATGCAGCATGGAGCGACGATCGAAGGCCGTCCACTGGACTGCTTCAATCGCGTTGCGCAGCAGGAAGTCGTTTCGCATGGGAATTCTCTGATCGGCGAACAGGGTGGGTTTGGTGGCAGGCAAATTCAACTCGAAGGTGGAATCACGACAGTGTTCCCGGATGGCAGACATTTGCAAAAAATTTATACCAGTTCAGAAATCGCTCGGCCTGATTCCACAAGCGGTGTTGGGCGACCGGACGGATTGAGCCAGTGAGAGCCTGGGTCGATTCCGAGATGTGTGAAGATGGTCGCCGCAAGATCTCCCGGGCCGAGCGGTCGTTCCTGAATCGATCCGCCGCGACGATCGGTGGCACCAATTACCTGACCGCCTTTGATGCCGCCGCCAGCCATCAGCAGAGACATAACGCCCGGCCAGTGATCTCGTCCGGCTGTTTTTGTCATGATCGGGCTTCGACCAAATTCGCCGATGATTACAACCAGAGTCGTTTCCAGCAGACCGCGATGTTCGAGATCGCTGATCAAAGCCGTAATTCCCCGATCAAGCACCGGCAGCATCGGGGTCAGGCCCTTCACAATCCCGCCCCATTGAACTTCATCGCCGTGATGGTCCCAGTGTCCCCAGGCATCGCTCATGGTAACAAACGTCACGCCGGCTTCCACCAGACGACGGCTCAGCAGAGCTTTGTCACCAAAAGAATCGCGGCCGTAGCGATCGCGGACTGCATCGGGTTCGTCACTCAGATTGAAAGCCTTTTGTGCGGTGCCACCCAGCACCAGGTCGTAAGCTTCCTGACTGTAGCGGTCCTGTTGCTGGAAGCTGACTGAGGAATCAACCTGGCGTCGAAACTGATCAAGCGATCGACGCAACTGATCTCGATCCTGCAGCCGCGGCACTTCGACGCCTGTGGGCAATGCGAATTTTCCATCGACCCGCATGCCATCCAGGGGCTCATATTGCTGGCCCAGATCGCCGGCACCGTAAACATCGGCCACCATGCTGTTTGCGAGCGCCACAAACGGTGGCATACCCGGCTGATTGGGGCCTCGAAATTTGGCAGCGACCGAACCCATGGACGGGTATCCGCCGCCCTGTCGGCCGACTTCACTTCGCTGGGCTTTGGGGTTGGCCGCCTGAAAGGTGATGGGCGTGTGATTGCTGGCACCGGCATCCATCGAACGAATGATGGCAAACTTATCCATCATCGCGGCCTGCAGAGGCAGATGTTCACAAATCTGAATCCCCGGCACGCTTGTTGAGACAGGCTTAAACGGGCCGCGGATTTCCTGTGGCATCTCCGGTTTCATGTCCCACATGTCGATCTGACTTGGACCGCCTGACAGCCAGATCTGAATGACTGAGGTAGCTTTTTTCCTGATCCCATCGGCGGCTCCCTGAGCCTGGGACTGAAGCAACGCGGGCAGGGAGAGCCCGGCCATTCCCGATAAGCCGGTTTGCAGCATCCATCGCCGACGACCGACACGGATCAGCGGGTTTTGTTCTGGTCCAAACCACTGGCCAAGTCCCCCAGCCTCATGGTGAGCGGAATGAGCGTGGGTGATTGTGGCGGGTGAGTCAGCGACGGCTCGGGTGTTCAGTTCAGTGACATTGGCCATGGATCGTCTCCAGAAACGTTGCTTTTCAAACCAGCCACTGTTCGTGTTAACAGGATAAATCGTCAACATCAAGCGGGAAATCTGAATTGGAACGGGTTGCAGAACAGTTGTTCATTCAAATTCGATGAATTTTCTCGCGAAACAGGCGTTCGGGACGTAAAGCCGTGCAGGTTGCTGATGATGTTCCTTTGCTCAGAAGGCGTATTGAAGGTGGCCTTTCTGTGTTCAGAAGGGCAGTTGTAACGAACGGTTGTCGCGACAACCTCGAGGACTGGGACAGACTTTCAGGCTCGGATGTTCCGCCTGTGGATGCTCATCTGGTCTAAAACCTTAGGCCCGAACATTGAAATCGTTGATGATGAGGCGGCAAAAGATTCAAATGGTTCCTTCTGTGTCCACGACTTTGCGACCAACACCTGGCCCGCCCTAAATCTGTTGAGAACAATGACAGTATTCCCCCGCAACCTGCGTAAACCGTGCCGACATTTGTTGTATTCGGCCCTGGGCATTTTGCTCAGTCTTTTTCAGTGCGATCCGAATCTGTCGGCGCAGCAGGAAACCCCGGTCGGCTCTGTGGCCGTGAAACGGCTGACGATGGGTTACACTGGTGTCGGCCGAGTCGGCAACTGGCTGCCGGTCCGCGTCGCTGCCCAGGGTCTTGCACCATCGACTGAAGTTTCCCTGGTGATCTCCGCCAGTGATCCGCGAGGCGATCAGTGTGAAAGTGTTGTGGCGTCAGGCACCAGTGACAGCGAAGGAAGTCTTTCGCTGGAAGGTGTCTTCATGACCGGCCGACAGGACGGAATTATTCGGCTGCGTCTTGATGATGCTTCAGGAAAATTGTTGTGGCAACATTCTGTGACCTGCCGTGCGCCGAATGCAAAGGCGATAACCGAGTCGGAAGCCATCGAGATACAGTCGGCCAAAGTTGTCTCGCGGATGACCTTACTGCGACATCAGTCGCTGACATTGTTGACCGTCGGAGTTCCCGCAGGCCTGGACGAACTTTACTCGCAGCTGTCCTCCGGCGATGCGTCGCGTGAGCCCTTAACTCTGTTGACAGTCGATTCCATTGAAGATCTGCCAGCGTCACGTCGCGATCTGGATTCTGTCGACATAGTGCTGCTGGTGACCGCGTACAATCTCAGCGAAATTCAGACGCAGGCCATCAGAGACTGGGTGATGACAGGAGGCCAGTTGATTGTCAGTTGCGGCGTAAATCTGCCCCAGCTGCTGGCTTCGCCCGTGGGTCTGTGGCTGCAGCCGGAGTTTGGAATTCAAAATGAATTGCTGCAGAGTCAGGATCTGACTGCACTTCAGAATTATGTGGCCGGGGCCAGCCAGTTGCAGACAAATCGCCAGAATGTGCCGGTTGTTCGCATGGCTTCTCTGCAGCCGCGAACGGTGGTCAATTCGATCAACGGTCCGCTGATTTCTCGTATCAGTGAAGGAGCCGGCGTCGTGACGATGGTGGCGGTGGATCTGAATCAGAAGCCGTTGAACCGCTGGCTGTCGCTGTCTCAGTTTTATGAGATCCTGTTGTTTGATCGACTGCGGGATTCGGCCGCTGAGCAGGCCAGTCGCAGCGGGCGAATTTCCAGCAGCGGTGTGACCGACCTTTCGACTCAGCTGGCCAACGTGTCGGATGCCATCCCGGCGAATGAGCGATGGTCAAGCTGGCATGCGATGCTGCTGATGGTGGTCTATCTGGTGATCATCGGGCCGCTCGATTATCTGCTGGTTGCGCGTTTGCTGCGGCGTCCGAAACTGACCTGGATTACATTTCCGCTGCTGGTGGCTGCCGCGTGTGGGCTGACAGTTTTGTGGGCTGGCAGTGATCGAGCGGCGGCCACCGTGCGCGAAGTCCATCTGCTGGATGTCGGTCAGCAAGGTTCACGGCAGCTGATTCACAGTCGATCGTGGAGCAGCCTGTCCACTTCAGATTCGAGGTACGCCAGCGTTGCCGCAAGAGCTTTGCCAGTCATGAACGGGCAACCGCTGAAGGCGGCCGAGCAGACGCTGATGTGGCACGGCCGAGCGGAAGATGTTTACGGGGGACTGTACCGTCCCGGTGGAGCGGGGCTCGGTCAGCAGACAAGTCGACGCACGGAAATCGGCGACGCTCAGTTTACGTCTGTCCCGCTCATGGTGGATGGCTCTCAGGCCTTTGTTGCGGAATCCTTTTATGAATCAACGCCGACACCTGCCTTTGAATCGAATTTGAAAATGCCGGGCAGCGGTCTTTTGAACGGCACCTTTGTTCATCATCTGCCTGTGGCGATTAATGACTGGGTGATTCTTTTTGGAAATCGAGTTTATCTGCCATCGCAGAAAGCGGACGAGAAGTTTCGTCGCATCGAACCGAATGAGCCGTGGTCGCGAGAATCCGGCGGTGTACGCGTTTCTGAGATCCGTGACTTCCTGCGCGGGGTGCGACTTGTCAGTCGTGAACGGAAGAAAGGCGATACGACGTCCAGCGCGTCGACTCAGATTCAGTCCTTCTACAACACCAGCGGCACAAACCCGCTGGATATTCTGCTGATGGTCTCGCTTTACAATACGGCTGGCGGAGATGTCTTTGTACGTCTGCAGGATAATTATCTGCGACGTGATGAAGTGAGCGATGCCATTCAGCTCAACACCGCCATGCTGATCGGGACGATTGATCTGCCGCTGACTCAATTGCAGCTGGACTCTCAACGGATTGAGCCTGCTCGGACTCAGACGGTTGTCCGATTCTTTCTGCCGGTGTATCGTTCTTCAGCTTCCGAGATTCCGAAAGAGGCGGATCCGAAAGCCGATACCCCGTAGCCCCGCGGGTTGTCATCCTGAACGCTAATTTTGTAGCGGAACTCGCCAAGCGTTTCGGTTGACTGCTTGATAAGTCAGCCTTCCGAAAGCCTCCGCGGCTACCGCTACGACTTTCCCCTTATTCAAAAACCCTGTGGCTGAGACTAAAGATGGATCAGGAACAGTCGACAACCACCTCCGTTGCCGAACCAATCATCCGGCCGAAAAACGATGATCGTCCGAAGCAGCAGCCTCGCTATCACGTGATTCTGTGGAACGATAACGATCATTCCTATGAGTACGTCATTCGCATGCTGAAGGAACTCTTCGGACATCCCGCTGAGAAAGGGATGCAGTTGGCGAAAGAAGTGGACGGCTCCGGCAAGGTTATTTGTCTGACCACCACAATGGAACACGCGGAACTCAAGCGTGACCAAATCAAAGCCTACGGTCGCGACAAGCTTGTCGCCCATTGTCAGGGATCCATGTCCGCTTCGATTGAGCCCGCGCCGGAGTAGGCTCCTTCCGGGCCGCGGTTCGCCCATGATCGTGACAGGCGGCTCCTCTTCGCCCTGAGATATCTTGACCTGACCGCGTGATCCTGCTGAAAGTGAGCCTGCCAGCGGTCTCGAACGCTTAGGATCGCCCGAGAAATAACTGTCCGATATGAAGTGAGCGGCAAGCCGCTAGTCGCCGTTTGTTGCGGGCGATCAACCCGCGGCTAGCGCCTTGCGGCTCACTTATCGATCGAGCGATACTTAGCGTTTGACAACCGATTCGTCGTGATTCAGCAACGCCTGAGCGAGTGTCGTCGCAGCCGCTGCGTCGACGACGGCAATGGATTCATCCCGAGGCTTTTGTCCAATCTTCAGCAGTTGTTCGGCCTCCGCAGGGTGCATCTGAAAATGCATTCGCTGTTCCTGATAAAGCTGTGACAGGATCTCGATTTCCCGTGCATCCGGCTTGCGACTCAGGCACCGCAGAACGCCCTGCTCGATCATCTGCCCAACATTGCCGTGAGCATCCCGGTGCAGCGATTCTCCAAGGACTCGAGCGGCCTCCACATATTGAACACCGTTCAACAGAATCAAGGCCTGCAGCGGCGAATCGGTGCGTTCTCTTTTTGCCGTACACACGGCACGACGCGGCGCATCGAATGCAATCATTGCGGGCGGAGGCCCAGTGCGTCGCCAGTTTGTATAAAGGCTGCGACGAAAGACCTCATCACCTCCGCTGGCGGCAGCCGGCTTGAACGATTCGGTCATCTCGTAAGGATTCACGGGAGCACCGCCGATCACAGGATTCAACAAGCCGGCAGCAACGAGTGCGTTATCGCGAATCATCTCCGCAGGCAGACGAAAGCGGGAACCGCGAGCCAGCCATTCGTTGTCCGGGTCATCCGACATCGTCTTCGCATCCGCCATGCTGTTCTGCCGATATGTTTCGGACAACACGATGGCTCGGACCAGTTGTTTCATATCCCATCCGCTGGCGATCAGTTGAGCAGCGAGTGTGTCCAGCACTTCCGGATAAAAAGGCCGCGCGCCCTGACTGCCGAAGTCCTCAGCCGTTTTCACAAGGCCGCGACCAAACAGACTTTGCCACACACGGTTGACAGTGACACGTGCCGTCAGCGGATGACGAGGGTCTTTCACCCACTGGGCCAGACCAAGTCGATTCTTTGGAGCCCCTTCCGGAAACGGCGACAGAGCGGATGGTGTTCCCGCAGTCACTTCTTCCCGTCGCTCAGCGTACTCACCACGAAACAGAACGTAGGCCTTTTTCGGTTCAGGAAGTTCACGCATCACCATGATTTCCTTCAGGCTGTCATTGAACCGAGCGTACTCACCGCGTGCTGCCTGAAGAGCCGCCAGGTGCTGCGACCAGGCTTCGTCACCGGCCTCAACAAAGTGATCGAACAGCAATGAACGCTCAGAGTCCGTCAGAGTCTCTGCGGGTGTGTTCAGAATCTGTTTTGCGATGCCTTCATCATACGTGGCCAGAACTTCCAGAGGACTGAGTCGTTTGTGAAAGACGCGGAAGTCATCAATCATTCCACCTTTAAAACCACGATCCCGAAAGCGTTCTCCCAGAGCGATGTTATCACCGCCACCACCGGTGATTTCACGAGACAAGTTGTCTTTGATAATGTTGACCGCGACCGGTCTGCCATTCACCGCCAGCTGAAGTCCAGCCGCACGGCTGCTGCCATCGGATGATACGACCACATGCATCCATTCGCCCGGCGGCAAAACATCCTGTGCAGTAATGGAAGCGGCATTACCTGGCCAGAAGTGAATCAGCGACCATTTCAGGCGACCGTCCTCAATCAGCAGTTCGTATCCTCGACTGGCTGCATCCGTCCAGGCTCGCGATCGATGAAACACCACGGCCCGCTCTTTGATGTCGGGTGTTCTGACCCACAAAGAAATGGTAAACGGTTCTTCCCGACGAAAATTTCCCAGCGGCAGATCGACAGGATCATCGCCGGTGAACTCGATCGCGTTACAATTTTTGCCTGGCACCAGTTTGTTGTCGCCTCGCAAGACAGCAGGACTGGCCGCGGCAACCGTATTGGCAAGCTTGTCGCCTTCCAAAGCGTCAAATTTGAAACGCGCCATTTCGGGACCGGCGATAGTTGCCGTAAGCCGATCGGGCGCCGCAAGCCACGCTGCAAAGGCCGCCTTCCGAGAGACTCGCAGTTGTTCCGAGCGATCTTCCAGCTCAGTCACTTTATCCTGCAGAGTCTTCAGATTCTGTTTGCCGGCCGCGTCGGTCAGAGTCAGCGAGGGTGTCGGCGGAGACATCGTGAAGTAGGAATACAGCCCTGCCTCGTCCACGTTCTGGAATATGGAGAACAGCTGATAATATTCCTTCTGCGTGATGGGATCATACTTGTGGTCGTGGCAGCGAGTGCATTCGAATGTCAGGCCGAGAAATGTCGTCGCAAAAGTCTGAACTCGATCCGCCACATATTCGACTCGGTATTCTTCTTCAACACTGCCGCCCTCGGACTCCTGCTGATGCAGCCGATTAAAGGCCGTGGCAAGGATTTGTTCGTCCGTGGCATTGGGAAGCAGGTCGCCCGCCAGCTGCCAGGTCATGAACTGATCAAACGGCATGTTTTCGTTAAAGGCTTTGACAACCCAGTCCCGCCACGGCCACATTTCCCGTTCGCGGTCCACCTGAAACCCATAGCTGTCCGCGTACCGAGCTGTATCAAGCCAGTCGACGGCCATGCGTTCGCCATAGTGAGGCGACGCCAGCAGTCGTTCAACCAGCTGCTCGGTGGCATCAGGAGACTGATCGGTATTGTACGCTTCAATTTCAGTGACCGTGGGCGGCAGCCCCGTGAGATCGAAGCTCAGGCGACGAATCAGAGTGGCGCGATCGGCCGCAGGCTGCAGAGCCAGCCCGCGAGTCATCAATCCACCGCGGACAACGTCATCAATCCGCGTGGCGACCTCCGCCAGGGATCGTGGATTCGAAACGGCATCAGGCGACAGCGGAAGAAACGACCAGTGTCCTTCATAGACAGCACCCTGCTCGATCCATTTTTGCAGCGTGGCGATTTCCTGTTCGGTGAGACGTCCCAGCTTGGCCGAAGGCGGTGGCATCTGCAGCTCGGGATCTTCGCTGGTGATTCGCTTCAGTACTTCACTGTCGGCGGGATGCTCGACATTGATCGCTCCGGCAGACAATGCCGCGTCCCGCACATCCAGCCGCAGATCGGCTTCCCGTTTGGCATTATCGGGACCATGACAGAAGAAGCATTTGTCTGACAAAATCGGCCGGATATCCTGATTAAACGTCACGTTGTCGTCAGCGTGGCTAAGGCTCGCTGTCAGGCATGTCGCCACAAGTAATGTTGAGATGGAAGCAATATGCACGAGGTTTTCCCCAGCCGACAGAATGAATCGCATCTTTTCTGGCTCTGTTCAGGCCGGACAAAAGAATGAGACAGCATTCTAACCTTTCGACGCCCGGCATTTCACTCCTCATTGCCCAGATTACGAGTTCCAGGCAATTCCAGCCGCCAGTCAATCGGTGACAGTCCCGTCTTCTTCAGATACTCATTGATCCTTGAAAACGGGCGACTGCCGAAGAATCCGCGCCTTGCCGACAGAGGCGACGGATGCGGACTTTGGACGATGAGATGGCGTTCGTTGATCAGGCCGGCGTTCTGTTGTGCAGGACTGCCCCACAAGACGAAAGCGACATGAGGCAATTCATTCACGCATTGAATGACTCGCGCCGTGAGCTGCTCCCAGCCTTTTTTGCGATGCGAATGAGCCTCGTGAGCACGGACCGTCAGGACCGTGTTCAGCAGAAGGACTCCCTGTCGCGCCCAGGTTTCAAGGCAGCCAGTTTTCGTCGGGGGAATATCAAGATCACTCTGAAGCTCTTTGAAAATGTTTCGCAGCGAAGGCGGCAACCGGACTCCCGGCTTCACCGAAAAACTCAGGCCATGTGCCTGTCCGGCATCGTGATACGGGTCCTGCCCAAGAATGACAACGCGAACCTGGTTCAGCGGGGCCAGACGAAGCGCATTGAACACATCCGCTTCGGATGGAAAAACAATCTGGTCCTGACGTTCCTGCGCAAGGAATTGCTGCAGAGCCAGAAAGTAAGGCTTTTCGAATTCGTCGTGAAGGCAGGACCGCCAGGAACCTGGTAGTGTCTTGGTCTCCACAATTAGTCCCTTCCAAACTCCATCTCAAGTCCGCCCGTCATGCCGGCAATCAGATTGTAGATGAACGCATAAAACACACCGGCGATGAAACCGCCAATGCCATAAAAAATGGGCAAAAGAAAAATCATCCCAACACCCATGCCGATCATCGTGCCGGCTTGATTGGCGTTGCCTGGCGCAGCTCCTACGCCCGCCAAGGAAACCAGAAACAAAACCCCGCCAGCGATCAGGCCCACGCAGGCGCCACCAGCGCCCATAAATAGTCCACTTGAGAAAACGCCCACTCGTTTTAGTCTCATGGTCGTCCGGGCAGGAGCGGTCTCGGATTGAAACTCAGGCATTGCGAACGGATTGGACATCGGAGAGCCTTTCAAATTTGTGTGGTCGGACGGCATCGTCGCAGAGTGTCGGCGGTCAATCCCTGAGTGTCAATCGGCGAAAACAATGAATCCCTGAAACCCGCCCCACGATCGGCAGCCTCACCCGGCGATGCGCAATGATTTTTGATCGTTTGAAGCTTTGATCATACGGCTGCAGCACCAGACTCACCGCATTCTAGGATTCTGAACGAACGATTCGATCGAATCTTTGCCATCAGGGGCAATGCGATAGCTGACGGCACCTGTCCGGCTTGTCATTCGGACATCGGACTCTGCATACACGGGTTTCAGGATGCCCAGCAGTTTGTCGTTTCGAGCACTGACGACGACATATTTCGGGCGGACCGTCGCGGCCAGAATTTTTTTGTTGGCAAAGGTGCTGCCATGATGAGGACTCATCAGCAGATCGCATTCCGGCAGGATGGCCAGCAGTTTCGTCTGACCATCGCCCTCCAGATCTCCCGGCAGGCAGATCCGACGATTGGCAAAGTTCAGTACAGCGACCAGGCTGGCCGCGTTGTCCGCGACCTGTCGAGAATCTGTCAGATTGGCTTTCAGGAAATCAATCGTCAGTCCGTTCGCAGAAATGGTATCGCCATGCATCACAATCTCGCATGGAACCTTGAGCGACGAGATCACCGCAAGAACATGTTGTACCTCAGCGGCTTTGGAACGAGCAAATTCCTCGGTGAGCAGAACTTGTCCGACTGGCATGCGATCCAGCAGACTGGCGACCGCATTGTAGTGGTCCATATCGGGATGCGAGATGACAATCGCATCAATCATCCGATGGCCTTTTTTCCAAAGGAAGTGACTGATCAGGTCGGCCGTCCGCTCACCTCGATTCAAAGCGCCCGCATCAAATAGAAAAATTTTGCCTTCGGGTGTCTCGACGACAACCGCATTG
This sequence comes from Planctomycetaceae bacterium, assembly GCA_041688565.1. GTDB lineage: Bacteria > Planctomycetota > Planctomycetia > Planctomycetales > Planctomycetaceae > SXXK01. Next base: position 15,885 of record JBDNHX010000552.1, read on the forward strand.
CCATGACCCACGCTCAGGATTGTACACACAAGATCGCTGGAAACCGGAGGCTGACGCGCTGACCAAAGCAGAACCACGACCAGAGTCAGCAGACTCAGGCGACAGGTTTGTCGGACAATCGCATGTCCGGCGACCGCGGACACCGCAAGCAGAAGATAATAGGCGGGAAGAAACCAGGCGGGCAAATCGGGAATCGTGATAAAGCCCGATCGGAGATCCGCGGCCCAGACCACACTGGTATTCATCAGCCAGAGCATGAATTCAAACAGCAGACCTGGCAGGAATGCTATCGGCGGGAAGGCCAGACCGACGGCGATAAAAATGTATCCGGAAATCAAAGTGATGGCGGTCAGTGGAATCAGGATCACATTGATCAGCATTCCCGTCAGCGACACAGTGTGAAATTGCGTGGCAACAAGCGGCGCAGAAAGCACTGTGACCGCGAGCATCTGGCGATAAGCTATTTTAAGTTTGCTCAGCATCGAAGTCCAGACATCGCGCAGCTGGTCCCACCACGTCGAAGCATCCGGCGGCGCAGCACGTTCAGCAGCCGGAGGTTGCTGGTCCGACACCCAGCCGAGCGCACCGACGGCCAGAAACGACAGCCAGGCTCCCACGTTGAACACAATGGCCGGGTCGACGATGACCAGCAGCAGTGTGGCCGTGCCGATCAGAGTCCCCATTTTCAAATCGCGGCAAAGGATCTGTCCCAGGATATTCAGGACAATGAAAGCGGTGGCTCGCATAACCGATGGCCGCAGGTCCGTCAGGAGGCAGTACAACACACACACCGTTCCCGCAAGAATCAGTGCTCTTGTTCGCGGCACCAGTAGAACGTTCAGGATACGAACGATAAACACATAAAGAATTCCCACATGCAGCCCCGAGATCGCCAGCAGGTGCATCGTGCCACTGGCGATGAAGTCGCGTTCGAGATCCGGCGCCAGATGGCCGCGGTTTCCAAGGAGCAGGGCTTCGGCGGTCGAACGGTTTACTGGCGACAGATGGTTCTTCAGCAGGAAGACGGTTTGCTGGCGAAAAGATGTCAGCAGTGCGCGACTACTCCACCATTCGCTTTGAAGAACTCGCGCGGCCGCCGGATGTTTTACGAACATCATGATGGAGATTCGAGACCGCTGAAGATGACGAGCAAAATCAAATTCCCCGGGATTCAGGGGAGGTGTCGCCGGATCAATGTGTCCGGTCAGTTCAACGCAATCACCCCATTTCAGAAGTCCGGTCGCATCGCCATTGATCAGCACGCGGCACGTCCCACGCACCGCGATGACAGCCGTCTCTGTCGTCACAGAATTCGCTTTAAGAAGAAACAACGTGCGCGGCTGTATGGGTCTGGATGAGACCTGCGGCGTTGCATCCGCGACTGAATCCAAAGCCGGGATGTTGCTGACGATTCCAGTCAGGCGAATGGCCGTGTCCGGATCAATTTTTTTCTCTGCCGCAAGCTGCCCAATATTACGGCCGTCTTCAGCAAGATTTCGAACAGCCCACAGCGATGCCCCCAGCCCGAAGACAGCCAGACTCAGACTGACAGTCTCTGCGATCGACCATCGGTATCGGGCTGCGAGAACGCTTGCAAAAAGACAGAAAGCGGTGAGCGTGATCGGCCAGAGAGCTGTCCAGGCCAGTGCATCGCAAACCCAGATGCCGCTGATAAGCATCGCAGCGACGGCGAGGGTGCGAGGAATTTGAAATGGCGGGGCTGACTTGCGCCCGGTTCTGTTGTCAGTGCGTGTGGCATGTTCAGATTTCACGACTCGCGCCGGCGGTTGTCCAGAATAGGCTGCAGTTCTTCCACGAAATCATGAACGTCCTGAAACTCGCGATAGACAGACGCAAAACGCACGAACGCGACTTTATCCAGATCTCGCAGAGCATTGAAAACCAGCTCGCCGATCAGACGTGAGGGCACTTCTCGCTCACCATCTTCATAGATCGCCGCTTCGACTTCACCCACAAGCAGGTCGATCTGTTCGGGACTGATCGGACGCTTGTAGCACGCTTTTTCAACGCCCGAACTGATCTTTTCGCGATCAAAAGGAACGCGAGTGCCATCTTTTTTGATGACTCGCACCGGCGACTCTTCGATCTTCTCGTAAGTCGTAAATCGGCGTTCACAGCCCAGGCATTCCCGGCGACGACGAATGGAAAAGTCCTGACTGTTTCGCGAGTCAATGACTTTGGTTTCGTCGTGTTTACAGTAGGGACAGCGCACGTGTTTCGCCTGATTAAGCTCCGATGGTCTTTTATCTTTGTTCGGGTGGTATTGTATGCGATCGAGCCTGGTGTGTTTCAAGTCACTCCATGCCGCCAAAGGTGAGACGCTTTCGAATTCAGCGATTTATCCGGCACGCGACGCACGTCGCCTTTTTGTTGTCATTCTGATTTTCTGTCATCCTGAATGAACCGCACTTCTGTCATCCGGCCCTTGCTTTGTCATCCTGAACGAAGCGGTAGCGCAGTGCAGGATCTCGTCTCCACCGCAAACTCGTCACGTCCGGCGCTACACGTCCAGTCCCAGCATTCGCATGAGTGCAATCGCATTACTGCGTTCCACAACCCCGTCACGGAGAGTGTAATCAAACGTCATGGTGCCATCGACAATAGTATCTTCGAAATGCTTGTTCACGGCCTGATCGGCCATCGTGTCGGCAATCTGAGTCAGCGCCAGGTCATGAGTTGTTACGACGCCCAAAGCACGGTGAGCCACAAGCGATCGAATGACGGCCTCGGCACCGCGACGTCGATCGTGGGAGTTCGTGCCATGCAGAATTTCGTCCAGCAGAAACAGCACGACGCGGGGCGAATTTGTCAGGTCCACCACGGTTTTTAATCTGCGAACGACGCTGAAAAACAGAGATCGCCCTTCCTGCAGTGAATCGCTGACGCGCATTGCCGTCGCCAGCTGAAACGGATACGTTCGAAAGCGACTGGCTCGCACAACACTGCCGCACAGAGTCAGGACCACGCTGCTTCCCAGACTGCGGAGAAAGGTGCTCTTGCCGGACATGTTGGAGCCGCTGACAAGCAGCAGCGGTGTCGTTGTCGTCAACTGGACGCTGTTCCGCACACACGATTCGCTCTTCAGCAGAGGATGCCCAAGATTTTCGGCAATGAGGATCGGTTCGTCGTCTGAAATTTCCGGCAGGCAATCATCCGGGTGATCAAACGAGTAACCGGCCACGGAAACGGTCGCTTCCAGACAGGCGACGGTCTCCAGCCAGTCGGGCACATCTCTTCCATGCTGCCGCCGCCAGCATTCCAGCAAATGAGTCAGCAGCACGAACAGCCCGCACGCCCATGCGATCGGCGCGAAGAACTGATTTCGCATCGCGTTGTTCTGCCACTCGGTCAGACGACTAAGCCGATGAATGGCGCGGGACGCGGTCTCAGATTCGGAATGAAAGCGGTTCTGCAGATCACGAACTGCCGGCTCTTCAACATGATGTCTTTCAAACGCGTCGATGACCTGTCCAAACTGACGCAGCGCGGAATCCACGTTGTTCATTTGCATGGACGTATGGCGGATCTGCCGACGTGTCATCATCACCGCTGGCGCCTGCAGAACAATCATCATCAGAAGAAAGCCCAGCGGTATCATTTCCAGCATGACAAGCGCAATCACCGGAACGGCAGCCAGTCCGATCAGCGAAGACCAGATCAGAACCCACAGGGGAATCAGTTGAGGCGGTTCCTGAACCCATTGCTTCAGCAATACCTCGGCGGTCTGCCAGTTGGCGGAATCCGGAATGCAGGCCAGCGTTTCCCGCAGACGAAGTTCCTGTTTCAGGCCCTGGGCCCGCGCCTGCCTCACGCGAATGGTTTCTCCGTCACACACCTGAGTCATCCAGCCGGCCAGGTGACGTCGACCTGGCAACGTGCGACATTCATTCAGCATTTGAAACAAAGATCCGCGTCCGAAGACATCCAGATCCTGAGTCCATGGATGCAGCTCATCAGCAAACTCAGATCCGTCGGCGATTTCCGTTCCGAAGTGACGGTCGAGACGTTGAATGCGACTTTCATGAAAGCGGCAGATCGCGTTGGCTTTGGCCAGCTTGCGGACACACTTTTGATGGAAGGGAAGCAGTCCCAGAAACAACCCGACAGGAATCAGCATCCAGAGCCACGAGACATGATCCGATTCGCCGATGCAAAGAATTCCCAGTCCCAGAGCACCAAGAAAAACAGCGGTGCGGCCCTGAACAAACCGGAGATCGCGATAAGCCAGCTCATGAACCTGCTCCGTGACTTCCCGAAGTCGACTTTCGTAAGCCGCACGAGGTTCACTGGACGGCCTGATGTTTGTTGCGGGAGACGCCGTTGAAGAGTTTAAGATCATTGCCTCGTCTGCAGCACATTCTTTGTTCGGTCATCCGCGTCACATGAAATGCTCTGACAACCGGAGCAGTGACTGATTGAGATTGGAGTATGGCTGAAGACCGCTCCCAGGCAAAGCCAGCCCACATCCCAAATCCCAGCGGGTAGCCGTCGAAGATTGCGACAGGTCCCGCCAGCCATTGGAAAGCCGCCACATTGACAACCATCCGCGACTGGCCCCGTCAGCCCAATGGCAGTCGATCTGCGTTTATAGTAGCCATCACTCTCCGAGTGGTGATTGCCAAGGTCGCGTTTTGCAGCCTTCGTCACGCGGAGAGTAAGTTCTACTTTGTCAGATCGACTTCCCAAGAAGTGTAACAAAGTGCGCCCGGTGGGGAAAAGTTTGCCGTGTTTTGGGCTCTGAAAATTGAAAACAGCGGTGTTTTGAAATCTGGAACGCGATGGAGTGAGAAGAAGATCTCTGGCGGGTACGAAATCGGGGCATAAGATCCCCGCCATGTTTATCCGACAGTACTTCAAAGAAGAAAACGGACAGCGAACAGCGTACTGGGCGCTCGTCGAATCTTATCGAACCAGGCGAGGTCCGAGGCAGCGGGTGTTTGCCTGGGTCGCGCTGCATCTGATTCGCATGCTGCAGCTCGACACGTTTTTGCAGAAGGCAATCCCGGCAGGACGTGAACAGGTTCCGTGGGACGTCAGTTCGCTCATCCTCATCATTGCGAGACTGCTCAACCCTTCCAGCGAACTTTACATCGCCGAACAATGGTATCCGAAAA
>JBDNHX010000108.1:0-4986 GCA_041688565.1 Planctomycetaceae bacterium
CGTGAAGGAGGCTCGCGACGGATCGACGTGACTTGTGATGCGAAAGGACGTGACCTTGGTTCTGTTGCACGTGATGTGGAAGCCGCAGTTCGCGGGCTCACCTTTGATCGCGGCTATCATCCGGAGTTTCTGGGAGAATACGCAGCGAGGCAGGAATCTCAGCGTCGCCTGATCGCTCTGGGTGGTGTTTCAATGCTCGGCATTCTGCTGATCCTCTACATGGACTTTCAGTCGCTGAAGTTGACGGCCATGGTGGCTCTGACGATTCCGTTTGCACTCATTGGCGGAGTCATCGCGGCGTGGATTGCGGGCGGAACTTTATCACTGGGTTCAATGATTGGTTTCGTCACGGTGCTGGGAATTGCCTCTCGAAATGGAATTATGCTTGTGAGTCACTACCGTCATTTGCAGCAGATTGAAGGGGAACCATTCGGCCTGAACCTCGTGGTTCGCGGTGCTGAAGAACGGCTCATTCCCATTCTGATGACTGTTCTGACGACGGCATTGGCGTTGCTGCCCCTGGTGCTGGCCGGAAACAAGCCGGGGCATGAGATTGAGTACCCTCTGGCAATCGTCATTCTTGGCGGAATCGTCACATCCACGATTCTGAATCTGTTTGTGCTGCCGCCGCTCTATCTGCTTTGGGGGCGTAACGCTGTTCCGCCTTTGGAAGACAGCGAAGCTGCTCCGCTTGTACGACCCGACGACAGATCCGGAGCAACCGATACAACTATAATCACCGGAAGCCGAGCGGCAATTCCTGTCGATCGAGCCTGACCATAACTCGGCGGCAAGTTTAACTTTGCAATATCGAACTGAAGGACATTGCCCCCGACAAGCTGCTCTGGACGAACAAAACCGTGAAACGCATTTTGTCCACTGTTCAAGAGCATGTCTCATGGCAACTCATCGTCGTGCCGTAGTTCTTCCGGGATTGATTCTGGGAGTCGCCCTGTGCGCCGGATGTCGTTCGGCAGGCGGCGGACGACACAATGCGGAAGCGCCAGATCAATATCGGCCCAATGTTCCACAGCCAGAGATGGCGCTCCGATCGGCGATGAAGAACCAGAGTGACGCGATCATTTCAAATGAGCGTGACGCGTCGATTCATGCTGTATCGCAGTCAAAGATCCTGACTGACTCCGAAAGCATCGACTCCGCGGTTCAGTCGCCCTCGGATTCTTCCTCTGTCGAGGTAATACCGCTGTCGCAGATCTGCGAGACGGCGGTCGCCTTTAATCCGGATCTTGTCACACTTCGTCAGTCTGAACGAGTCAGTCTTGCTGCGAAGGGAGTGGCGGAAACGTACCCTTTCAATCCTTTCCTGCAGGTCCAGGCAACACCGTTTCAGGAGGCAGGAAATGGAGGCCCGAACCGGATGTACCATTACGTTCTGCTGATGCAGACGATTCAACTGGCTCATCAGCAGGACTTTCGAGAGCAAAGTGCCAAATGCGCGCTCAACAGCACCCGTTGGAATATTCATCAGGCTGAACTGCAAACACTCGCTCAGGCACAGCGACTTTACTTCTCAGCGCTGTACCTTCACGGAGTTCAGGAACTAGCTGAAACAAGTCATGAGAACAATTTGCAGTTGCTGGAAATCCTTGAAAACCAGCTGAACGCTGGAGAGGTTACGGCGGCGGATGTGGCCATCGTTCGAGTCGATACAACATCGACTCGTCAGCAGCGACAGCTCGCCTCAGCAAACTTCCAGAACGCCTTGCGTGATCTCGCACGGCACATCGGGATGCAACCGAGTTCGCTTCGCGACATTGCCGGAGACCTTGAACATTTTCGATGGCAGCTTCCGAACATCGCTCTCCAGAACATCGCTCTCCAGAACATGGAGTCCTCACAGGACGAATGGAATCACGCAGTCCTCAATTCGACAAACAGTGTTGTTGGATGGGCGAAGTCACGGCCGGATGTCATGGCAGCGCGTTCCGACGTCGATGTTTCAAGGGCAAATCTTGGGTTAGCCAGTGCATCAAAAACTCCCGACCTGCAGGTGGGGCCGTACTATCAATCAACGGCTGACAGCACAACCTTCCTCGGTCTCCGAGCGCAGATGGATCTTCCGATTGTGAATAACGGTGAACCATTGGAGAGACAGCGTCTTGCGGAACATCACCAGCGAATCACCGCATGGAATCAGGCTCAACGGCGAGCCGAACTGGAGGCTCTGGCCGCCATGGATCGCTACGCCGATACACTTGTTGCGATTCAATCAAACGCATCAGATCAACCGTCGTCTGATCTTCCGACCGAACTCAAAGGTCTGGAGAAAGAATTTCTCGCCGGCGAAGTCGACATCGTACGAGTCGTTCAGGCTCGCAACAGCCTCATTCTCAACCGCCGCGCTCGGCTCGACCTTCTAAACGAACTCAGTCAAGCGGCCGCGACTCTCGTCGGAGCGACCGGCATTCCGGTTGAAAGTATCGTTCGAATCAGTTTACCCGAGGATGATTCGCCTCGTTCTTCGGTGGAGAAATGAGCCCGTCGATCCTGAGGCGACTTCGGTGCATCAAGAGCCCTTTTCACGAGACCCAAAGCTCCAGCGTTAGTGAACGGCTCATCCACGACTCTGCATTCCTTTCCGCCCAAAACAAAGCGCATTCCAAAAAAGAACCATTGAGGGGCAGCTTGAGTCGGGAGAACATGACGGCGATTGAACTGTTTCCGGCCTGTTGGCAAAATGGGACAGTCAGCTACATGGGATTCTTCAGCGGGCCTGCTAGATTTCAGGAGCAATCCCGCAACCGTGCGGCGAATCGTGGACTGTGGTAAATTAACTTCATGAACAACTTCGCCTGACAGATAACGGCAGCATTGAAATCGGTTGTTGCGTTTCCTTCTGGGCGGAGTTGCGTTTGGTGTAAGCCGTGGCATGTATCATGTCTTCCAGCGTGAGCTGGCGTGCAATGGCCGGCCTTTGCTATCGGTTGATGCTAACCGTTGTGATGATCGGTTGTGTCTGCCACGCACTGACATCGTCTCTGATGGCACAGTCTCCAGTCGGCGCGGCTGATGGTCCGCTGAAAGTCTCAACCGCTGAACAGGAAGACCTCACCCATGCTCCTGCGAAGGTGGACGTCAAGCCCATCGCCCGTGATGAAGAGATTCGCGAGCGGCTGCAGAGCGTCCTTGATGCCACTGGCTGGTTCACCGACCCGCGCGTCGAGGTTCGAGAAGGCGTCGTCTTCCTCAACGGCCGGGCGGAGACGGATGATCTCAAGAAATGGGCCGGCGATCTGGCACGGAACACCCAGGATGTCGTCGCCGTGGCCAACCGGATGAAGGTGCTCGAACCGTCGGCGTGGGATTTCAGTCCTGCCTGGAGCGGGGTGCTCGCCCTCTGGCGCGACTTTATCCGCTCTCTCCCCTTTTTCTTTTTCGGGCTGTTCATCCTGATGCTGTCGGCGGGAGCCGGTGTGCTGGCGACTCGAGGAATGCGAACGTTCCTGCGACGAAAAGTTGGAGCGAATCTCCTGCGTAATGTGATAGCTCGGGGAATCGGCGTGCTGGTTTTCCTCTTCGGCGTCTACATCATTCTGCGAGTCTCAGGTCTGACCCAGCTGGCCCTGACGGTGGTCGGCGGCACCGGCCTGATCGGTCTGGCCGTCGGCATTGCCTTCCGCGACATCACCGAGAATTTCCTGGCAAGCATCTTCCTCAGCATGCAGCGGCCATTCGAGACGGGCGACCTGGTCGAGATCACCGGTGTGACGGGCTATGTGCAGCAACTGAACGTGCGGACAACGGTCCTGATGACTCTCGACGGCAACCTGGTGCAGCTTCCAAACGCCAGCGTTTACAAGAACAACATCCGCAACTTCACTAGCAACGCCAATCGGCGCGTGGACTTTGCCATCGGCATCGGTTACGACGACTCAATCAACGAGGCCCAGGAGATTGCAAGGAAAGTGCTGGAAAGCCACCCGGCAGTTCTGAACGACCCTGAGCCATGGGTACTTGTCGACAGTTTGGGCACATCGACAGTGAACCTGCGGATCTACTTCTGGCTCAACGGCCGCGAACACAGTTGGCTGAAGGTGCGATCTTCGGTGATCCGTCTGGTAAAACTTGCCTACCAGGAACACAACATTTCGATGCCCGACGAGGCCCGAGAGGTTGTCTTTCCAAAAGGCGTTCCAATCACCATGATCAACAAGAAACCGAGCGCACACGAGGACGGGCCGGTCGAGCGGCTCCCTGCCCAATCTTCGCAGGATGAATTCGATGCGGCGTCAACGAAAGCGGAAGGCGGGCTGGCAAGCGAAGCCGGCGTCATTAAGGAACAGGCACGGCATGTGCGGCCGTTGAACGACGGAGAGAATCTTTTGAAGGAGACGTCCGGCACTTCATCGGGCGATGAAAACTCAAAAAAACCTGGCAACAATGGAGAAGACTCAGCCAAATGATTCAGAAATTTCAGCATTGGTGGCAAGAGACGCGAACAAGCTTCTGGTTCGTTCCCACGGTGATCGTTCTGGGTGCCGTGGGACTCGCCACTGGCCTGATATCCCTGGACGCGAACGTCGAACTGCACGTTGACAAGAGGTGGCCGCTCCTTTTCGGTGCCGGTGCAGCCGGTGCCCGTGGCCTGCTCACAGCCGTCGCCAGTTCGATGATCACGGTGGCCGGCGTGGTGTTCTCCATTACCATTGTGGCCCTCTCGCTGACATCGAGTCAGTACACGTCGCGGGTTCTCCGCAATTTTATGCGCGACCGCATGAACCAGATCGTGCTCGGCGTGTTCGTCGGCGTCTTCGCGTACTGCCTGGTGGTACTCCGGACCATCCGGGGCGGCGACGAAGTAGCGTTCGTCCCGTCGCTGGCGGTGCTGGGCGGCCTGGCCCTGGCATTCGTGGGGATCGCGTTTCTGATCTTTTCCATCCATCACATCTCGATCAGCATCCAGGCGTCGAGCATTATCGCCGCGGCGGCCGAGGAGACGATCGCAGCCGTGGATCACTTGTTTCC
>JBDNHX010000553.1:0-5704 GCA_041688565.1 Planctomycetaceae bacterium
CAATGTCGCAGCGTAACTGCACCACCAGTGACGTCAGCTCAGCGTAGCTCGGTTGTTGACCTTTCCCATTCATACACGGTGTCTATCACACACCGCAAAACTACAAAACCCCAGTTTCAACGTGGAAATGGACAGCTACTTTATGCAGGGGCAACATTAAACGACCGGACGATAGCGAGTTCTGGCTGATGATTCAAAAACACGGCATTTTTGTAGACATGGCGCTGTCCATCTAAAAACACGTCAGACTTGCCCAGTTCGTCTCCAGTCGCCAAGCTCATCACCAGCCTGCATGCTCGCGCGCGTTTCCCGATGCAAATCTGATGACATCCTCCTGAAGTCTGACGATGAATCCGAACTCGAGTTCAATAATCTTGTCCAGGAAATCGTGCGTCTGGTGTGCGACTGTTAACGTTACGTCCGTGCTGCATCCGGAAGCCGATTGGACGAACAATCACTTCGCAGCGCGGCTCAGGATCGTCGAACCGGTCGCGGCGGCAAAACTCTTCGCGGTGCTCAATGACGAACAGTTCTGGTGAGCGTGCTCGAATTTTCGAAGCTGCATCTTCCGACCTTCACACTCTCCAGTCTTCAGGCCGAAGTGCAAATCTGGTGGAATCGCGGCGAAAGCCTTTTCCACCGGCTGTTCAAACCTGTGGCCGGGATCCTCCAACCGAATCCCGTCTCAACACCCTCCTCCCAATCCCAAAAGCCGCCTGAACAGGCGATTGCACGGGGTTTCCACAGGGAAATCCACAGCTACATACGGAAGTTCGTGGGGTGTGTCTCTCGGGCACGACTGTATACCAGTCTGCTTTGGTCTGGTGTTAAATGGCATTTTCAAGTGTCAACGCTCTTGGCAATCCATTGAATTGCTGTTAGACAAATACCTTTCAACGATCGTTTCTTTGAGTCGCGTCATTTTCCGAGAACCGAGTCATCACCTTTGCCAGAGAGCCTGCTATGCGTTGTCTGAATCGGGGTTTCACGCTAATTGAATTGCTGGTGGTCATTGCCATCATTGCCATCTTGATCGCACTTCTGTTGCCTGCGGTGCAGCAGGCACGCGAGGCCGCTCGCAGAACTCAATGCAAAAACAATCTCAAGCAGATTGCCCTCGCACTGCACAACTATGAGTCGACCTATACGCTGTTTCCACCAGGCAGCATGAACGTCACTGACGCAACGCCGCAGACACAGTTTCTGCCGTTCCTTGAGCAGGGAAACAAGTACACGCAGTTCAACTTCAACGTTAGCCTCAACGGGAGTGCTTTAAACAGTGCGGCCATTAGGCAATCAATGCCTCCCTATCAATGTCCGAGTGACCCTGGTGCTCCGGGATTCTCCTGGGCTGGACATAGCAATTACATGCAGTGTATGGGGTCTGAAGCGGCGTATACCAACACGACAGGAATCTACTTCCGCAATTCCAGTTGCCGCATGCGGGACATCACGGATGGCACCAGCAACACCGCATTGTTTGGGGAAATCAAAAAAGGGCCTTATATCGGCACAGGAGCCTCCACTGCTCCCGTGGCCGCAGGTTCCCCGAACGATTTTCGCGTTGCGACAAGTGTGGGGACACTCGCAGGGAACGATTTGATTGTGCCACCAGCCATTTGTGAAAACCGAGCAACAACAGCCTGGCTGTATCGCGGTTTGCAATACTATCGGGGCCTTACGGTAGCTACTTTCTATTCACACACATTGGTTCCGAACTCAAAACTGCGAGATTGTGGGAATACGTCACAGGGACACCTTGCTGCAAGAAGCTACCACGTTGGAGGTGCTCAGGTCGGTCTTGCGGATGGATCGGTTCGGTTCGTGAGTGAAAACATCGATCTTGGACTATGGCGGTCCGTCGGTACCAAGGGTGGTGGAGAAGTACTGGGCGAATTCTAAGTAAGGCTTAGTGTTTCTGCCGATGTCTGGTCAGGACATTGAAGGGCGGTCGTTTACTCGCAAGCTCCCGGCCTCCAGTTTTCCCCTTCTTAATGCGTGAGAAAGATCCACCGTGTCGCGCCGTTCTTCATTCGTCGGGGCCCAGCTTGTCGTCCTTGCAGGCATGCTTGTCTCTGGCTGTAGCTCATCCGAGTATGTTGCACCCTCCGAGGCGACTGTTCCTGCCGCAGGCGTGATCAAGTACCAGGGGAAACCATTGGACTTTCATCGCGTCTCGTTTATTCCTGACGGGAAACGACCAGCAGCAGCAGTGACCGATGCTGAAGGACGATTTACCCTGGGCACAAATGCCGAAGGTGATGGTGCCGTAGTTGGCAAGCATGTGATCACTGTCGAGTACGTGGGGCCGCCTTCCAATGATGAACCCGGAAAAGAAACATTCGCGCCTCCGCCGGCGGCTGCGGTAAAGGTCCCTGCGAAATTTACTTCTACGGAGACCTCCGGGGTAAGCATTGATATTCCCGAGGCAGGAAATACGAACCTTGAGATAAACCTTGAGTGATTTGGGCTCATCGACAAATCGTTTGTGCCCGTTTGTCTGGAGTTTTTCGCGGGCGGTGTTTTCGTCTCCGTGGTGTGTTCGAATTACAACTCGGAGCGGGTCAAGAGATTAGTCATTGGCCCTCGAAATGCCAAAAGCGTTCGTAAAGAAGGATTTCCTTCACGCCCTGAAAGGTCGACTACGCTGCAGTGCTGGCAGAATTCCTGGCCCGTCGATTGTACTTCACGTGTCACGCGTGGTGGCATTTGGCCTCACTCTATGGAATCAGCCAAGGGTGGAAATGAGCTCCTTCACTAGGCTCCACTACGGTCAGGATGACAGGAACAGCGTCGTCTTGGATGACGGAAAAGCATCATTTCCGACCGCCTGAGGAATAGGATCTTCCAAGTCTCGGCCACCGCAGTAGCCGTTTGACTCGCCGGAATTTGTGTGTTGAATTTGTTTTTTTCAGTAGCCGAGCCCTTAACCTCACGCTAGCATCCCCATGTCGCCTGCATGGGTATAGTTACCCATTCTTACAGGGCGGAGTCATTTAGGCATGATTCTGGCTTCTCGAGGGTTACTCGTTTCATCCGGGGATCTTGCATCCTGCGAATGGAATGGAGAGTTTTTGATCTGGCCAGCGGACGCATGCTTCAAAACTAAAGGGAACGCTCATGGATCTATTGAATCGCCGTTCTGTCCTTCGTTTTTTGCTGGCTGCATCATTAAGTGTGCTCCAGCCCACCTCTGCAATTTCAATGGCTCAGGAATCTATTGCCATTGAGAAAACGGTGCCACCCACATTGATGCTTCCGTGGGCATGTGATTGGAGCGTTACTTGCAAGGGCATGGATGGCAACACAACAACGACTACCGGCACGGCGTACCATGAGTTCAAAGACGGCGCGGAAGAAGCAGCCGTATCGGAAGCGGAGAATCACTTTGCTGCCAATTGTGATGGTCCTCCCAGCGTCGCTATTGGGCACGCCTATAGGACATCGGGTTCATCCCTGTCGAACGGCCGCGGACCTGTGAATCCATCTTCGCCAGAGTGCAATTATGCCAGTGCAGAGGAGTGGTTGGTGAAATTTGAATGCACTGGCCGAAAAGGCGGATCTTATTCCAAGACATCCTCAGGAAGGACTTATTGCGAGGCATTGTCCAAAGCTCGCGCAAAGGTTTGCGAAAAGATCAACTCGCCGATATTTGGCGGTGCCTGCCGCTGTTGCAGTAGTGTCGTTAAGAGACCTGTTTGCTATCAGCGCTGTGCTCCACGGAAGAAACGCTGATCGTCTCGTCTCATGGCAATTCAGACGTTGAGAGAAGATTGACAGAGAAACGATTTGTTTCGTCCTCTGTCATTGGCCGCGGGATTCGTTTGATCGTTTCGGTCAGCGGATTTCGCGGCCATTTTTGTAGGGTATGCGTCGCGGAGATAATCCAATTACCATCGGGAGAGAATGGTTTCCAGTCGTGCAATGTTAAGAATGAAATCCTGTATTCCTCCTGGCTCATAGTGGGAGTTCGCAGGAGTTCAGTGCAATCCTGCAGATCCCACAGCGATAGTTCCCGATCGTGGTAGACAAGAAGCGACTTTCCATCCGGACTGTAGGCCATGTTGTAAATCGTTCGTCGATTCGGATTGAAGGCCTCGATGGTCTGTCCATGCGTGGTATCGAAAAGTTTTACGGCACCTTCTTTTGAGAGGACGGCGACCCGTTTCCCGTCTGGACTAAAACGGCCTGACTTTGTTGTTCCTTCGATAAGCAGTGGCGTTTTCTCGCCGGTCTGCCGGCTGATGAGCACTGCCTGACCGCCAGGAAACTGAGTGTTCTTGTTTCCGCTCTCGATTGATGCCTTGCCGGCAACCACCATGAGCTGAACTTCGTCTGGCGACAATTCCGCCTGCAATACGTCACCTTCGATCGCAATGGTTTTCACTATGCGCGTGATCAGACCCCAAATGCGAATTACCGATGGAGAGCTGGCCGTGACCAGAAGCTTACCGGAAGACGAAAATTGGACGCTATGAACAGAGCCCGTGTGACCGGGAAGTTCCATGATCTGAGTTCCGTCTTCGATATTCCAGAGGCGTCCGAGCCCACCAGCGTCAAATGTCGCAAGCCTCAAGCCGTCGGGACTGACTTCCGCGTGAATCACTGCATGCAGGTGCCCTTCGAGCCGATGCAGAAAACGACCTGACAAATCCCACAACGTACATACGCCATCCATCGAAGCGCAGATAATTTTCTCCGAGGTGCCTACAAATGACACAAACACAATGGGCCCCGAATGGTTGCCAACGGTTGAAATCCGCTGATGATCTTCCATGCGGATTGTGGCGACGTTATAGGTTCTCGTTGACAACAACATCTTTCCGGAAGTCTGGCTCACCTTCAGGCTCCACGGCTCCGATTTGAGACTTCGCTGGAAGAGAATTTCCCCGGTTTTTATATCCCGAATTGCGATCGCTGAGCGAGCAAATTCGGCCAGGCTCTCATATCCCATCAATGTGGCAGTGCTCTTAAGAAACGCCGGAGCAGACTCGATGGCGATCAGCCGGTCTCCATGAAAATTTGGCGATTGTGAGGGCGACTCAGTTATCTGACGTTGTTCTCCCGTGAGCCAGTTCCAGAGAATCAACCCGTCGGTCCGAGACGCAATCGCCACCATGGGCTGGGACGGGTGAATTGCCACCGCTGGAAACAGAATAGGTGTGGTTTCTTTGATAATTTCACCTGTTTCCAGACTCCAGCAACGAACAAGATCTTTCTCATGTTCGTTCCAGGCAACGACTGTCTTTTCGTCTGCAGAGAAAGCAGCCCGATTACATTTTCCGCCGTTCGCCGGAACCAGCATGCGGGTGGGAGAAGCCTGGTCGTTGCCCCAAATTCGTGTCGTCTCTCTGGAATCAACGGTCAGAATCTGTGAACCAGAGGGACTGTATTTAACAGCCAGGACGGCGTTATCATGGTTGAACGTCTGAACGATAGCCCCGTTGTTCGCGGACGCGACAATCATTCGCCCGCTTTTCATCCCCAGCACGACATTGCCGTTGTCGGGATGCACATCGAAATTACTGATGAACTCGTCCGTGTCACTGAACTTACGACGTTCCTGCGTGACGGTGTTCCAAAGCATCGCTTTTCCGGAATCCAGAAGAATCACCACAACGTCAGTGCCAGGAACAGTCTTGGTATAGCCAATGGTGTCTGTGATCATTTGGAATGACGCGACCTTTCGGGATGAGGCACTATC
>JBDNHX010000554.1:0-1453 GCA_041688565.1 Planctomycetaceae bacterium
CAATATTAACATCTGATCGTGACACAGTCTTCTCTCCATAGCATGCGATGACAGTTCGTATGCTGCAGAGGTGTACTCAAAATTCCCCAAAAGCGCAACCCCCTATCTTGCCAAATTGTCCCAATGTGCGCGCTGGCCTTGTAATCTTCAGGCCTTCAGTCCAATATCTTTCCGCTACTCGAGGCTGATTCAGGATGAGTGCACAATTTCCCATCGCAATGTGTAGATCCAGGTCCTCCGGAGCTTCTGCCACCAATTCCTTCAAAAGTAACACTGCTTCTTTGGCGAGATTCTGATCCTGACGCAACTCAATCGCATCCTGTACCATTTTCAGTGCTCTCGCACGCCTGAGTTCAAACTCGGGGATCGGCGAGTCAGCGAAGCGGAATACGATCGAC
The DNA here is from genome assembly GCA_041688565.1 of Planctomycetaceae bacterium. Taxonomy (GTDB): domain Bacteria; phylum Planctomycetota; class Planctomycetia; order Planctomycetales; family Planctomycetaceae; genus SXXK01. Next base: position 399 of record JBDNHX010000554.1, read on the forward strand.
TCTGATGGTTCCACCTCATCGTCTTCCAGGGGTTTCCTGAGAATGCGGTGATCGGCAACGGAGCGATGCAGCACATTTCCGGCATTGATCGACGGCATGTGACACGACGTGCAGCGATCCAGATACGGTTCGGTATCACGCTGAGAAACCGGCAGGGAACACCCCTGATTCGTGTGGCAGTTCAGACATTTCTGGCGGTAAAACTCGTCACGTTCTGCCGGTGCCGGCATCTCATGAGGATCATGACAGGACGTGCATCCAAGGCGTCCTTCGCTTCTCTGAAAACAAACGCTGGAGACCATGTGCTCTGCCTGAGTGGCAGCACGGCCAGACTTGGTGATTCCTCCGCCATGAGATTTGATAAATACGATCCAGTTGTCTTCGAGGCGTTCTCCTGGGCGAAAATCATACGGTGTTCGCCCCGTCCGAAGAATGCGGGTCTGGCCCCGAAGGTGACACTGTGCACAGACGGCTTCACGACGATCCATGTCGAGGTGACTGGGATTGACTATGGAATCCTGTCCGGTACTCTCGGAATTATGAAAGGCAACGTGACTGCGTCCGGGGCCATGACAACGTTCACAACCGATCGCCTCTTCCAGGAACGGCGGCTTCTTGAATCGGTCAGGCTGACCACGGGTGAAGTTCGGCAGTCCGGCGTGACAGGCCAGGCAGCCGTCCGTCATCCGCCGTTCGAATCGCATGTGGGATTCCGGAAGATAATCCGGCGATAATCCCCATGTCTTAGTGTCTGAATACCAGGAAATACTGGACTTGAACAGCAGCCCGTCGCGATCAATAACGTAAGCCCGCCCGCGTTTACCGGACCCCAGACTCCACGTAACAGGTACTGCCTGGTCATAGATCACGTCGCCCGCAGCATCCTTCATGCTTTCATGGTGAAACACGCCACTATCTGTTCGCTCGACGCGATACGACCGATTGCCAGGAGGATGAAATTCCAGACGTTCTTCATAATCCTCGATCGAAGTCGCATGTTCGACCAGAGACAACGAATGTGCCATTGGGTGGGACTGGTACTTCTCCCAGATGTC
>JBDNHX010000555.1:0-2837 GCA_041688565.1 Planctomycetaceae bacterium
GGGTCAGGTCTCTTTGAAGCATCAAAGGGGTCAGATCTTTTTGATATAGACGTCAAGTGAAGTGGCACGATTTCCTCCTGAAAGCATCAACGAAAAATCATCCATTCGTCACTTTATGATTGGGGTTGGTCAGGAAGGTCTATCAATTCTTACATCAAAGAGGCCTGACCCCTTTGATACACTCCGCCTCCAATTAGCTGATCGGCAACTGCCAAATCGGGTGCGTGGGGTCGATGTCATGTTGCCGTTGGCGCCGTCCGTCAGATAAATATCCATGCGTTTCTTAATGTATATCCACCAGAGGTTCGGCACCAGCGGCAATACCGTTAAACGTGAGTTGATCAATAAGGTATATGGGGTAGAAAACGAACAATAGATGTTGGTGCAACTTGAAGTCTTTATCTTCTCTAATATCCACAAAGTAGAATCCGGGACTCGACTGCCTTATCGCTCGTCTCACACCTTCCGTTCGTAAGTGCGCGTATAGCGAAACGTACAGCACTATCGCCACTGTAATTGGAAACACGATAATGCAGATTCTCTTCCTGCGGGTCATTACTGAGTCTCCTCCATCACGACAGTTGTTCCCAGCATCATTTGCGCATCTAGCTCAAGTCTAGATGCTCCATTAATTTGTCGCACAACTTTTTTGAAAATGTTGTGCTGGGTTTTCCGGCCTTCGCATCAATGCAGTCCTTGTCTTCGTAGTGACCCCCTACTTCACCGATGCCGTGCAAGCCTAACTCATGCGCGATTGTCATGCCAATAAGCTCGACGGGCTTGTAGCCTTTTTCTGCTCCATCTCGAATCAATTTTGGCACATTCATGTTCGCTGAGAAAGAGCCAGTTTGGCCATACGTCGGAGCCGTGAGGCTGTCTTTCATCCCGACAGTTACATTGGTGGGATTAGAACCAAAAAAATTGCCACCCGAAAATCCAAAATCTTCCTTCTCCTTTGCGTATTCCTCGTCATCGAGTAGTTTTGTCCATACAAAGACTACTGTGTCCTTCTTGCAGCGGCTGGTAAAGCAGTCCTGAAAGATTCGTTCAACCTCTTTTTTTATTGAGTCAAAGTTACCCACAACAGTCGTGTCATTGAAGTAGTACTTGATCTCAATTGTAAACTTGCGTAGCCCTTCGGGATCGGTCGACAAAAGAGGCGAATCGGCCAAGTAAGAATAGAGATTTGAGCCATCAACGTACCCAACCGGATCTCTCTGATTCCAAGTCCCAACGTACGGCAACAGAAATCGATTTCTGACATAGTACATCCTCGACGGATCACCGTCCCATCGATACCCGGCGTACAGCGTTTCCCAGCCAGTTGCCGACGACGCCTGTACGGTTCCAGTGTCTGTCAGGAATGTCGGCACACCATACGCATCATAGCTGAATCGTTCGGTCACGATGCCAAAGGGATCCGTGAGAGCAATCGTGTTCCAGTTGCCATCCTGCAGACAGTAACGCCGTTCGTCGAGTGTGTCGTTGCCATCCGTGTCGCGATCACGCAACACAAGGTCGTCAATATAACGCAGGCCCCAGACGAATTGACGCTCAGTGGAAGTGCTGGTGCCAACACGTTCTTCCACGACCTGCCAGCCCGGGGTGTAATAGTAGTGACGTTCTTCGTCCACAGTCCCATCTGTGTAGCTGTCTTTTCGAATGCGATAGCCACGCGCATCGTATGCGTACACAGCGAGTATGGTGTCGCCGACATGCAGACGCACAAGCCTGTTCCATGCATCGTAGACGCCTTCGACATTGTCGAGCGTCATTTCTTCCCAGTCGGCCAGTTTCAGATTGTCCCATTCCGACAGCGACATACTGTTCCATGCCACGCCATCCGGAAGTATGCCCGGTACCGGAATTCTCGTCATGTTGCCGGCTTTGTCGTAGGCCGGTGTTGTCCAAACCACGGACGTCTCGTTGATCAGGCTGGTGATTTCATTGACCGAGTTCGCGGTACGTGACTGGTCCAGATTCCATGTCCCACTGCCGGTGTTGTCCTGCTTGAACGCATTCCAGTTGCCGGTTTCATCCAGCGTCCAGTCCTGACCAAACATCGGGCTGGTGATGGCCGTCTGAGTTCCGTTCAGGGTTCCTCGACCAAGATCCTGCAGCCGCTGCAGTTGGTCATAACCGTAGAGTTCATCGTACCCAGTCATTCCCGGCGACAGATTGTCTCGCCACGTGCGGCTGGAGACTCGGTTGTAGCCGTACTTCACGCGAGCCAGTGTGGCCGTTCCGCCGACATTCGCCCAGTTGGCGTCGATGACTCGGCCAAATCGGTCCAGCCCCAGATAGATGTCACCGGAATCCGGATTGGTGCCACCTGTTGTGCCGATCAGCGTGTACTGAGCACTGCTTTCCGGGTAAACGGTCTTTACAAAGCCCGACAGTCCCAAGTAGCTGTACTCGACCAGGTTCGAAGAGGCTCCGAAATCCTTCATGCCAGAGATCCGACTGGCCGCATCATTAATACTGCCCGTGGCCCCGTAATCATCCACGACGTTGCGGCCGTTCGGATACGTCACGCCCGTGATGCGAATGGTGTTCGACGAACCGTTCGCATAGCTGTACTGCACCTGCGGCGTGGTCCCGGTATTCACCGCACCGCCGTGAGCCTGATACGACTGCGTTAATTGGGCGAAATCGTTGTACACGTTCTGCACCTGATTCAGAACACTGCCCGTACTCACGGAAGCATTGTCGAAGCTGGACATCCTGCTGACAAGACCTCGAACGTCATATTCTGTGGACAAACGCCGAACAGCCGCATCAACGCCGGTCCCGACAGCCGTCACGCAATCATGAATCTGCCGACCGAGGCCGTCGAA
>JBDNHX010000556.1:0-12502 GCA_041688565.1 Planctomycetaceae bacterium
GCAGGTTCCTTACACTTACACAGTTCAGCTGTGCAAGCAGGAAACACGCACTCGCACTGTTAACGTTTGCAAGCAGGTTTCAGAGCAGGTTCCTTACACCTACCACGTAACTGTCTGCAAGCCAGAAACCCGCGAAGTGCAGGTTCAGGTTTGCAAGATGGTTGAGCAGGTTGTTGAGCAGAAGGTTTACCACTCAGCAGCTCCAGCATGCGTCAGCTGTGCTCCAGCTTGCAGCTCTTGCCAGTAATTGACGTCAGCCTCGCAGCTAGCCTGTGGGTTTTGCTGAAAACTAAAACACTCCGAGAGGCAACTTTCGGAGTGTTTTTTTGTCTCTGGCTTTTTAGACGCCGAATGCGAAAAATCGGAATGCCCGGGGACTTGCCGCAAACGGCCGAACCGCGTTAGCCCAATGGCTCGCGATCTGGATGCGAAACGTCGTAGCGGAAGCCCCCAAGGCTTTCGGAATACGTCCCTTTCATTCACAATCACCGAAACGCTTGGCGCGTTCCGCTACGAAATGAGTGCCGTTGGGCGTCAGCCGCCGGTTTCTTTGAAAATTGAAAACCTCGGAAAGCCCCGTTCTGGCTCCGCAACGTTATCATCGGTCTCCGATCATCACACTATGGAGTCCTGAAACGCATGACGCATGAGACAACTTCTGCTTTGAATAAAGCCCCCGAACTGCTGTCCCCGGCCGGCGACTGGGACTGCATCCGTGCGGCCGTTGAAAATGGGGCTGATGCTGTCTACTTCGGCCTCCAAGACGGCTTCAACGCGCGAGCCCGCGCGTCGAACTTTAATCTCAACAATGTCGCTGAGATCATGCTGTTCCTGCACCGTCGCGGCGTCAAAGGCTATGTGACGCTGAACACCCTGGCGTTCTCCGACGAGCTGCCTCAGCTTCAAAAGATCATCCGTCGGCTGGCTCTTGCACCCGTGAATGCCGTACTGGTTCAGGATCTGGGTGTGGCTCGGTTGATTCGCGAGATCACTCACGATCTGCCGATTCACGCGTCGACTCAGATGACGCTCAGCAGTGCCGAATGCATCGCGGTCGCTGAGCAGCTGGGGATCGAACGCGTCGTTCTTCCTCGAGAATTGTCCATTGATGAAATTCGCCAGATCCACAGTCAGACAAAAGTCGAACTGGAGACGTTCGTTCACGGTGCCCTCTGTGTCGCATATTCCGGCCAGTGTCTGACGAGCGAATCGCTGGGCGGACGCAGCGCGAATCGCGGTCAGTGTGCTCAGGCCTGTCGACTGCCTTATGAATTGCTCTGTGATGGCGAGCTGCGTGATTTTGGTGATCAGAAATATCTGCTCAGCCCGCAGGACCTGGCCGCATTTTCGCTGACGAAAGAACTGATCGACGCCGGTGTCGCGTCGTTTAAAATTGAAGGACGGCTGAAGTCGCCCGAATATGTCGCCAATATCACGCGCCATTATCGCGAAGCTATCGACAGTGCCATGGCCGGTCATCCGGTGGAATTCACGCCGCGTCAGATCGCGCAGATGGAACAGTCGTTTTCACGAGGCTTCTCACCTGGCTGGCTGAACGGCTGCGACCACAAAATGCTGGTTCCGGCCACGAGCTCCGCCAAACGTGGGGTTCTGCTGGGACGTGTGGAGAACATTCTCAGCGACCGAGTCACAGTTCGCCTCGAATATTCTGTTCAGGCCGGTGATGGAGTTGTCTTTGATGGCGATCGGGCGCGCGGCAATGAGCAAGGTGGGCGCGTCTTTCAGGTCTTTCACGGTCGGACGGCTTTAACGGAGGCTGTGGATTCGGGAACTGTGGACTTAAGCTTTGATCGCAGTCCCGTGGATTTCGGTCAACTATTTGTCGGTCAGCGAATCTGGAAGACCGACGATCCTCGGCTGACTCAACAGCTGCGTCGAACCTTCGAAACCGCAGATCCTCAACGGAAGGTCGGCCTTCATCTGCGAGTCCACGCCGAATCAGGCCAGCCTCTTCTGGTCGAAGGGCACACGGACAGCGGCTGTGTCTGCAAAGTGGAATCGGAACAACCGCTGCAGGTCGCTCAGCGACATCCGATCTCCGCTGAAATTCTCAATGAGCAGTTGTCTCGGCTGGGCGGGACCGTTTATCAGCTCGCGTCGCTGGAAAGTGAAATTATCGGCGGCCCGATGGTTCCGCTAAGCGTGCTCGGCCGTATTCGTAAGGTCCTGGTCGAACAACTGGATTCGTCGCTGCCAATGCCGGTAGTTGCTTTATCGAGTGACTCCGCTCTGGACCGTATGCGAAATCAACTGCCCGCCGGAACTATCGAAGCGACAACACCGTTGCTGACCATGATGTGTCGGACTCTGGATCAGCTGCGTGAATGCACAAACTCCGGCAGCGATCAGTCCGCGGCCGATCAACTTATTGCCGACTTCCAGGACATTCGTGAATATCGCGAAGCCGTCACCATCGCTCGGGCCGCTGGTCAGACACTGCTGCTGGCGACACCGCGGATCCAAAAGCCCGACGAAATGGGGCTGTTCCGAGTCATGCTGAAGCATCAGCCGGACGGTGTGCTGGTTCGCAATCTGAGCGGCCTGGCATTCTTCAAAGACAACAACGTGCCGGTAGTCGGCGATTATTCGCTGAACGTGACCAACGAACTGACGGCCTCGTTTCTGATGCAACAAGGCCTGCAGTGGCTGACGCCATCCTATGATCTGAATCGCGATCAGTTGATGGACCTGGTCAAGTCGGTGCCTCCGCAATGGCTGGAAGTTGTGATTCATCAGCATATGCCGATGTTTCATATGGAACATTGTGTCTTCTGTGCCATGCTGTCACCGGGAACGAACAAGACAAACTGCGGTCGTCCGTGTGATGTGCATCAGGTGGAACTTCGCGACCGAACGGGCGTCGATCATCCACTGATCGCTGATGTCGGTTGCCGCAATACGCTGTTTAACGCTGTGGCACAGAGTTCCGCGGAGGTCGTGAGTGATTTGCTTCTGTCTGGTGTGCGCCGCTTCAGAATTGAATTGCTGCGGGAGTCGCCACAAGAAATTCGCAACCTGCTGGCGCTTTATCGCCGCCTCTTAAACGGTGCGGTGTCGGGTGAAGACGTCTGGAAATCCCTGAATGCCATGAACCGAGTCGGAGTGACTCGGGGAACTCTGGAGTCCCGCCGAAATCCTCTGGCGATCCTCTGATGCTCGTCATCGCACAGAATGAGAACCGATCAGCCACTGGCGGCACTTTGTGAGTTGCTCTGGAAAATCTTTTGAGCTTCCGCTTTCAGTTTCGGCCATTCGGCGTACGTCGCCAGAATTCCGATCGTCAAAAAGAAGCAGGACCCCAGCACCAGTCCCACTCGCTGCCAGATTCGCGGTCGCAATTCTGGCGGAAGCAATGTCAGATTCACCACCAGCGTATGCAGGCAGCTGAATCCCAGCGCGTAGTTGTACATCATCCCGGTGGCAGTGATTAAGAGTGTGTCACCTCTCAACAGCAGGAGCATGGCAAGCCCCAGCACGAAATAGCAGCAGAGGACTCCAAAATAGAGCTTGCCGATATGCCGCGGATCCCACGTCTGCAGCCGTTTGCTGCCTGTCCAGAAGACATCAACCCACCGCCTCAAAACGCCATCCGCGGTGGCGGCCATGCTGGTCCCCAGAATCAGCAAACCGCAGAACAGCGTGAAGTACCAGAAGAATCGCCCATAAGTCGGGCCAACAGCTTTCTCAACGCCGCTGGCGGTCATCCCGGCGGCCTGCCATTTGTCGGCCAGGACCGTGCCTTTTTCGAGGAACTCAACGGATAACATACTCGGCAGCGCGAGTCCAATAAAACAGGCAGGAAGCCAGACAAGGTATTGTTCCCGCTGAACATGGGCAATCCAGCCGAACCATTTCTTCATCGACTCTGCGGTGATTCGAAACACCATGCCCGAATGCGACAGGCCGATCTCATGCCCGCCGACCATGCTTGGAATCGCTCCCACATGTTTGCCCATTCCCCAGCCCTGGTCACGAGTAAATGAACTGATGGGCGTGTTCGTCAGGCCGCCGTTTCCGGAAATGGCGGCCATTGAGGCCAGCACGCCCAGCATCGACAAATCGAACGCCAGACTGCGTCCGTTCGACCATGCAGAAAACACGTTATCGATCGTCGGCCCATGAGGCTGCTCATCGCCGTCGCGTTTTCCATTCCGGTTCAGGTCTTCCGCCGGAATCACCGGAACATTGCCGAACTTCAGGAAGCCCGACCCGATCTCTTTCCACGTCGACCAGGTGGAATAGCCGATCGCGAGATACATCAGAAAACCGATCACGACGATCAGCTTGAACGTCATCATGGTCTTAATTGAATTGTAAACTTTGCCGCCCAGTGTCAGAGGAATAAATGCCGAGATGAAGATCGCACACGACAGCACCTGCAACAGGGCTGCGTCACCTGGATCTTTGGGATTGGGGATATAACCGCGAATCATCGCCGCGGCCGGGATCGCCGCATTGGAGGCCAGATAGGGCAGAATCGATCCGAAATCGAGGATCAGATACAGCATGACCCAGAACATCGGATGGGGCGCAATTCGAAATTTTCCAGTAAAAATTGGTTCGCCGCTGTACAGGGTGTAACGACTGATTTCGACGTTATAGATCACCTGAAACACAATGCTCAGTGTCGCCAGCCACAGCAGACCGCCTCCATAACGAGCTGTCACCAATGGACCAGTCAACCATTCGCCACCTCCGATAGCCGCGCCGCCCATCACAAGGCCCGGGCCGACCAGCAACGGAAGTTTCGACCAATGAAAGCGAGGCGCTGAGGGAAGTTCACCGACAGTCCAGGTCGGCATGTGCCGCGTTCCCGGCTGTGGTGAAAATTTAATGTCGTCGCCGCTGCTCACACGATCTTCGGAAGATGCCATGGGCGTCATCGGGGGCGAGGTCGACATCTGAATTCTTTCCCTGTCGCGAAGCGGCGCTGAGACCTTCATGTGGCAAAGCTCCGGATTCCCTTTTTCCGGCCTTCACGGGCACACTGTCTGCAAACCGTTGACGTCCCTGAATCTGCAGTGATCAGCAATTGTCCATGGACGCGGCAGAGTTGCAAGCAAAGCAGGCAAGTTCATCTTAACAACAGAACATTTGCTCAGTCGAACAGCTCTTGAATGCCCCCGAGTTCGTCTCGTGGGTTCATACCGACTTTGCACAACCATTCGCGGACGCGTGCAGCACGGGCACCGAGTCGCAACACAGACGCACCGGTGCAGCCAGCAATCAGTCTTCTCAGGCAGTCACTTTGCAGCGGAACGCGCCAAGCTTTTCGGTTTTCTGCTTAATAAGCCAGCTTCCGAAAGCCCTGGCGGCGTCCGCTACGACGATTCGCATTCAAAGTAAGTGCCATTGGGCTTTAAACGGCAGATCAAAGAAACGAACAGATGTAATCGGCAACCTGAGTCACCTTCAAGTTGAACGAGGAATTGCCAGGCACGTCGAACGACTGACCGCCTTTAATCTGGTGCCACGCTGTTTCCCCGTCCAGGCAGTACGTCAATTCGCCGGCCTGGATTTCCATAAGTTCCGGCTTCCCGGTGTTGAACTTGTATTCTCCCGGCAGCATTACGCCCAGAGTCTTTACAGACCCGTCACTGAATTCAATCGTGCGACTGGTGACCTTGCCGTCGAAGTAAATATTGGCAGCCTTCACAACGGCAACAGATTCAAACTTGCTCATCGATTCCTCAGATTTCCTCAACGTCAGATATGTTACGAACCAGAACCGGCGGGCGGGAGTATATGGCCGCGCACATCGTCGGAAAAGCCGAACGACACTCCTGGAACGCGAATTGTGCGTCTCAGTGCTGCTCCAGGGCCCCAGTCTCAGCCCAGCGAAGTTGAGATGCCGTCATTCAGGCGATACAGATGCTCGCCGGCTTTTCGAACCAGCAGCAGGCCTTCCTCTTCGCGGTTTGCGAAAGACTCAATGTCGATGGTGGCCGGGTCGCGATATCCAAGGTTAATCCGTTCGCAGACTTCCCGAGGAATTTGCGATGCCACGGTGACCTGCACACGAGGCCGCTCGATACCGTTTTCAAAAGTCCCGGTGCCGCGAACATGCGTCGAATGAGCCAGCACGCCCCAGGGCATGTCCTTGAACTTGTCCCACTGCTTTGTGAAATAATCGCGGACGTGATATCCGATGCGTTCGATGTTGGTCCCGTGCGTGATCGAAATCTCTTTCATATGCGGCGCATAAATGATCAGTTCACCGCCGTCAGCGACCACCGGTTCCAGCTTGTACATGCACTTTCCGGCAACCCACAGTTCATCGTACATCTCCGGCGCACATGACAGAACCTGGCGGTACGGTCGATCATGCCGCTTAATATGCACGCGGCCCGATAACTCCGATGCGCCATGCCACGCTTCTTCCGGTGAGCCATAAAACATACCGTACGGAGTCGCATCGGTGGAGACGACAAAAGCCAGACAGCGGCGTTTGGCTTTGATCAGCCGAGACGCTCGATCGACGACTCGCCGCACGGGAGTATCCTGCACTCCAATGATGCCAACGTTGGTAATCAAAGCCCCCAGCCAGTGGAAAAAGTTGAGCAGCTCCGGGCCAGAAATTCCCGGGAAGAAATATTTATTCCCGCCGCTGAAGCCCACGACTTCGTGAGGAAACACGGGGCCCACGACCAGCGCCACATCATAATCCAGAATCCGTTTGTTGATCTGGACCGGGACTTCCATCGACAGCACGCCATTGGAAATTTCACGCGTCTCGGATTCGGACAGAGTCCCGATAGTGGCCAGGGCCGCAGGATCATCCCACGCATGATTGAACAAGCCCACATCGTGGCACGGATCGCTGTCGACGATTCCAATCATCGCGCGAATTTTTGCTTCGGGCATTGGCGGATGAGTCCCCAAAGCCACGAGCACGTCCAGCGATTTCGTCACCGGCCTCAACAGAGCTCGCAGGGCCGGAAACAGAACAGGCAGCGGCGCGGTGCGAGTGTTATCCGGGATAATCATCAGCACCCGCTTGCCTCGAAAATCCTCGAGCGGAACATTTTGGTTCACCCAGCTTCGCATCTGGTCCGCGTTCATGGTGGGAAGAGTGGAGCTCATGAAAAACCTGTAATAAGAATGAGTGAAGATTTAACGAGTGAAGTGGTACGGATGAATTGCCGGTGCAACGTTTTTGTCCCATGTCTCCTCCCCGCGGACAACGCCGTTCAGAATTTTTGTCGCGGAAACAGGCGGGGTTTCGTAGCCGAAGCCGTGAGACTTCGGAATCGTTTGATGGCGAATGCCCGAATTCTCACGAATCCGGCCACAAAAAAATCCTTCACGGCGTTACCCTGCGGGGCTCACTGTACCACACAAGTTTCTCCTGGCAGATAGTGGCGATTCAGGAATTCTCGGTCTGCGGCTTCGGACAGGAAGCTGATTTGCGTCGGTCTTTCCGCTGGAAGGGGCAGCAGTGATTGCAAATGATGAGCGTCTTCATGCCATGACCGCGTGATCGATTTACTGAACAGCTCGACGCTACATCGCTGACCGCCGCTGAGAAGGCAAAAGAGCGAAGAAACACTCCGATTGAAGAGAACAAAAGTGTGCACTGGATCGAGGGCCTTCGCGCAGCGCGTTAGGTCGCCACCGCGTGTCCGAGAATCTGCCGCGTACGCTCAACTGTCTGGCGGTGTACTCGATTATCACGTGGCGCGTGAGGTACCTGTGCCGACTTGGTCGCGGATGCCCGGATCTCAGCTGCGACGTGGTTTTCTCGGCAAGCGAATGGAAGTCGGCGTACTCAGTCGTTAGTCGCAATACCGTTCAATTATTCCTGGCAGCAGGCACATTCCATGCGCCGCAGCCGCAAGAAGAACAGTGTTTTCGCAGCCTGGCGGACGGCACACGAAGTGTGCCTGCTACTTTTTGAACGGTATTGTTGTTAAACGTCAGCCGCTGCCCAAAACTCCACTGACTCTGAACGAGATGATCCGCATGATCGCGAGACCTGGTGGATTCGTCGAAAATCAGCAGCCTGCTGGTCTCAGGCCGGCTCTGAGACTTTGGAAAAAATCACGCCTCCCGCGAGCTGTGTTCGGAGCACGTCTCCGGTGCTGACGTCGTTTGCATTTCGCACGATCGTGCCGTCGTATCTTTGTGTCAGCGAATAGCCGCGAGCCAGAACCTGCAGCGGGCTGAGTGCTTGCAGGGATGCAGCGACTGAACCAAGTTCTCGCCGGCGTCGTTCGGTCATCAGCTGAATGGCTCTGGTGGCACGTTCGCCGCAGACATCGAGATCCATGCGGCGTTGATCAACCAGCGTCATCGGACGCTGGATGACCGAACGCGCCTCGATGGCACTGAGTTTCAACCGCATACGTTCCAACCGATCCCGCAGTGTCTGCCGCATGCGGTCTGCTATGTGCCGCAGGGCGTCCCGCAGATCGGTGGCGGATGGAACAACAAGTTCGCCCGCTTCGCTCGGAGTCAGCGCTCGACGATCGGCCACAAGGTCCGCGATCGAAACATCAATTTCATGCCCAACGGCAGCGATGACCGGCAGTCGGCAAGCCGCGATGGCTCGCGCGACAATCTCTGTATTAAAGCACCACAAATCTTCCAGGCTTCCGCCACCGCGGCCAGTGATAACCACGTCCACATCCGGAATGCGATGAACCAGCCGCAACCCGCGAGCGATATCTTCTGCAGCGCCTTCGCCCTGCACGCGAACCGGCACGATCACAATTCTCGCCGACGGCCAGCGGCGAGTAATCACCTGCACCATGTCGCGGACAGCCGCGCTGCTCGGACTTGTAACGAGCGCGATGCGGCGAGGAATTCCGGGGATCGGTCGCTTCCGTGACTCGTCAAACAGTCCTTCCGCGGACAGTTTGTCGCGCAACTGACGAAAGGCCATTTCCAATTCGCCTACGCCCTGGGGCATCAGTTTGGCGATCACAAACTGGCACGTCCCGCGGGCGACGTAAACCTGCAATGAGCCTGTGGCAAGACACTTCATGCCGTCCTTTGGCTCAAACCGTATACGTTGCGCCGCGCTTCGCCAGATGACGGCGCTGATTTCGGCGTGCTCGTCTTTTAAGGTCAGATACCAGTGGCCGGAAGGACTTTTGCGGCAATTGGAAATCTCGCCTTCCACACTGCAGGGCGGCAGTGCGGTTTCGACAACTTCCTTGAAGGCATTGACAAGATCTGAAACGCTGATGACCGGAAACTCTGACATCCTGTCACTCCTCAACAGCACCATCGCTGAATGCACTGCCGATACAGGTCCGTCCCGCGCTGCAGTTGATCAAGGCTGATCCATTCGTCATCCGTATGAGCCTGAGCAATGTCACCCGGTCCGAAGACGACGATATTTTGTAGCTCGGTAAAGATCGCTCCGTCGGTTCCATAAGCTGCGGTGCGCAGCGTCTTGCTTCCCGTGAAGTTCCGTAGTTCCTGAACGAACGGATTTGATGGTTCAGTGTAAAGCGGCGATCCTGAGAACAGGAGGTCGAATTTCAGACCGTGTTGTAAAGCCAGTGTGCGAAGATAGTCCACCATGCCGTCGGCGTCCTGACCGGGCATCGGGCGAAAGTAGGCGAGGCATTCCGACTGCGCCGACGTGATGTTGATACCCGTGTTCGCGTCTTTGATGACAATGTTCAAACTGGGTGTCGGCGGTGAAAAGCGATCATCCCGCCATTGGGCTGATGTTTCCATTTCGTGGTGGATGCGTCCGATTTCCGACAGGAACGGAATCAAAGCCATGTTCGCGTTCAGGCCAAGCCCTGTGCTGGAATGGGCGGCACGGCCGATGGAAGTCGCCTTGACGGCTCGACCGCCCTTGTGAGCATACACAACATCCAGCATCGTGGGTTCGCCGACAATAGACCGAGTCTGTTGCTTCACGATCTCGCGATAGATGGCCGACTTTTCGACGACCTGACGAGCCCCCGCCATTCCGACTTCTTCGTCAGCGGTCGCTACATAATACAGCGGCGTCGTCAGCTTGGTGCTTTTCAGAGACTCGGCGGCGGCCAGCATGCACGACAATGAGCCGCGCATATCGCACGAGCCCCGGCCGTAGATTTTTCCGTCGGCGATGAACGGCGTCCACGGGTCGGATTTTGGAAAGCTCCAGGATTCGACAGGCACGACGTCGGTGTGACAGAAATAGGCGAGCCCACAGCCAGTGGATGGCCCCTTGCGCGCGATCACGCACGATTTTGTGACGCCTCGGTCGTCCACATAGTGCAGCCGCTCGATCTCAAAGTCCAGCTTCGTCAGAGACGCCTCGACGCAATCCGAAATCCCGCTGTTGGATTCGCTGCTGACGGAAGGGAACGGAATCAGTTCCTGAAGGTACTCAAGAGCTTGCATGATGTTGGACGCTGGCGGAGGAAGAGTTTTCGCAGACCCACGCACGATGCCCGATCATCGCAGCAAACGCAAGCCAGTGGGCTGCAGGCCAATGGCCCTCGATTTCACATAGTAGACCTCACTCTCCGAGTGAGGCAGGCCGCAAAAGCGGCCTTTGGCATTCGTCACTCAGAGAGTGACGGCTACTTTGAGGGCCGTTGCGCTGCATGCCTTCTTTTCAGGCGACTGTCGTCGCCCGACTGCACTTGCGGGGTGTTAATTTAGTGAGCCGTAAAGCGCTAGCTGCGGGTGTGGGTCTTGAAAACACAACAAAACAACCGCGGCTAGCGCCTCGCGGCTCAGGTTGTGACTGGGCACCTGATTGTGCGAGCGTTGCCAGTCTGAGACACTCCGACAGAACCAAAATCGATGTAGCGGAAGCCGCCATGGCTTTCGGTCGGCTGCATTTAACCGGCAGATCGCCGAAAAGCATCATGCGTTCCGCTAAAAAAATAAAGTTATCAGGACAACGTCGCCTGCGCGATCAATGAAAGAGGGAGTTTATGTTTATCAGCTTGCGATGGTCGTCGGCCAGCCTGTTATTTGTTTCCGCAGTTTGTTGTCTGAGTGCTCCACGAGCTGCTGGCGACGACTGGCCGCAATGGGGCGGTCCGAAGCGAGACTGCGTGTGGCACGAAGACGGAATTGTCGACACTTTCCCCACGGACGGCCTGTTGCCGCGAGTCTGGTCGGTGCCGGTTGCTGAAGGATATTCCGGGCCGGCAGTCGCTGAGGGGCGAGTCTTTCTGTCCGATCGCGTGGTGGAAGGAGAATTCGAACGGCTGCTTTGTTTTGATGCGGAAACCGGCAAGGAGATTTGGAAGCATCAGGATTTTGTTCGCTACACCGCCAGCTATCCCGCAGGTCCGCGAGCGACTCCGGTGGTGGATGAGAACCGCGTCTATTTCATCGGAACCGAAGGCGATATGCGTTGCCTGGATGTGGCCGATGGCAGCGTGCTCTGGCAGAAGAACTTTCGAAAGGATTTTGGAACCGAACTTCCCATCTGGGGAATGGCCGCATCGCCACTGGTCGACGGGCAGAAGCTGATCACGCTGGTGGGTGGCACTGAGAATGGGCTCGTGATCTGCTTCGACAAAGTCACTGGCAAGGAAATCTGGAGATCGCTGAATGATCCGGTCGTCGGATACTGTCCGCCGGTCATCTACGAATTCGGAGGCCGTCGTCAGCTGATTATCTGGCATCCCTCCGCCGTGTCGTCCCTGGATCCAGAGACTGGAAAGGTCCTTTGGGAAATCCCATGGACCATTCGAGCTGGCCTGTGCGTCCCGATGCCTCGCAAACTGGACGATCGGCTTTTTCTGACGTCGTTTTATGAAGGGCCACGGATGCTGCAGGTCGGTGCGGAGAGCGCCGAAGTGCTGTGGAAGGGCAATGGCACGGACGAACAGCATACGGATAAACTGCATTCCATCATGCCGACGCCAGTGGTGACTGCGGAGAATATTTTTGGTGTCTGCAGCTACGGGCAGCTGCGATGCCTGAATACCGAAACTGGTGACCGCGTCTGGGAATCTCTGGAAGCCACCGGCAGCGGTCGATGGTGGAATGCGTTTATCGTTCCGCAAGGCGGTCGATACTTCCTGCACAATGAACAGGGCGATCTGATCATTGCGGACCTCTCGCAAGCCGGATACAAGGAAATCAGTCGAGCGAAACTGATCGAACCTACTCGCCCTGTCATGCGACGGATGACGATCTGGTCGCACCCGGCCTTCGCCATGAAAAGCGTGTTCGCTCGGAATGACAAAGAACTGGTTCGCGTCAATCTTGCAAAGTAATCTGTGGCGCGGCGGTCGACTGCCCAAGGCCTCAGCATCGCTCGATCAACAGGTGAGCCGCGAGGCGTTAGCCGCGAGGCGTTAGCCGCGGGTGTTTTCGTTGTGTTTTTAAGACAAACACCCGCAGCCAGCATTTTTTGAAGTTGCGCGTTTCGCACTATCACAACCCGAACGTACGTAAGTGAGGGATTCAATTGCGGCGGTTTGGCGGCCTGCCAACAATTCCCTCGCTGACGCTTCGGGTTATGATCCTTACGCTTCTATTCGACCCATTTATCACACGGGACTCC
>JBDNHX010000557.1:0-8862 GCA_041688565.1 Planctomycetaceae bacterium
CAATATTAACATCTGATCGTGACACAGTCTTCTCTCCATAGCATGCGATGACAGTTCGTATGCTGCAGAGGTGTACTCAAAATTCCCCAAAAGCGCAACCCCCTATCTTGCCAAATTGTCCCAATGTGCGCGCTGGCCTTGGGCACGGGATTGCTGTTGCTGGTTCCCCTGGTTGGTTCCGCCGCGCTCGATAAGTTCTTTCCAACGGCCGCCCAAAGCGGCAGCTTCTATTGGTGGCAAGCGGTCGCGTTCATCACCTCGCTGGGACTGCTCACGGTGTTCTTTGCGATGATCTATAAGCTCCTGCCCGATATCGTCCTTACGTGGTGGGATGTTTTGGTGGGGGCCGCGGTGACCGCCGGGTTGTTCACGCTCGGAAAGTACCTTGTCGGGCTTTACCTGGGCCACTTCGGTCTAGCGTCGGCTTATGGGACTGCTGGTTCGTTGGCGGTGATCCTGGTGTGGGTTTATTACTCGTCCCAGATCCTCCTGTTTGGCGCCGCTTTCACCCAAGCATATGCGAATAAATACGGCCAGCCGATGGTCCGCCCCGACAGGGCAGAGCCGCGCCCCCGCCGCGGTCCCGGCAAATCACAAGATTCCGACTCCGAATCGAGTCAAGGCGGGGCGCGGCATTTGAGTCATGACCGTGAGAGCGCGCGATGAAAGATCAAACGACGGCGAGGACTGCAGAAAGTCCACGAGCGCGCAAAATGGGCGTTCGCTCCGAGCGTGAGTTCGTACACCGCACCCTCATGGTCGCGGGAATCGTGGTCGGAGTGGCGGCCTTAATCAGTCTCGTCTGGTTCGCCGCGGACTTGTTCCTGCTGATCTTCGCGGGCGTCCTATTGGCGGTGTTGTTGCGCGAATTGAGCGATCGGCTCAGCAAATACACGCGGCTTTCCACAGGCTGGTCGCTGGCGGTAGTGACACTCTCACTCGCCATCGTCGTTGTTCTCGGTGGTTGGCTGATTGCCGCGCGAGTATCGGCCCAGCTCGATCTACTCATCGAAACCCTGCCTGGGTCGCTGGCGAAGTTGGAAAAGTACCTCGGTGATTATGTCTGGGGCCGCAAGCTACTGGAGCGAGCGCCGTCGGCGAGCCAATTATTTTTCGGCCGGGCCGATATCGTAGGGCGTGTAAGTGGCGTTTTTTTCGTGGCACTCAGCATTGTCACTACCGTCGTGATCGTGTTGTTTGTCGGACTCTACCTGGCTGTCGATCCGGCACTGTACCGGAGGGGTTTGCTCCATCTGGTCCCGATCGACAAACGCGGTCGAGCCGACGAGATATGCGACGCGCTCGGCCGGACGCAGCGTTGGTGGTTGCTGGGCCGATTGTTCAGTATGACCCTGGTCAGCATAGTGACAACGATCGGGTTATGGCTGCTCGGGATACCCGCTGCGCTAGCGCTCGGCTTGATTAACTTCCTGTTGGTGTTTGTTCCGTACCTGGGACCCATCCTGGCAGCGGTGCCGGCGGTGCTTTTTGCGGTGTCGTTGTCCGACCCGATGGCACCCGTCTACGTTGCCCTGCTGTATTTCGTAATCCAGACGCTGGAGGGATATTTGCTCACGCCGATCGTGCAATCGCGCGCAGTGAGCATGCCGCCGGTTGTGACGCTCACGGCGCAGGTACTGTTGGGAGTGCTGTTCGGCATGCCAGGCATCTTACTCGCCACACCGCTGGCCGCGGTCGGTTTGGTCCTCGTCAAGATGCTGTATGTCGAAGACACGCTAGGAGATGTCGGGGAGCCGGGGACGGCGGGCTCGTGAGCGTAGAAAGAAGAAACAGGGAAACTCGGAGTGGGGAACGGCCGGAACGTTTTTGCTAACCGAAATGCAACTATTGGTAGCGGCAGAGGGCGAGTTCCGCTAGCGCGATCACGGGAATCCAGGCTTCTTTGTCGAGGGCCTCCGACCATGAAGCAAGCGCTGCGGCGCCCCCCCTCAATCCCACCGTTCGTGCCGACATCCAGGAAGGCAATGCCACTTGCTTTCAATTCTTCGTAGTGGCGGACGGAGTCCTTCCAGTGTGAGTTGCCTCCATCGGCGACCAGATCGCCCGGGTGCAGAAGGCCCTTCAACTCGGTGATGGTAGCGTCCGTCGGCTTGCCGTGCGGCACCGCGCAAATGCAACATGTAGAATTCCGGCCACGATGACGCCGATCTCAATGAGTTGTTCAATCCTCGGCTTACTGGTCTTCGGTTCGACGCCACACGTTGGGCGGTCGTGATGCGTCATTTGGGAACCAATGCGAGCATCATCAGAAACAAACCAACGAAGATGTGATTCTGGTGTGTCGGCGTGGGAGGCAACACGGCAAATCGGCCCCACACGACCAATCCCGCTGAAACGATCAAGATCAGCAAATGCGCATGGCGAGTAGGGTGCCAGTACGACAGGCTCGATAATACACAGATCAATAGCGCAACACCCAGGTCAGTCCATAACAGCGTCATGTTGGACTGCACGCGGAAGATGAACGGACTGACTGCCAACCAAATCGCGGTCATAATTTCGACGACTCGTCCCCACATTAAATCACCTCGCGTGACAGTAGTTGCTCACCCGCCGCGTCAAGTTTCTCACTGCGGTTACCCCAAAACACATCCCAGAGCAAGCGAGTGTCATGGTGTTCTTTCCAGACGATCCGCAAGTAAGCCAGTGTCGCTCGGACTTCGTCCCATGTCCAGTAGACCAATAGCAGCGAAATGGCCGCAGTTACCAGACATAGAAAGCACCATTGACCGATCACCAACGTTTGGCACAAGACGAATATCACGCTAATGATACCCAGCGGTATTACATCGAAGCCGAACAAAATGACCAGCCATGGACGGTACGTAGTAAGTCGACCACGCTTCGCCGTACAACTGCGTGCCGATCATATTTTACAACTTCTGATACGAAACTGGATCAGCTTCACGGATCAAGATGGCCGTTTTTAGCTCGTTGTAGTATTGTGTCGAGTTGAACGGCTGGAGCTTAGCTATAGCTCTAAACCCTACCGTGGGAGCTGATCGAATGCTCGTGCGACGACAGATCGAGTATCCCGCTCCCGCAGTATGAGTAATTGCCAAATTGGGTCAGGGGTGTGTTCCCGCGGGGATTTAAAAGCATGGAGTCGAAGTCCCGTCCGGTGCGACTGATGGAACCCATCCGCATTTGTCACGCCGATTGCTGGCCGACATCCTGGACTAACGAGGATCGGGGCGGCGATCTCTCAGCCGTGATGAAAACGCTTGATTCCCACTTAGTGAAGCACGCGATGGCTCGTATTCGGCCAGCATGAACGTTAGTCCCTCAGGGCTGGCAGCCGTCGGATCGAACGAGAGAATCGGTAGGTCGCTCGTAGCTACTTGCCGCGACTGAAGCCGTTTCTCAAGGAATTGCCGGGCAAAAGCTGCAGGGCAGAAGCATGCGGAATGAGTAGTATGCATTCACCGAAAAAGTCGTTATTCGGGCCTATTCCTTCTTGAGCCGAAAGGTTTCTTGCTCCTTGAGGACGACGAAGCGGTCGCCGTTGCTTGGCTGCACCACTCGGGCTTCGCCTTCGGCACCTGGCCACCGGAATGTCACCTCCGACGGCCGACAGCGCTGATGCGTCCGGATGAGTCCGGGCGGGAGTTGGAAGGCGCGGTCACCGATCATGTATTCGACCGCAGCGTCCGACTGGTTCGTGATCTTGAACTCGAAGGCCTTCGACTTGGGGCGGCCGAACATCTGCACGGCGTAGTAGTAGCCGGTCTCCTCGCTTCGTGCGACCGCCACGCCGGTCTCGCTGACATCCGCATCCAGCATGTTCTTCCGGTGTCCGGGCGAGTGCTTCCATCCCTCGAAGAACCCCTTGACTAGCGCCTGAGTCGTGAAGTCGGCCGAGTTGTACTGATTTGCAATGTTCTCCGAAACAATGCAGTAGTCGTAGCCGTGCTTTTTGGCCCGATCCGCAGGCCGATTGCCGTCGGCGGTGTGGCCGTACTTGCTCGTGCGGGCCATGTAGTCCGCAAAGTATTGAGCCGCCTCACCGAGCTTTGAGTTGACTTCCACCTTCGGCAGGTCTTCCCCCGCCCGGAAGTCATTCGTCTGACGGATAATCAGCTTTGCTGCCTCGGAGAGGCTCGGGAGGTTGTCCGGGGCCTTCGCCTTGGTCGTGGGAACGAGAACCTCCGTCTCGTCCTCCTCAATCGTCTGCGCTTGCGCGGTTGCCGGCAAGAGCAAACCCGCCGTCACGAACAGTAGGAACCAGGACCTGGAGAACACGAGTCGCCTTCTTTCTCGCCTGTTAGGACCGTTCGAGAAATTAGTGTCGTCTTTTGATCCGCAAAAGCAGCGCTAGTTTCGCGGAGCGAAAGGCGACTATCGAACAGTAATTTCTCGAGCGGTCCTTAGCACCCACCTTAAGCGTTGTACGATACTTCCTTCATATTCGTCGGATGAAGTATGGTCTTTAGCTCAGACATTGAAACCTCTTTCACTGTGACGGTTGTCGCTCTTCGCGGGCCACTACCTACACGGCCTTACGGCCTTGAACAAGCTGGACGACAAACACGATGAGAGCCACGACCAACAGCACATGAATCAGATTTCCTACAACACCAAATCCGAAGCCGAGTGCCCATAGAATCAATAGAACTAGCAAGATGGTCCAGAGCATTTTATGTCCTCCAATGCTTTTCGATAGTCAATCATCAGTGGAGCCCGAACG
Organism: Planctomycetaceae bacterium; assembly: GCA_041688565.1. Taxonomy (GTDB): domain Bacteria; phylum Planctomycetota; class Planctomycetia; order Planctomycetales; family Planctomycetaceae; genus SXXK01. The sequence continues at coordinate 4,709 of JBDNHX010000557.1, forward strand.
TCGAATCTAAGTCCGGGCTGGCCATGAATCGACCTGCGGAACACCCGCTGCGTCGCCGCAAATGATGCGGTCTATGATGTTCCGGCAATTTGCGTGCCTCCGGCGCATCGACATGCGGCGGCGCTGGCTGAAGGTCTTGGCGACACATCCGCTTTTGGCCAAATCGGCGCGAACTGCGTGCGATTTAGAGGCTGAGGGGATCCCGCTCAGGGAATAACGCAGTGGCTCGTTTTTGGCCTTTGGGGTCGTCCAGTCGCCCGAGGGTCCTCTTGAGGGTTTTCTCCAGTTTGTCGGCGGCGCAATCGAGTGCCTGCTTCTAGAGTTGCGTTCTGATCGGTTACCGTGATTGGTTGGAGACCAGCGAGGCGGGCCTCCATCACGCAACGCTTGTCGTTGTCGACGGACTTTGAGCCGCTGTTCTCGTCGGTGAGATGGACTTCGATTCTTCTCACTCACGCAATGCGATGCCCCGTCATTCCCTCGGTACGGGCTTTGCTTTTTTCTTATGCTGGATCAGAGAAAGGAAGAGTTTAGTCATGCCGGCAACAACGACGGAAACTATCTCAAATCTGCTTGTCGGCGTTACACCCCGCGACGAACCCCGATCGGCCCGGCTTGCGCTGGTGGCAGATTGACGTGAGCTATTGGGTGATCCGCGCGATGTCCTTGCTGGGCCTCGCCTGGAACCTGAAACTTGCCACGATCGAGCAGGCTGTCGCCGGTAAATCCGTGCTGTTCGTAAGAACTACATTTCGTTCCAGGTTCGTTGGAAGCTGATCACTTCTAACTCGCCTTCAGGGTCGCGCGCGATCGCCTTCATAGCGGGATCAATCAACGTTTCGATCCATTGCCCAAAAAACATTTCGGGCCGCCACTCTTTATAACGGTCGAACGCCAACATGAATGTTTCTTCGACGATGTCCGCGATCGTGAATCGCGTTCCGATCCTGGCTTGGATTTGCGGATAACGCTGCACCCAACGACCCACTCGGTCACGCAGACTCGCTTCGATCGGATACATCGCCTTGCGAAACTCGGTGTAATTTCCACTTTCGACAGCCGCGACGACCTGCTTGCCATCCATCCGCTGATTCGGTTCAACTTCCATCGTCGTACCCGCAGCGATTCGAGCTCGCTCAAGATTAAGTCTTCATTTGGCGCAGGGTGTGCCCGCAGGTTGAAATCACGCCGCGAAGCCATTTTTCAGACACGCACTAGCTTCATGTTTCGATTCCTCTCACTCAGCAATTCTCGCATCAGCTTTTTGTCACGCATCGTCCTGGACAGTTTTCTTGCTTGTCGCTCAATCATCCCGTGCCCATGAATTTTATCCGCCAATCTGATACATCGCCCGTTCGGGTTTGACGAAGTGGTCGCTGTCAATGCCGTGCGCCGCCTTCTTCGCGTACACAGCGGCCCGTACAACGTTACAAATCTCATCGTCCGAAGCACCATCGCGCAGAACTTCGCGCACGTCCCATTCGTGTGTTGAGAACAGACCGTTCCGGATCTTTCGAGAGGAAATGGGCACTCATCCAGGATTTCTTTGGGCTGGAAGTGGTCGGCCTATTTGGGACATCATCAGGCGGGATGTCCTGATGTTTTTTCTGCCACTGTGATGCTGACTTCGGCGTCGAATTGTTTCGCCGTGAGTTCAGCCAGAATTCGACAGACTTCGCGGGCGGCGGCTTCATTGGATGCCACGCGATGGAAGTGAGCCAATTCGGAATTCTCTGCAAGCAGCTTCAGTGGATTCTTCGCTTCCAGCCCGAGACAAAAGGTGCCGTCGTGTTTCGGGTGGAGTCTCAGCATGAGTACGGCTTTCCCGTCCGAACCGATGTGCGGGCCGCTGGTCAGCTTCTCGCTGTACTCCGGACGACGGACCAGGTGCCAAAGCAGCGCGTATGCCTTCGCGAAAGGGGCTGCAAAGTCGGCGAGGTTGAGTTCAAATACCGCGGACTCCACGGGTAGCGGCAATCCCTCCAGGCCAAACAACAGGCACACCGGCGATTCGGGCTGCACTCTCAATGATTGAGCCTGTGATTCGGCGGCAAGGAATGCCGTCTCAATATCGCCAATGCGGTTTTCGTAAAATGTCTTGGCGTAATGTTGGATGTCGTGGGCAAAGAGTTCTTGCGGGGGCGCCGTGACATCCTTGCGAAGGACCATGGTGAACGGCGTGTCTGGCCGCAGTTGGTACTTCGCCCTCAGGCTGGCAAGATCATCGTGAGTCACCTGCTCGACCGGCTTGCCCAAACGCGATGTCTCGATGCGAAACGGAACTGTTGTGATCAGAGTTCCACTTTCAAACGGAACTGCTTCTTGATTGGCAAACCGCAGCAAGTGGCCAACGAAGGCTGCGGTGCAACTCGGCGAATCCTGTTGGTCCTCGTAAACCATCAGCACGTTGCCGTGCAGGACTTCGTCACCGGATTCCATATTGAGGATGGCAACATCAGTGTTGTGTGTTTGCATGGTCATTGTTTCGCCTTACCGCTAAATACATTGGCATCCGCTAACGCAGATCGCAACTTGCTTCGTCAGACGCCCGCCGACCGCGCAGTCTGTCTCCCCAGGACCTCAACTCGTCCGGAGGCACGTGGCATTGGAGGTAAGGAAACAGGACACGTTCCTCCCAGCGAATATGTGCACGTAGCGTCGCCGCCAGACTTGCCAGATCGTCGAGCGCTAAGGGTCCGCCGGAGTCGAGCCTGTCATCCAGCGAACCCAGCAGCAAACGCAACAGGCCGTGTTCGTCCAGCAGTCGGGATCGCATCGCACCGGGCAACGCGTCCAGGAGAACGTGTTCTTCGTCGGCCATGTGGCTGGCAAACCGTGGGTTCCAATACTGTTGCAGCGCGGCAGCAGCCCTTCGCAAACCGGCACTGTGCGGGCTGCCCAGTTGCTGGTCGAGTTCTCTCCAGTAAAGCAGCGCCCGATGATGCTCGCGTGACAGCGGCTGCAGGCTGGGATGTCGCTTCATCATTCAACCCTTTCGGTATCTGGCCCTTGGGATTCTCTTCGGGCGGCTGGTCGCGAAACCCCACCCGTAATCAACCGGGCTCCGCGTTGGTACGTGAAGTACGACCAAGCCCAGTTGAACAGCACGACGAGGCGATTGCGGAAGCCGATCAGAAAGTAAATGTGTACGACCAACCAAGTGACCCAAGCCGCAAAGCCACTGAACTTCCAACGGCCAAACTGAACAATGGCCGCCTTGCGCCCGATCGTGGCCATCGTCCCTTTATCGACATAACGGAACGGTTCGCGCGGCTGGCCTCGCAAGTCGTGTTCGAAGTAGCTGGTTCGCCCGCCAGTCGCGAGGAGGAGGTCATCGAACGGCAGTTCACCATCGCGAAGTCGCAAGATTCGTCGTTCAAAGTCGATCCCGGTCGCCTCGCCCAGCAGCACGGTGACGTTGCGCTGAGTGTTGAGGATCGACCGGATCGGCGCGGCGATGTCTGCGGGCGACAGGCCGGCCATCGCGACCTGGTACAACAGCGGTTGAAACAGGTGGTGGTTCGTGCGATCGACGAGTGTGACAAGGACGGGGGCCTGACGCAGCGCTTTCGCTGCCGCCAAGCCACCGAATCCGCCGCCCACGATCACGACCGCATGGATGCTGGCTTTCAGGGGTTTCATATAGCACCTGAAATTCGCAGCATGATTGGGATACTCATTGTTCTTACTCGAAATTGTACGCAGGCAAGGTCGTGAGCCGATTGTCTTCAACCGGGCCGCCCACAGTGAAGTGGTAGAAGCTTTGCCACTCGCGTGAAACGATCCCGAAGGCCGCATGAACTGGATCGTCGAAGTAGCAGCCGATCCCGGTGGCGCGGATGCCCGCCTCTTCGGCTTCAAGATAAAGCAACTGGCCGACCATGCCGGCCTCCCAGAACAGGTTCCGGTAGAACCCGCTGCCATACGTCGCCAGGCTGTCCATGTAATCGGCGATCATGGCCAGGCTGAAGGCGCCATCGCCGGCGATGGCCTGGCCGCAGGAGACGGTGGTCGCCAGCGCTCGACAGTCCCCCTCTTTGAGGAGATACAAGGGGAGTCCTGGCGGGCAGTCGGAGACGCGTTGCCAACAAAATTCTGCATGCATCACTCTCTTGAGGATATCGACCTTGTCCGGATCTCGGGCGAGCGCGTAG
>JBDNHX010000558.1:0-4444 GCA_041688565.1 Planctomycetaceae bacterium
ATGGTTCCAGGCCGAGTAGTGGCCGAAGAGCACATTGAATTCGTCGTCGAGAAAGGCGTATCCGGCAGCCGGGCCCGACTCCGCAAACCGAAACTCCTCCGGGTCAAGAAGCCCGTTGCCGTTGGTGTCGGACCAGGTGAAAGCATCGGTCTTCGATGAGTTCACATCGAGCTTGTGAAACGCCGCAGCCTTGGCGATCGGCTCTGGGATCGCGTCCTGCTTCCAACCGTTATTTTGTCGGAAACTCGCGAGCGAGACCGGCGCAAGCTCGCCGGTTTCATAATTCGGCCGCAGCACGAAGCGACCGTTCGAGGCGAGATAGACCTGACCGTTGTGCTTGATCGGGCGATAGTGCGGGAAGTCGTACGGCTTCGGGAAAAGGCCATCGCCCCAGCCTTTGTCAGGAACATTAAACAAATGGGTGAGCCGATTTTTTCCCGTCTCCGGATCGAAGTCATACCGACCGATCGTGTTGGGGCTCGAGCTATAAAACAGTTCGCGAGGATTGCCCGGCACAGCGGACGCAGTTGAGAAAAACTCCGCGCCGCCAAAGCGATCATCAATGATCGTGCCGTCTTTGCCCACCAACGAAATCCGTCGCAGCCCTCCGCCCGCTTCGCCGCCTTCGACGACATAGAACCGGCCCTCGTCGGCCGCGAGATCGGCGACCTCGGCGAAGCAGTCAGGATGATATGGCCCCGGCTTGCGGCCTCCTGCACGACCGTAGCTCTTCAGTAGTTTGCCGCTGATGGAGAAACGCAAAATACGATTATCGGGATTGCCATTGGCCACGAGCAGAGTCTGGTTCGATTCATCCCAGGCCAGCGCCACCGGCGCCACGAGCAGCTTCGCCTCGACCACGACGGTCTGCTTGTCGTCGGCATCGATTTGCACGACGCCCTGCTCGCCGAGCACGAGGACCGCGCCGTCGGCAGCAATCGCCACGCGGCGGGGCTTGCCGACCTTCACCTCGCGGACGACGTTCCCGGACGCGAGGTCATGCCAGCGCACGGCATCGTGATCGAAGTGCGAGATCACGCAGCTCTTGCCCAGCGCGTCGATGTCGAGCCCGCGACCGCCTTCATGATCGGGCCGCGTGTCGCCGGCCCAGAGCGCGTCGAATTCCTTCAGTACTGCGCCCGTCTTCACGTCGAGCACCGAGACGTTAGCGTTTTGAGACAGTGTGACGACCACATCGTCGGCAAAAGCGACCGCGCGATGGCCGAATGCGCTCCAGCCGTAGTGCGGTGAGAGCCAGCGGGTGGTGGTGAAGTCGCGTTCGAACAGGTGGATGTTTGGCGGCCCCTCGGCAATCGACGCGCCGACGCAGATGCCCTGCAGCCCGACGGCGATTGTTGTTGGCCCGTGGTGATTGCCGATCCATCTGGCCCAAGGTCCGGCCTTCGGATTGGCACCGATCGAATCGAGAAAAACGGCCTCAATTCCCGGGCTTGAAATGAGCTTCCACTGATACTCCCCCGGCTCGACAGGCCGCCCCTCGCGATCGAGTCCGTCCCACTGCAGATCATGCTTCCCGGCTGCCAACCACTCTCCGACCAACAGCGATCGCAATTGCACGTTTCCATCCGCCGTGTACACCGCCACCGAGACGCGCCCCGGCTTGTCGACCGTGAACGCAATCGGCACTCGACCCGACGGCAAATCGTCCGCAATAACCGCAGACGCGGTGAGTATGAGGCAGGCAACGAGTAGACAGTGTTGAGAAGTCATCATGGTGATCAATGTGGGCCTCGGAGATTTCAAGAATTCGGGATTGGCATCGGAGTCCGCAGCGGAGGATTCTCGCGTGACCAGAGCAGACTGGGGCAACCTTTCTCCGTCTGGGAAAGCACCTCTGTTTGCGACAGAGCACGGTTCCAGATCGCGACCTCGTCGATGACGCCACGTAAGGCTCGCGGCGACGTGCCATACTTTACACCTTCTTGCAGCCAGTTTCCCAGGCGGCAATGGCCGGGCAGAATCAAGACTCCAGCATTGGACTTGAAGTCGTATTCCCAGACCGGTTCGCCATTTACATAGATGACGCTGCGACGTTGCGGTATGGACAGAACCGAGACCACATACACCCATTTCGCGAGCGGAACGGGATTCCCGACCCAGCGAAAATTCACCCGGTCCGATCCCAATACGCCGCCTCGTGGCAGACCATGCCGAGTCATCTGAAAATGCACGTCGCCTGAGTCCGAGCCGTTGGAATTGCAGATCGCATTCATCTCCCAATCAAAGCGATCGACCTTCAGCCAGGCCGCGATGCTCAGTTCCTGAAACTCTCCGGGAATCTCGAACTCGGCGAAATCCGAATCGCGATCGAATAACAGCGCCTGCTTCCCGGCCCAGCGCCCTGTTGTCCATTGTGCGCCCGCGATTCGGCCATCGGGAAGACCATGAGCCCGCTGGGCATTGGTCAGAATGGACGCGTTGTCCGCTCGGGTAAACGGGAACCAGGCGATGAGGCTTGGGTCGGACAACATCTCCTGATGCAGCGACTTCCAGCGCAGGAACCCGATCTCGTCCGGGGAGGGAAACTGATCAAGATTCAGATCAGCCGCCGCGTCCACGCGCCCATCGCGACACTGAACGCCATCTCCTTCAAACACACTCTTGATCAACCCTGTCGCCCCGGCACGATGCAGATTCACCTGGCCGTCGAAGACGTGCATGCTGCTCACGCCGGTGCTGGCATCCACGCTCAGGCCGAACTCGGTGCCGATGTCTTCGTAGTCGACCTCTTTCGTCTCCAGGGTAAAACCGCGCGCTGTCGGCGGGACGATCGCGCGCACCCGACCAGATGCCAACTGAGTGTGGAATTCGTCACGAATGTTGAAACGTGCCGGTCCCTGAACGACCAGATCCGCACCATTGGCGAATCGCAGATGCACGGTTCCCGCGCGCAGTTCGTAGCTCCCCGGATCAAATCGGACCTCGCCAGGCTGCCGCTGTCGCGCGAACTCCGCACCGGCTTCATCCACGAGTAAGGCCGTTACCGGGCGAGCCGCATTCGGCGGTGGTGCGTCCGGGTTCGGAATCCAGCCAAGCACCGCAAATACCGTGGCAACCGCCGCGATCGTCCAGGGAAGCCATCGCCGCAACAGACCGCGACGATTCTCTTTACATGAAAGAAAGGTAGTTCGTTCACGAAGCGAAAGCACGTCATCCTGCAGCGGTGAGACCGGAACAATCGCAATCGGCTGCCAAGCCAGCGTCGTGAGCCCTTCCTCAAGATCGGCCAGCGCACGCAACTCGCCGCGCAGCCCCGCATCTTTGGATAAACGCCGTTGCAACGTCGCGAAATCCGCCTCAGCAATGCAGCCGCTGCGCCAATCGTCGAGCATTCGCAGATCATCGTCGTTGATCGTCACGTCCGCTCTCCTTCCTGGGCCAGGTGCAAATCCACGCAACGTTTCAATTCCAGCCTGATCCTCCGCAGTAACTGATAAAGCCCTTCGTGAGATTTCCCCAGCCGCTCTGCCAGCGCCCTCATCGAACAGCCGGGCGCATAAGCCTGCAGCACCAGCGACCTCCGTGACTCCGGCAACCGCTTCACACAGTCCTCTAAAAGCTCCATTCGACGACCGCGAGCCAACAGATCTTTGGCTCCCTCATCGACGATCTTCGCCATCAGCGCCTCGTCGAGTTCAAATCGATCCCGTGCCTTCGATCGCTGTAACTTCAGAATCTCAAATCGAGCGATCACGCAGGCCCATTTCGGAAAGCCGTCGACATCCGTGACCGAATCAAACCGTCGCCAAGCTGTCAAGCTTACGGCTTGCATCACCTCATCCACATCCTCGGTTCGCCGAATCACGGCTCGGATTGAAGCGCGGATGAGCCCCTCGTACTTCGTGAGAAGCTCGATGAACTTTTCATGGTTGTCAGAGGCGTCTGTCATGTGTGCTCCCGGAGATGATTCCCGGCCGCCTCCAAAAATGACGATAAATTCTCCAAACGATGAAAAATGTGGGAGAGTCCCGGAGATTAGCTCTTTCTTGAAGGAGTTCCATAATCGAGGGAGAAATTCTGATTCTATAACCCATCCCCGGAAGGGACCCTCTTCGTAACAATGCACGCCTGTGGGACCGGCGAAATGACTTCATGGGTGCAGTCGCTGCCGTCCTGTCAGATCGCCACACCTTCCGGCACGCGCCCAATGTGCTTTCGAGGCCTGCGTCGTGGCATTATGGGCGGTGATCGCAAATCGGACCTCGTCGGTTGTCGCGGTAATCAGATGATCGACAACCACACCGTCCTTCACGGAGCAACGCAGCTTCATCGTCTTCTTATCGTCGCTCAGCGAAACGGGTGGTGCTAGTGGTCTGTCACAGCTAAATTTTAGGGTACGACGGACTTCCAGTCCGTCGACAAAGGTTACCGCCGACGGACTGGAAGTCCGTCGTACAAGCAATGCTCAACCCTAAATTTAACG
>JBDNHX010000109.1:0-3806 GCA_041688565.1 Planctomycetaceae bacterium
ACGGCTAAGAATGATAGTTTTTGGGTTTTGTGGCGAAACAGTCGTTGCCCGATCAACGCACCGGGCCAGCCACCGAAGAACGCCAAAAGTTGCAGGGTGCGTTCTGGTACACGACGACCGCCGTTGCTCGCACGCCGCTTATCCCAACCGTAGGTGCAAAAGCACACAAGGCTCATGAAGAAGACAGTGGTCAAGTAGATTGCAATGGCGGTAATGGTGTTACTCATGGGTTCCTGTTTTCAGCCGCTTCTTTGTCGCTTCAATGAGTTCCCGCTGGCCGATTCTTGAGGCGAAAGTTTGGTAAGACACAAACCACTCTCCGACGCTGCTGGATGCGGACAATGGGTTCTTGGTGAACTGGAGTGGGACGCCGGTTCGCAGTGTGTCCTGCCAGCATCAAGGAGCGGTTCCGAGTCTTCGCCGGACTTCTCGCACGATTTCGTCAATCTGGTGGAGCCGCAAATGTGGCGGTTCCTTTTCCAGCTTCGCACGCCATCCCATGAGGACACGGCTCTTGCCTGCCTCCTTTGGTTCGTGATTTGATTCATCCACGATTTGCCGGACAATCGTTTCATGCTCTTCAAGAATCATTTTTTTCCTGTTCTGTTCACGCTGATGCAGTTGAAGCCCACACAATTCATTTCTTCGGAGTGAATCCTGAATCATCACTTTGCTGGAAGATGATTGTACCATAAGCGTCACTGAGACAACTGTTCCAGCATATCCAGCACACCTTCAACTTCCGGATGCGGTGACACATAGGCTGCTGATTTCTTAATTTCCGCTTCAGCGTTTGCCGGGCAACCAAACCATGCAACACGTTCAGCGATGAACCGATCCCCCATCGTATCGCCGATTCCTGCCGTTGTTTCAGGATCAATGCCGGTCTCAGCAAGCAAGCGATCAATAGCAGTTCCTTTGTTGACGTGCTGAAGATCACAGTTGATGTAGAGCCACGTCATCGAGACTCGAATCGGCCAGTCTCGTCTCTGAAACTCCTCGGTAATCGTCGGAACGATGGATCGAAGATAATCCGTGTTGGGATGGTACAGAGCGACAGAGGCGGACTTTCCCGGCTGCTGAATGACGCCACTGGCATGATAAAGCGACCTCAAGAGTTTGCGGGCTTCGTAAACAACTTCAAGATGTTCCTCAGTGATGGCTGGCTCGCACTCAAACGAGTTGTCAGCAGGTCGCCAGAGCCAGACTCCATTTTCTCCAATGCAGGGGATCAACGTGTTGTGGATCATGCGGCATAAACACTCAACAAACCCAATCGGCCTTCCGCTGCACAGGGTGACGACTGGTCGATCACGGTTCTGAATCGCCTGACGATATATGCTCAGCAATTGCTGAAAGGGCTGGCCCGTTGATTGCTGCGTGCGACTCAGGCGACAAGCAGCCGTCAATGTCGCAGATGACCAGATCATATATTTCCCTGTTGTTCGAAACGGCATGACAAAGGCTTTCAAAGGAACTCAGGGGCGGTTCAGACGACAACTGCGATGCGAAATGGATTCTCCGACGTCACTCTTGTTTCGATCTGTGAAATTCAGCCAGCCATAGCGTCAGTTCTTTCAGATCCGCTTCATCCATTCCAGCAACAACCTCCTGCCGGTGAACGTCATGGACGGCAAGAATGTGATCCTCGTGGAAGATGACCTCAGTGCCTTGATTCAGGCCGTGCAGCCGAGCTTCTGCCAGTGGATTGTCCACAATGCCTCTAAAATGGTCGCCACAGCGTTCTGAGACTTTGACCCAGAAATCTTCACCCCAGCCTCTGGATGGAATGTTCTGCTTTGGAAGCGGCACCAGTGATGCTGGGTGATCATGCCGCAGGATGGGCTTTGTCAGTTCGCCGTCGCACGAAGGACATGTGCATTTCGCAGCAGCATCCTCATGAACTGAGAATCGTGGTGAGTCGATCCGCAGTTCAACGAACTGGCTGGGGCAGGCACTCAAGAGCGAAAATGGCTTGCTGGTGGGCTACGTCACGTTGAACACGCGCAACCGCGACGAAGTCAGCGTGGTTGAAGATGCCGAAAGATTACTGCAATCCGAGCGACGCCGCAGTGACGAACTGATCGCGGCCGGGAAACCCTAAGAAGCGACGCTCGTGCTGCCTCCCGGTTACTACTGGAAATGGGGCGGCCAGTTCGAGAATCAGCAGCGGGCGACGAAGCGGTTGTCGTTGCTGGTTCCGGTCGTGCTGTTTGCCATGTTCGTGATGATCTACCTGGGATTGGGCAAGTGGTGGCTGGCATTCGTCGTGTTTTTCGGAATTCTTGTCTCCGCGTCGGGCGGTTTTGCGCTCCTGCTGTTCTATGGCGCGAATCTGAGCGTTGCCGTGTGGGTGGGCTTCATTGTCCTGTTCGGCGTGGCCGACGACGCCAGCGTCGTCATCCGCAGCTTTCTGGAGAACACGTTCCGCGGCCAGCATCCAAACAGCGTCCCGGAAATCCGCGAGCTGGTGATCGAGGCCACTTTGAAACGAGTCCGGCCGATGCTGATGTCCACCGCGACGACCGTCATCGGTCTGATGCCCATCTTCCTCTCCCATGGCCGCGGCTCGGACGTTATGCAACCAATGGCCATCCCCAGCGTCGGCGGCATGGGCGTGCAACTCATCACGTTCCTGGTCGCGCCGTGCATTTACTGCCTGGTCAAAGAATGGCAATTTCGCCGTCTCCGTTCATCCGCACCTCAATCCAACTCAGGAAACTAAATAATGAAGTCACCGACTCTTTCATCAGAACTACTCCACAAGATGGACGCCTATTGGCGGGCAGCCAATTATCTCTCTGTCGGACAGATTTATCTGTTCGACAATCCGCTGCTGAAGCGACCGTTGGCGTTGGCGGATGTCAAGCACATGCTGCTGGGGCACTGGGGGACGCTCAACCCGGTGACAGATGGTGTGGTACTGCCGATTCTGCATCTCAATGGCTACAAGATCGCCAATCCAACCATATTGGCTCGCATCGACCACGAAGAACTGGAACAGTTGCTGCGGGGCTACGGCTGGACGCCGTACTTTGTCGAGGGAGACGACCCCGAACTGATGCACGAAGCGATGCCAGCGACGCTGGATACCGCAGTCGAGCAGATCAAGCACATTCAGCATGAAGCTCGTGTCAACAGTAACATGACTCGACCGCGCTGGCCGATGATCGTTCTGAAGTCACCCAAGGGCTGGACCGGGCCCAAGGTTGTTGATGGCCAGCAGATTGAAGGGACGTTCCGTTCTCATCAGGTTCCCTTGTCCGATCCAGCGACTCATCCCGAGCATCTGCAACTGCTGGAAGACTGGCTGCGGAGTTATCGACCGGAGGAACTCTTCGACGAGACGGGCCGACTGATTCCCGAACTGGCGGAATTGGCACCTCAGGGAAATCGTCGCATGGGAGCGAATCATCATGCCAATGGCGGCATCCTGTTGCGAAATCTGCAGAAGCCCGGATTTTCGCGACTATGCAGAAGCCGTGCCGGTGCCAGGTTCGCAAGGCATCGGCGACACTCGCGTGCTTGGCCCATTCCTGCGAGACATTGCGCTGCGGGCATCGGCGTCTGGGATTGGGCGAGCAACGATCAGGGGACTGCTCCTGATGTTGTGATGGCGTGCTGCGGCGACGTGCCGACTCTCGAAACACTCGCAGCCGTAAGCATCATGCGTGAGCACTTGCCCGAGCTGAAAATCCGCGTGGTCAACGTGGTCGATCTGATGCGGCTGCAGCCGCCGAGTGAGCATCCGCACGGCTTGAGCGACGTGGACTTCGACAATCTGTTCACTAAAGACAAGCCGGTCA
>JBDNHX010000110.1:0-13097 GCA_041688565.1 Planctomycetaceae bacterium
GCGTTCCATTCTCCTGAGCCAAACCTGGGATGCCACGTTTAAGAAGGCATTAATAGCTCTCCCCGCCGTCAACTTGCTAAGAACTCAACAAGCTCCGTAATTTCACTGCCTTCATGGCGCACCCAGCAGATCGCACCCGTTTGGACGTGTTCAGCAAGTTGTGTGACGCTGTTGTCAACCCAATCCACTGAGAAGTATTTGCTGCAGTAAGAGCAATGATAACGATCGTCGCGGTTGCCACGATGGATTTTCAAATGCACGATCTTCCTACACCACGGGCATCGAATCGCAGTGTTGAAGAACAGTTCGTGGATCAGGAAAAACTGAAGAAGAGTTTTCAAAAACTGTTTCATGGGACCAGCATTCTGATCTTGTTGAAATTTCAAACAGTTCATCGCATATCGACCGTTCAGGGAGAGAGCGTTTTAGGATCTTTTTGCTGCTTCGTGTTTCTTGTTCATTACCGTTTCGTCATCAGATTCGGCAATGTCTTCGATCGAGCTTTCCAGCCTTGATCACGGTCCCATCCAAGGAATAATCGGCATTTCACTCAGCCAGTAGCTGACTGACGGGATGCAGCCTAAGTCCTCCACAGCATGCTGTTCCCCTCGATGAAACGTACCAGGACGTCACGGCCATCGCTATTCCTGATGCTGACACCGAACAGCTTTTCGCAAAGAAAAATACCCTCAGGCAGCGGCATATTGTCATAAACGAACGACGAAGAACCATGGCGAAATCAATGGGGCAGACGTGAAAAGATGAGACGAAGTTGCCAAGATGTGTCACGTTACTCTTCCAGCAGAATCCCTGTCCGACGTTCCGCCACGTTTCAAATCTTCACATGTCGAGTGCGACTCACCGATGATCAAGATTTTTCATACCGCCGATGTTCATGTCGGGCTGAGATTCACTAGAGGTTACTCTGAATCGCTTCAGAGTGCTCTTGTTAAGGAGCGAGTTACAGTAGTTGCAAGAATGGCCGATATCGCCAACAGAGAACGCTGCAATCTTTTCGTCGTTGCGGGCGATCTTTTTGACAATCTGCGTGTTTCCAAGAAAAACGTGCGAGAAACAGCGGAAGCACTTTCACGCTTCGAAGGCGTGGTCGTCGTCCTGCCGGGTAACCACGATTACGTTCAGGAAGTAGACGACCCTCTGTGGCCAGTGTTCACCGAGTATCTCGGTGAGAGACACCTCGTGTTGACGAAACAACGACCGTATGACCTCGAGCCGTTTGGTCTCGACGCGATCCTTTATCCAGGTGTCTGCACTTCCAAGCACTCAAAACAAAACGTGGTTGGCTGGATTGACGATGCCGTCGATGCGGCACCGTCCGGGAAGGTCAGAATCGGAGTGGCTCACGGAAGCCTCGGCGGACTTTCGCCTGATTTTGATGGCGACTACTTTCCAATGACCACGAGCGAACTTGAGGCTATCAATGTTCATTTATGGTTACTGGGGCATACGCATGTTCGCTTTCCTGATCGAGACTCTGGTCGAGAGTCCCGCATTTTTTATCCATCGACACCGGAGCCTGATGGTTTTGACTGTCGACATCCCGGATACGCCTGGATCATTGAAGTCGGCGATGCTGGCGACTGTAGCTTTCGTTCTGTTAAGACAGGCTCGTATCAGTTCCACAACATTGTGGAATCCCGGATTGAGTCGGAGGCAGACCTTGAAAAACTACGCCGCGAATTCGAGAGCTACCGTGCTGGACAGCACCTTGTCAAACTCAAGTTGCGAGGCCGACTGAACAGCGAACTCTTTGATCAGATCCCCGAGTTTCGTCGCCAGATTGAAACCTGTGTGCAACACCTCGAGTTCAATACGGACGATCTTTTGAGAGCCATTCGTCAGGCCGATATCGATGGAGAGTTCACCGAGAATTCCTTCCCCTACCGCTTCCTCAGCGAACTTGCTCGTTCTGAAGATGATCCACTGGCACTCCAACTCGCGTATGAGTTTGTCAAGGAGGCTTGCCGATGATCATTCATTCCATCTGCCTTCAACCGTTTGCCGGAATTCTTTACCGTGAGTTCGAATTCTTGCCTGGAATGAATGTGATCCTCGGGCCGAACGAGGCCGGGAAGAGCACATTGGTGAATGCTCTAATTTCAGTCCTGTTTCAGTCAACTAATTACGGCAAGATTCACTGGAAGAAAGAACTGGATCAATTCGTTCCTCGTGGTGGAGGCGACACGTTTCGCGTGTCACTCAAGTGCGAATCGGAAGGAGAACAGTATAAGATCTCAAAATCATGGGGTGCTGAAATTCGCGGTGAGCTAATCTTGCCGTCAGGGCAGACTGTGACCAGTGCTGAGGAAATTGATCGAAAAATTGCCAAAATACTCAATCTAAAACAAGGCACCTGGCAAAATATCCTGATTTCGAAACAGGCCGTTTTATCAGCCACTTTGAATGATTTGAATTCCACGAGCGAGGAAGCTGCAGACTTGGCTCAACTGCTCCGCAAGTCCGCGTTTGATACAGATGGAGTGTCCATCGAACAGCTTGAAAGCAAGATTCAAAAGAGCCTTGCTGCGGTCAGTTCTCGCTGGGATATTGTGGCGGATTCCCCAGAGAAAGGCAGGGGCATCGAAAACCCATGGAAATCGCAGGGCACGTTGCTAGCGGCGTGGTACACGAATCAACAGCTTCTTGCTGATCGCAAATCTGTCGAGAACTACGAACGCGATCGAGACAAAGTCAACGCTGAGATAGCTAAGCTCACAGGCGAACGTGATCTTCTAGCGGCATTCGTCGGCAAGTACCGTCCGATCATTGAGGCAGCAGAGAACAGGGCAAGACTTGCAAACGACCTGGATGCGGCGAAGTTCCTCGAACAACAACTGAAAGAAATTCAAACAACATGGCCGAAGGATTAATTGGAATTGCAGCGACTGCAAACTCTGCGGGCAAAGCTTGACGAATCTCTCGCCGCAGTAGAAAAGGAACTGCGGGATGCTCGGTTTTATGAGAAGACACAAAGCCAACGCGAAACGCTGACGCGAGCATACAAGGAACAGGGCCACCTGCAAACACTTGCAGAACAGAATGGCAGATTCGCTCACCTCTCTGAAAGTATGTTTTCCGATCTTGAGGCGGCGATCAATCAGCGTAATCAACTCGCAGCCTCAATGGTCGCAGGAAAACTCCTGCTACGCTTTACGTCGACCATTCCGTTGGAAGTGGATGTCGAATCCGGATTGAAGGAGCCCGAAAAACGGACCGTCAACGCGTCCCAACCACTTGCCATCGACGCTGACGGTCGAATCGTCCTGAAAACTGCTGACTGGTCCATCGAAATTGAGTCCGGGGACGGAGGCTTTTTGACAGTTCAGCAGAACTTCGAGTGCCGGAGGAATGAGATCACAAGTCTCCTCAAACAAACCGGGGCGGCAACGATTGAAGATGCGAGAAATCTTAAGCACGAGTTCAGTGCGGCAAAGCGTCTTTGGGACGACCAAAAGCGAACGCTAGTGAATGTCCTCAACGGAAAAACTGTCGAGGAGTTGCAGGCTGAAGTTGGTGCAACGACAGCCCAGCCTGAACGATCATTTGAGGAAATCAACCATGACCGCGATAAGTTTCGAGAAGACCAAAAAGAGGCTGAAATAAGTTTTAAAGGGCTGACGAAGAAGATTGAAGAGTGGAAAGTTCAATTTATTTCCCCGGAAGCGATGCTCGACAAGATACTCGATGCACGCGATGCGAAGAGGAAACTGGAGAATCAACTCCGTGATCTGCCATCCGTCCCAGACGACATTGTCGATCTCGACTCATTCGTGGAGTCTTTTAAGTCCCAGGAACATCGCCTGCAGGAGATCAAAGAGACGGATCTTCCTGACGCGAAAACGACACAGGCCCGCTTGGTGGCAACCGAACCTGACAGATCAACGCATGAATTGGATGAGTTGATTGCGGATGCATCCCTTGCTCTGGAGTCAGAGAGACGACGCTTGCGGTCGCTGCAACGAGTTTCCGATGTTTTCCAGCAACTCAAAACAGATCTGGATTCTGGAACGTTGGATCCATGGATGGCACGTTTGAAACAAACCGTTGGGCAACTGACAGGTGATCGTTACCATCACGTGAACGTTGATCAAAGGAGCGTCCATCGACTTCGTGGCGTCGAACTGTCACATACCCTACTGTCCATGGGAACGAAATCAAGTATCGGTTTGGCAGTTCGGCTTTCTATGGCATCACATTTTCTCGAAGGACTCCATGGCTTTCTTGTGCTGGACGACCCAATGGTTGACTTCGATCCTGAACGCCAACGAATTACGGCTGCCGTGCTGAAGGAATTCGCAGTTGACAAGCAGGTGATTGTTTTCACATGCCATCCAGGACACGCAAAACTGCTGTCAGACTCTCCAATTACGCTGGAGCGACTCGCATAGTCAGATTGAGAGCGGCCACAAATCGCTCCAGCAGGCGAGGCTGGAGCGATGGGGCTACCCACTAGGAAAATATGAATGCCCGATTTACGGAACGGCGAATCATTCGAAGTGCCCGGCTCGGCGGGTCGGAAGTACATCCTCAGGAATGCTGATGGTGTCTATTCCTGTACTTGCATGGCATGGCGAACTGGGAAATCCCCGACAACTCAACGGAGTTGCAAACATCTAAAAACCTTTCGTGGTGAACAAGCTGAACTTGAACGAATCGCAGACAGGAACGAACCTCTGCCCGACGTTGCATTCCCACAAGTACTTGATCGGCCAGATACGATTGGTGCAGCGATCCAGCGATTGAAGGGATGTCGCCGAATTTGGCTGGATACGGAGACGGCGGATTGGCAGTCGGGAAATCGTCGAATCTCGCTGATTCAGGCTTTGTCCGACGATGGCGGTTCGGAATGTCACCATGTCGTTCTGATGGACGTATTGGATCAGCCAGCACTGGTCGATTTCTTCGTTCGTGAGATCATGGCTCACCCGTCGATCGAAAAGGTGTTCCACAATTCTGTATACGACATAAACTATCTTGGTAACGCTGCCGCAACGAATGTCACCTGCACGTTGAAGATGGCCAAGTCGATTCCCAGGCACCGATTCTCCCTGCCGGAAAGTCTTTCCTTAAAGAGCCTGGCGGAACATTTCGGGATTGCCGCTGAGGTCAACAAGCACGAACAAAAGAGCGACTGGGGACTCCGCCCTCTGACTGCCCATCAGGTGTATTACGCGGCCATGGACGTTGTTTATCTTCAAAGCGTGCATAGTCACTTGCTGGGATTCACCGAACAACTGGAGGATCCCGCCACAGTGTCCATCAGCGGTCTTGAAGCACAGCTGCTGCCGATTGAGGACGACTATAACCGTCTCAAGTCAGAATGGGCGTATCTGCGAAATTTGCTGGCGGAGGCAATGAAACAGCAAGGTGTTCTTCGAACGGATGCGTATGAACTGCGTTCTTCTGAAGTTGCTCCGATGGATGTACCACTTCATGAATTGGTGGAGCTGATTGTTCGCCATGGCAATACCATTGACACGCCAATTCGCCTGAACAAGGATTTCAAAAAGGCACTTGGCAAGTTGGCAAGGCAGCTTAAGAGTGTTACTCCGGCATCGCAGAAAATTGAACTGAAACCCATCAAAGGCTTCACGGAAGGCTTTACGACCGATGATGAGAGTTTCGATCGGCCTTAAGCCTCGTTGACCATAAGCGTGCCTCGCTGTGGAAATCTCGCTGTCTCCCGGCATGACATACTGACAAGACTCTTGCCCACGGATACCCCGGGCGGTTACCAATCGTGACGAATTTGGGCTTATTCACCAATCGGCACAACCGGACGAGGAAGCCGTAAGCATTTCTCATCGAGCGTGATCAACTCCTTGTACAGGGAAAGAAGCATGTGTAGCGTGTGTTTCCTGATCTCCCAGGACACCGGCGATTTTCAGCGAAATTGAAGACGTGGAGTCGATTAATGGCACACATGATCCCTTCGCTGTTTCCCCCAGACACTGTCAGTGTCGCTGAACGGCGATTCTTTACTGCCCTGAATGAACAACTGGATGACGACTTCACGGTCATTCACAGTGTCCCGTGGCTCAACGTAAAGGATCGGCATCTGCAACAGGGCGAATGTGATTTCCTGATTCTGCATCCAGTCTTTGGGATGCTGTCGATCGAAACCAAACCTGGAGATGTTCACTACGATGGCCTGTCGGGGCATTGGCGTCGCCGTGACGGGGCGTCGCTCGGGAAAGACCCCTACCACCAGGCTCAGCGTTCATCGGGAACTCTGCAGACGCTTTTATGCCAGCGTGTACGCGACTGGAAGGAATCGCAGTTCGCGCACGGACATGCCGTCGTTTTTTCGGGAGCCGATCAGATCCAGGGACGCCTGCCATCGCATGCCTTGCCTCTGATTACGCTTCTGCACAGTGATATTGGACGCTTGCAGCAGAAATTTCAGGACATTCTCGCTCACTACGGTCCGCCACAACAAAAGGCTCGGAAAGATCTGATCGACGGCGCAGTGAAAATGCTTCGTCCGGAGTTTCAGCTGATCCAGACGTTTTCCGGAGAATTGGAGCGTCAGGCAGATTGTCTGCGGCGACTGACGGCACAGCAGATCGAAGTGCTGCACCTCATGAGAGACACGAAGCGGCTTCTGATTCGAGGTTGCGCCGGCTCAGGAAAAACACTGCTCGCGATTGAAAAGGCCGCCCGTCTGAGTCGTGAAGGTAAGCGAGTCCTGCTGCTGTGCTTCAACATCCCTCTGGCCGAATGGTTGCGAGCGGAAGTGCAGCGAGAGGAACTGGCAGTCGATGTATTCCATTTTCACGGGCTTTGCAGGCATCTCGCGGAATCCGCAGGACTCAAATACGCCGAACCACTAGAGCCGGTACTGCAATCCGACTTTTTTAATCTGAAATCGCCAGAGTTGTTGGAACGCGCCATAAGTTGCGGAGCAGGCCCGCGATATGACGCGATCCTCGTCGATGAGGGGCAGGATTTTATCGCCGACTGGTGGTTACCACTCGAAGAGCTCCTCATCAATGCCGGGCAAGGAGTCATGTACATCTTCTACGACCCGGATCAGAATATCTTTGGTCGTGAGTTCGGATTTCTTGTCAATGAGGCGAAGATCACACTCGACAAGAACTGTCGCAACACCAATCAGATTGCTAACTACGTACGCCATCTCTCAACAAGTTCGATGGACTCTCCTGACTTCGCAGAGGAAGGATTTCCGCCGCAGGAACACGTTGTGGATTCGCCTGAAGAGGAGTTGGTCGCAGTTGAGAAAATTGTGAGCGAACTGGTCCACAAGAGGAAATTCTCACCGGGTCGAATTGTGATTGTTGGCAGACGCAGACTGAAGAATTCCCCTTATGCAAACTGTGCTCATCTTGCGGGCGTTCGACTGATCGATGAGTCCGCCGGGGACCACGACCGGACTGGAATTCAATATGCCACAGTCTACCGATTTAAGGGACTTGAAGCGGACTGTGTCATTCTGTCGGGCTTCAGTCGTCCAGAACCGAACGCGGTAAGCACGGAACTGTACTGTGCGGCCAGTCGGGCTCGTTTTTTGCTGCACATCTTCTTTCAAAGAGAGACATCACTAGTTTTATCAGCACCGAAAGATCGTGCCGACACTGTGCGTGCAGATGTTGCTGTCAGTGACCGGAGATAGCCGCAGGGATGCCGGATTGGGGTTTCAAATGAGCAATGGCAGAAATGACTTTGTGAGTGCAGGCAAGACTCGCCTTAGAGTCATGCGAGACGGGCACAATATCATTCGGAGCAGGGCGATCCCCAAGCCTGTCGTCCTCGTAGACACACGCGAAAAAAATCCGCTGCCTCTGCATGAGAATCATCCGAACTGGATTGCCGGAGAGCAGCGCACAACGCTCAAGACCGGGGACTACACGGTGGAGTCAATGGAGAGCCTGCTTTGTCTGGAACGCAAGAGTCTGGCCGACATCGTGGACTGTACGGTGACCAACCGAGGTCGGTTTCTGGCGGCATGCGGTCGCCTTGCGCGGTTCAGGTGGAAGGCTATCATGATCGAGGCAACGCTGGAGGACATCAAAGGGGGCTTCGAAGCGTTTGATATTCCCTCTAACGTTCATCCCAATGCCGTATGTGGAACACTGGATGCCATCGAAGCGAAGTTTGGAATTCCCGTGATACTGACCTCGACCAACCGTGACCTTGCCACCGAACGCGCCGCAAGCTGGATTTCAAAGCATTTTACCTACTGGTGGCTGGAACAAAATGGACTTGGCAGAGTGCTGATCGACACGGACAGACTTTGATCGCAGCGTCCACCCGATGATGGAGCCGTATAGCGTCGAAGAACACGTTGACCGGGATCGCACCAGGGACGATGCGTGCAATAGGGCGGAGTCGTGGTGCGATGTCTTGGCGAAGACGAGCATCCGGTGTTTTCAATGTCGAACGCAACAAACAAATCTTTCTGGATCTATGATGCACGGGACGTTTCCACACTGGTGAAAGGGCAACATGTATTTTGAAAAGGGGCAGATTGTTTACTCTCCCTCGGATCTCACCCGTTTCTTGGAGTCGCCGTTTGCGTCGTGGATAGATCGTCTTTATCTCAAGCATCCGGATCGCGTAACGCCGGATGAGCGTGACGATGAGCTGCAGCTTTATGCCGATGCCGGTATTAGTCATGAGGCGAAATTCATCATCCGCGACTACAACGAAGTCCACTGCGTTTCCACATGGCAGGCTGCGGAGTGGCTGCGGCGAATTCAGGCAAGCAGCAGAGTTGCGTACTGCCCGCGACTCCCCAAGACGTCCAAACATGCCGTTGATCCAGCGCCTGTTTCAAAGGGTACTGAAGCTGCTCAACGCAGACGACTTCTGGCTGATCAGCTCACCAGGATACCAAACTTCGAACTGGCAGCAATATTTACGCTGCACACGAATTAAAGATCAAGCTGACGATGGAGACTTTTGATGACGAAGGGCGCGTGCTGTTGAAAATCAGCAATGCCGCGTTGAGCAAAATTCCGGATGAGAAGCTTCCAGAGAGGTTGTCGCTGAAGCAATGTCCGGACAATTGACGGCGATCAAAGCGGGCGGAGATGGAGAGGATCCTGTCTTCATACGGTAACTAGCCTTTCCGGCCCGAGCGATTCCCATGGACGCACCTTCCAAAAACGTCCTATCGAAGTGCATCGATCTCCCCGCGGACATCGCCAAAGTTATCACGTTGTCCGTCAAAAACAGGCTGCACGATTGATATGAGGGAATTCAATACACAAGTCCCAAGTGTCGTTCAGCACACGATTGAGAAAAGTCTTCGACGTGCATCTATTCTGGCGGTTGTTTGACGCCACATCGCTCAAAGTCGCAATGTCTTGACCTGCGAAATTCAATGGCTGATTCAATCAGGCTGTGCAATTCCATCATTGTGTGAGCAGTAGGCAATCGCTTTCAACTTAAAGTTTTAGGCTGTTTGAGACCGACAACGCGAATGTGCGGCCCTTCCCTATGAACCGAGTACACGGCGATGGAAATGGGTAGTCAGTGAAACTTTCCACACGAAAGGAAATTGTGACAGGCTTCAGCAGACTCAGTAGACGCGTCAACGTTCAGAACATAGACCCGCTTGCAGCCAATTTCGGCTCGACGTGACGACGTTGTTGCGGATGTTTCTATCGCGGTGAATGAAAACACGTAGGCGCACGTGTTTCGAAATCTTCACGAACCAAATCGTTCAATGGCGGGAGGCCAACCCTTTTCGAACCGCTTCCCAGTCAATTGGAAAATGGGACGCGGTTACGCGAATCAGAATATGGCAATTGTTCAGAGTCTCTGCGCATTATGGGCCATCCGATTGATGCCGATGAGTATTGATGCGTGACGGAATCAGAATTTTATGCAAAAAAATCAGTCGGTGTGCCGACTGAACACTTCAAAGAACGTCACATATCCTGCCACTTCAACGCAAGATCAATTCCAGACACGGTCAACTGGCACGGCTCAGAGCGACGCACTACGCGGGAAAATTCGTTGCGTCACCCGAGTTTGAAAGGACGCTGGACACCTACACCCTGAGTTTACTTCTCTATTTCCTTCCGTCGCCTTGGTCGCGTGGTTGTTCGCGCGAAACCAAGCACTGCTATGACACAGTCGCCTCTTCTACCACCGCCAACTTTGATCGGGCTTCGGCAGATGACACGGAAACATGTCTGCACTTCAGCCTTTAGGCTTATTTAGTAATTTGGTCGCTAAGTGTCAGGGTAGTGACATGAGATGTCACAGTATGGCTGTCCGATCCTACGCCAAAGGAATGTGTAATCTTTTCAATCACAAGGCTGTCATTGTTCATGACATTTACGAACATTAGACCGTTCAAATGATCTCCAATTCGAAACGACGGGAAAGGAACATCAGAAACGAGCGGTGATCGTGCGGTGCCACGGACAATGATGCGGAGATGATAGAAGGCCACTGTTAAATTCTTCCTGGTAGAGGCAAGTGTTACTGCCGAAAGTTGAGTTTGAGTGAGTGTTGAAAGAGGCGGCGTTTTCAAAAAGGGTCGGTTACCGATACAAAGACCAATTAACTCGAAACGAACAACACCTCTCGAGAATGCTAACTGAAAAACAAAATGTGAAACAGTCAGAACACAAATCACGTCCGACATGCCCTCGGATGCCAGTGTGAGTGATGAAGGTCGGGATGCGCTCGATCCGTTCGCCGCGTTTGGCCAGTTCCTGATTCTGCCGCGAGTTGGCGTTCATTTGCTGACGCAGGTCTTCGGCCTCCATCAGCAGGTCCTTATCGATCTGCTTTTGCGACGCATTGGTGACTTCGTTCGTTTCCTCGTCAACCCTCGCTGCCTTCTGTCTGCACGTACGCGAGGCGGCTCTGCAGTCCTTGATTCTCGAATAAGCCGCTGGCCTTCCCGGTTCAGTTCCCGAAGTTGTTGCCACAGTAGTTCGTCGTCGCAAAAATCGTATAGACGCTACCTTGCGGTCGAAGCATCGTTCATGCACATCAGAAACGCAGGCTCGAACGAAGCATTGGATACGAGTCCGCTGCGGGACGGATCCTCCGCAATGGGATTCCGAAGCCAGTGGGTTGTTTGTCAATGAACATTGGAAGCGCGACGCTGACCATTCTGGGAGTCGTACTGATCCTCTTTGGAGCGTCAGCTCGCAATAGATCCTTGCTGGTTGCTCCAAGCTCCGCGAACCGCTTGACACAACAATCCGCCACTGATCCCGAACTCATCGTCGCGACACACCAATCGCCTAAATCCGCTGATTTCCGCGATGATATCGCAATTCAGCATATTCTGCCCGGGCCCGCGACGCCCCGGCACACATCGGATCGTCGTCGTCGGAGGCGGCGGCAACCGTTACGCATTGGGGCCAGTTCATGTTGCGTGAGCACAACCCTGCCTATGGGAATTCTGACGGAACTTCATCCAGAGACCTCAACAGATACGCGGGTTGCCCGAAAGGAATCGCGCCGGAATGATACCCGATCACAAAGTTGATCTCGTCGGGGCTTTGCAGTCCGTTTTTTTAGTGCGTCAGCGGCCAAGGTTGGTCCGGATGCTGATCCGAGGTAGCAGAGTCCCTGGGCTGTCACTCCAGACTTCGTCTCATACGTGAATTGCAGATCATCCGTAATCAGCTGTGCTGCGCGTTGGTGAGACCAGTGATCTCTGAAAAACACGCGACACACTCTTCCATGGTGGCTCGGTGCAGCTCAAGAACTTTGCTGATTCCGCCGTGTTGATCACGCTGGTAGCCGCCAGCCAGATTCCAAACGACCGGTATTCTCAAGTCTCGACAAAGCGTGAAAATCAGTCGATCGCGTTGTCGCATATCGTCATCCGTCATTCCTTTGGTTGGTCCGGGCCCGAGTGGATCATTGACATGGACATCCGCTCCGGCCTGATACAGCAGGACGCGCCCACCGGGTTCAGTCTGCTTTGCAAAACTATTGATAAATTGTCGAATCTGCGTCTCAAAGTTCGTCCAGTGGTAGCCAGACGGCACGTCTCGACCGTACGTCCAGTGAGGCACCCGATCTTCAAGATGCAGACGTTCAATGATGTCCTGAGTCCCGTCTCCAAAGTGACGGTCGCAGTCGACGATGGCAAAAGCCACATCATTGGCAATCATCTTCTGAGCAGCGAACATCAGTCCGTTGAACGTGCAGAATCCGCCGCAGTGATCGTAGCCAGCATGATGAAATCCGCTGGTCGGTGAACATCCTACCTGACCGTTCTTGATGGCTTCGTGCGTGGCGGCAACGAACGATCCCGCCGTCCACAGGCAGGACTGAGACACTTCTAAAATCTGGTTACCATGCCCGTTGGATTCTCGGCCTTCCAGAACATCAAGCACATGGTCCCGATCATGAACCTCAGACAGATGATCCGCCGTAGCTGGCATAAATGATCGAATGTGAATCGCCAAGCCTGCATTGTTCCAGTCGGCAACTACCTTTTCTGGTTTCGAAGCTGACGGAGAGTAGCCTTGAGAATCCACTGACATTTCAGGAGAAAAGAAAACTGGAATTGTCTGCATGGGTTCGCTTTCTTCTTCAATGGTTTGTCCTGAGCACAGAAAAAGCCCGGCCGTTTTTCCCAGCCGGGCTTCAGACAAGAGTTGCATGGAAATCACAGTTAGAGCATTTCACCACGTTCTTCGTCGGTGAAGTTGTTGTCCACGGTTTCACCTTCGCTAACCGCTTTTCGCATGCGAGACATCTTCTTTGCAGTCGCGACATAGGCGTTCTGCATCTTGTCCATCGCGTAACCAGCCGTTCCGGCCTGAGCAATCCCAAGCGACGCCCCTTCGGCGAACGCATCCTGATTCGCGGCGAGGAACGTGAACTGCCATTTGTATGCGGACTGCTGGTGCTCAATCATCTGGCGGATCTTCTCCCGCGGGAACTCCTTGCTGGAGTTCTCAGCCCCGTCCGTCACGATCACAAAGACAACCAGCCCCGGCCGCTGAGATTCCTCAACGGCAGCCAGTCGTGCTCCCGTTTCGTTGATCGATCGACCCACCGCATCCAGCAACGCCGTCGAACCACGCGGCACCAGTTTGAACTTCGGCACCCCGCCAATCGGCACACCC
>JBDNHX010000559.1:0-1811 GCA_041688565.1 Planctomycetaceae bacterium
CAGAAGTTCAGTGAGTCCACAATTGGTGGCTAGTTCCAGAGAAAAGGCTTCATCGAACCAGACGCTACGAGCGTCGAGATGCCAGAACCGCAACAGAGCCGCTGTCAGCAGTACAAGAACCAGGATCAGCGATACTCCGTGGCTAATCATGCGCCGTCCGTTCAAACGCGGCAAGTGCATGCATGCTTCCGGCCGATGGTGTTGGCACTGAGAGAATCCGTTCCTTGGTTTTCACCGGACGCTCAAACACATTCATCAATTGACGCAGACGAATAACGAAAAGTCGCCACAGCATCACGACCCCGTCCCGGATAATTGAAACCTTGCTTCCCGGAACCGCCGTCCAGGGAATACTGCATTCGCACATCGCCAGCCCGTGGCGATGAATGGCTGCCAAAAGTTCGACATCAAACGTGTACCCGCTTTCGCGACAATGTTTTATGATTGGTAATATCGTTTCACGTCGAAACATCTTAAAACCACACTGTGTATCGGCGCATGGACGGCCCACCACCCGTGATGCGCAATATGTGAATATCTGCCCTAGGCCTCGGCGAATGAGTCCCATGTGCACTTCCGCTGTGCCTCGATATCGAACTCCCATGGCAAGGTGAAGATCCGATCGTTCTGTGAGTTCTGAACGCAGCACGGCTTCCTGTTCAATCGGTGTAGCCCCATCAGCGTCATAGATCAGGACGAATTCACCCCGAGCATTCACGCAGCCTGTCCGGACTGCCGCGCCCTTACCGCGATTCTCCGGGAGGCTGATCAATCGCAACTCGGCCCAGCCAGACGCCTGTGTGCTCACCAATGCTGCCGTGCCGTCGCGACTTCCGTCATCAACAACGATCACTTCATAGCCAGTGGTGGCAAACATGGTTTCGCAGTACTTGCGAGTTGTCTGCAACACCGCCAACAGCCGTGCCTGCTCATTCCATGCCGGAATCACAATCGACAGCAACATGTTTACGTTTCCTCAATCTCGCGGATTCGTCAGGACGGGATGGTCATCTGCCGATGCAGCAGTTGTCGTTGCCATTTCCTGTGCAGTTATAGAAGCGGGATGACTCGCAATCTGTCTGCCCACTGTCACAAAAAAACGTACATCATCCTTGGAATGAACAAACTCTTCTGCCCGCTGTTCCGTGAGATATTCATAGGCTTTGTGAGGTTCAAGCATGCCCCATGGAGAAGTATGAGCAAACAGGAAATACCACTCCGGGTTCCTAGCCAGACATGACCGTACCTCATCGCGATAGTGATCAGAATCACCAGGGCTGCCGAAGAACACATGTTGTGTGCCGTCTCGGCTGTAGTATTCAAACGCCGGACGTGCGGCGTGAAAAACGTAGCAACTGGCCGCTGTACTCTGAGCCCTGACCATCTGCGCAACAAACGGACGAATGTCTTCCTCGTAGTGTGGAGCGAACATGTTGTCGATGCTCCTCCATTCACCGACTGTCTCGCATATGGACACAAGCGGCCACGTCAGCAACACCGCAGAAAGCAATGCATCCAGATGATACTGACGTATTCGATTCCATGCTTTTGTCAGAGGAAAATGTGCCAGCAGAAAAACAACAAGCGGTGCTGCGAACAGCAGCAGTCGATTGCCAAAGGGGTAGCGTTCAAAAGCTGCTGCCACCAGACAGGAAAACACAGGTAGAACCGCGTAGCTGATCAGTAGCAAGGTCGATGCACTGAGTTCAGATATGACGCGCCATAAAATCCAGGTCATCGCTGTCGTAATCACTGCTACGGCAAACCACGCGGCGGTGGCGGGCGGAACTTCTGGCGACAGCCCTGGGCTG
>JBDNHX010000560.1:0-6688 GCA_041688565.1 Planctomycetaceae bacterium
TTGCCTTTTGCATGAAGATGGGCGTTCATGTTGTCATGAAGAATCATCACAAGCGAGACGACAACCCGTTCGGTACGAAGCGAATCAGTGATACCGAACGAACGGTCAAATGGCCACGTGGGCCGCGTCCGAAGTGGAAGTCAAAAAAAGAATATCGACGCACGCCTGAATTCATTGAGAAGCGATTGAGTGATGTGAAGGCGGATACTCCCGGCTCCCGCTCTGAGGGATTCACCATCGCCAGCACTTTGCTTGATGTGGAAGAGCATCCTGGTGCATGGCTTGGTTCAATGTACGAAGGACGCACGACACCGCTCACGAATACGTCGGTGGCGGACGCCGCTGTCTCGACGCTTTTTACGATCCTGGTCACGCAGACTTTCAGGAGCCGCACAGTTATGATAATCCTCCACAGTGGTCGACCTCGGACGCCGGTCTGACATTTATAAACAGACTCCGCATCCATCTGCCTGACCTTATGCAAATGGAAATAGAAGAAACTGTACATTCCCATTCAAGCGCTGCACCGCAAAGTCATTCGTGAATTACTGGTGCAGATGATAAATGCATTGACTGGAATAATGCGTCAGGCGCGTGTCGCAGAAGTGAGTAGCATGAACTCGATGATTCAAGCGATTGCAGCCGCAATCACAACGCGTTTTTTGACTTTTTTTTCAGCAGCACTTTATCTGACACTTGCCGTTTCTCTCCATCAAACCCCACTTCTGGCGCGGGTGTTAATCGAAGGATGTCAAGCCTTCTGCGAACACCTCAGGATGCTCTTGCATCCATTTCTGCATCGACATCGCATTGCCCAAACAGCTATGTGTGGGCAGGACGTGTCGTGAACCAGAGACGGGGATTAACTGCTCCGGGACAAAGCCTGTCTTTCCCTGAATCTCAATACGACGCAAAATCACTTCAAATGTCCCGTGCGAATTCTCGATCAACAAGGACATGAGTGACGAGGCATCGTTTACAAACGGTTCGGACATGCTCAAGCTCCATTTTTGAATCAGAACGTCTACTATGCTCCAGTTCGCCCTGGAGAACCATCCAGGGAACTGCCAAATTACTAGTAAGCGACAGGTAGCCATGCGGTCAGTCGTGCGAAGCAACATGTGCAGGAAATTGAAACCTTCGTGCTCACTCGTCCGCTTTATCACTGACAATCAAAGAGATGAATGTCGATGTGAGGGCCACAGCAAAGACTCCGCACCCTACGACGAAAATCAGAACATCACTACTTCCCATGATAAGCACTCCCAAGCACAAGCGTCCCGAAGCTCAGGATCGATGGCACCCACAATCCCACGTACAACCCCTCTTGTTTACTCCCGGTAAACCAAAGTGAGATCGAGAAAAGAAACGACGCCCCAGCGGCGACGACATAGCCGAATTTCGCCAACTTTCGTTTATTCATTAGTAGCCCCAATTACTTGTACAGACACACTCGCCCCTTAAAAATTCGTTCACAACGTTCATCTTCACTACTCCGCGACGAAGGCTGTACTTTAACTCCGCCTCGCCACCATTCCATGATTTGGCTGTCATCGTGTTGAACGCCGCGACTCGCCAGCTGCAGAGGCAATCCAGAAACATTCTAAATCAAGGTTTCTCAGGTGTACGCCACAACCTCCAGAAGGAATCAGCGGAACGATTCGACCGAATAGGATTGTCGCACTCGGCAAGGCATTGTTACGAATCAGTGGCAGAGCGACCGGACAATCTCAGCGATGTGGACAAGCCATATCAACAAAACAGACTGAAACTTAGTTGGAAACGCAGTGCCGTCTTCCCTAGCCCTCCCCGTAGCCGGACTCGTGAGAGTTCGGACGCGATTTCTTCCGCCGCCCCGCGTAGCCGGACTCGTGAGAGTTCGGACTTCGCCTCACCCAACCGAAGTCTCACGACTCCGGCTACAGAAGGCACCGCTACCAACCGCCGCTGGCTCCTCATCCCCGGCTTCCTCGCCGTCCTCGCGATCATCACGGTCCTGATCGTCAACAACGGCAAACCGAAACCAGACAACGATCTGGCGAGCGGAGAGAATCCGCCATCCAGTCCCGCCTCTCAAATCGAAAATCGAAAATCCCGCTGGCTGGCACGGCTGGCCGGCGGATGCACCAGCACCGGCGATTGCTCCGTTTGATGCGGAGCAGGCGAAGGAGCACCAGCGGGCGTGGGCGGACTACCTGTTGGAATGATGCGGCGGATTTCTGTGCGAAGCTCAGTCGGCAGGACGGGCTGAAGCCGTTCTATTTCCGGGCGGGCACGACGACGAAGTACTGGATTGGTGACAAGGATGACGAACTGGTGCGGGCGGGGTGGTTCGGGGGTAATTCCGGCGGTCGCACGCATGCGGCCGGGGAATTGAAGGCGAACCCGCTGGGGCTATCTGACATGCATGGCAACGTCTGGGAATGGGTGGAGGATGCGTGGGAGCCGACGAATTACGGCAAGTTTGCGGAGAAGCCCGCAATTGACCCAAGCACCCCCATCTTCCGCCTGTTCCCTGCGCGTGGTCCGGGGTGGCAATTGGAACAACACCGCGTCCAACTGTCGAGACGGGGCGTCGATGAGCACATCGTCTACGTCGTCCAACTTGACGACGGCAGCCACATCACCCTCTCCCACGCCGAATTCGCCACCCGCTTCGGCTGGAAGAACGACCCGGAGAACGCCACGCTGTTGAAACTTGACGGCGAGTAGCCGGAGTCGTGAAACTTCGGGGTGCTTGGCTGCGACTGTGCCTGAACTCTCACGAGTCCAGCTACTTCAATCCAACTGAACTCTCACGAGTCCAGCTACGGGAGATCGACATGGAACATCCGCCTTGCGATGCCGACTATCTCAAGCGGTTGCCGCCGGAGTTTTATCGTGGGCAGGCATGCGTCCACTGGTCGCTGACGATTGAGGATCGAAAAACCGGCTGGGTTGTGCCGGTCTTTCACTACAGGTTCCGTGAGTTGTTGGCACACACGATGTTTCGCTACGGACTCTGTTGCCCCGTTTTTTGTCTCATGCCCGATCATATGCACTTGCTGTGGGTCGGGATTCTCGACAGCGCTGACCAGCGAGTAGCGAGTAGCGATGAAGTTCTTAAGGTCACAGCTGAATCTCGTTTTGCAAATGCAAAATGTGTGCCTGCAGGAACAGCCGTACGATCATGTGTTGCGCGACGACGAACGTCAACCTGCGGCTTTGCAGGCCGTCGCGGAGTATATCGCTCGAAATCCGGAGCGGAAGCAGCTGGTCGCTGTGGACGCATTCCGGGAGTACGAATTCTCCGGCTGTCTGGTTCCCGGATATCCCGACTTGAACCCGTTCCAGCCAGGCTACTGGGACTTGCTCGACCGAATCTGTTCGAAACTTCGTAAGCAGGGGCTGGTGCGTGGGGTCTGAACTCTCACGAGTTCAGCTACAGGGTTGTCTGAACTCTCACGAGTTCAGCTACGCCGCCCGGCACGCCACACCCTGCAGCGGACTGCAAGCATGGTGCCGTCGACGAAACGGGTATCGGAAGCGACAGCCCCGACTGCGAGAACTTCGGAATGTCGGCAGACCAAGCAATGAACCGCCTGAACTGATTTTTGAAATCCGGTACGATGGTCAAAGTAAATTTATAATGATGAGATTGCCAACAGCGCGTGTTGACGCAGCCAGGATTTTCCCGGACTGATCAGTAAGGAGCAGGTTCATTTCGATGTCCAGCGCATCGCCTTCCGGCACGTCTTCAGTGACAACCGATATTCGGCACGCAGCCGAGTTACTACGCGCCGGCCGACTTGTCGCATTTCCCACGGAGACGGTTTACGGGCTCGGCGCGAATGCCACCAGCGCGATGGCCGTGGCACAGATATTTAAAGCCAAACAACGACCGACGTTTGACCCGCTGATTGTTCATATTGCCGATCTCTCACAACTCGGCTCTGTGGTTTCTTCCATCCCGCAGCAGGCTAAAACACTCATCCAGAATTTATGGCCTGGCCCGCTGACGCTCGTCCTTCCCAAACAAGATTCCATCCCCGATCTGGTAACGGCCGGCTTACCGGGTGTGGGCATTCGGATTCCGAACCATCCAATTGCGATAGAACTTCTTCGAGCTGCCGGATGTCCGGTGGCCGCGCCCAGCGCAAATCCGTTTGGTGGCATCAGCCCGACAACCGCGCAACATGTGATGGACGGGCTGGGTTCAAAAGTCGACTGTGTCCTTGATGGCGGCCCGTGCGCGGTGGGTGTTGAGTCGACTGTTGTTTCGTTTATGCAGGCGCGGCCAATTATGCTGCGACCAGGCGGCTGTCCGATTGAGGCCATTGAAGCGTTGATCGGGCCTGTCGACCGAGCGATCTCCGATCCCTCCAAAGACGATGCGGCTCAGCCGGCCCCTGGGATGCTGAGCCGGCATTATGCACCTGCTACGCCGTTGATGCTTGTGGCACAAAATACCCTGGCCGCGGCCCTGCCAGACCGTCGCTGCGGGCTATTATCCAGTGCAAAACAGCCGTTCAGTGGTCATTTCGACCGAATTATTGAGCTTTCTGAGACCGAAGACCTGCAAACTTGTGCTGCGAAGTTCTTTGCGTCGATGAGAAGTCTCGACTCCAGCGGTCTGGACGTTATCATCGCCCACCAATTCCCTGATTATGGGCTTGGGATTGCTTTAAATGACCGGTTGCGTCGAGCCGCCTGCCGGGATTAAGCCATCTGTCCTGGCCTGCAGATTGCCGCTATTGACCCAATGAGACATACCGCATTATGAAAAAATCTTCTCTGATTCTGGTTACCGTGGCGGCATTGATTGCAGTTCTGCTTCGTCTTGCGGATCGTCCCATGCTGAACTTTTCTGCGATGGGCGCTCTGGCTGTGCTGAGTGGCGCTGTTCTTTGGCCCTCATGGCTGGGCCTTCTGGTGCCGCTTGCATGTCGCGCGCTGACCGATTGCGTTCTCGAGTATCGTACCGGCCACGGCTTCTACGGCTCAATGGCCTTCGACTATGCCGCCTATGCGGCGATGTTCGCGGCTGGCCGCATGTTGCAGCCGAAACACGTACCGGCGGCATTGGGTACAGGCTTGCTCGCAGCCGCGATGTTTTTCGCAGTCAGCAATCTGGGTGTCTGGTGCATGCCCCATGAAGGGCAGTACCTTTACGAACGGAACCTTCGCGGTCTCGGTGAGTGCTTCACGATGGCGCTGCCGTTTGCCAAAGGCACGTTCCTGGGAGATGTGAGCTTCACCATCGCCTTCTTCGGTGTCTTGCAACTTCTTGCGGTGCCTGGCGTGCAGAAGCAGGTTGAGTTGCAACAGTCTGAAAAATAATGGCTGTTCGTCCAAAATGGCCAGCGGCAACGGTCGAATAACACCACAGCTTCAGCGTAACTGTCCGTCCAGTTCAGGGCTCGCCCATGAAGACTATGTTTCTGGTGATTTTCGCTGCGCTGATACCGGTCAACTTTTCACCGGTGGCGGCCGATGAATCGAAAGCTCGCCCCGGTCATGTGGTGACCCTTGCTGGAAATGGAAAAGACATTCCCGCATCACCCGACGGACTGGCGTTAAAAACTCCGTCATCACAACCGTTTGGAATCAGTCTCGGCCCGGACGGCGCGCTCTATGTCTGCGAAGTCGGTTCGCATCGAGTTCGGCGCATTGACCTCGCTTCCGGCCAGGCAACCACCGTGGCGGGCACTGGTCAAAAAGGGTATTCGGGCGACGGCGGCCCGGCAACGAAGGCTCAGTTGAACGAGCCCTATGAAGTTCGGTTTGACCGCGCGGGAAATATTCTGTTTGTCGAAATGCAGAATCATCTGGTTCGAAAAGTGGATCGCGCCACCGGAATCATTTCGACCATCGCAGGAATGGGCGCCGCAGGCTTCTCGGGCGATAACGGCCCGGCAACGAAAGCTCAGTTGAATCAGCCCCATTCGATTACCCTCGATCACGACGATCGGCTGTACATCTGCGACATCAAAAATCATCGTATTCGAATCGTGGATCCTGCGACGGGGCTGATCTCCACCTTCGCGGGAACGGGTGGGACTTCTAAAACCGCGGATGGTTCATCCTTTGACGGGACGCCGCTGAACGGACCTCGAGCCCTGGACTTCGACGGAAAAAACTCCCTGTTTCTCGCCCTGCGGGAAGGCAATGCCATTTATCGGATGGACCTGAAGACTCGTACGTATCACCATCTCGCCGGCACAGGCAAAAGCGGATACTCGGGCGATGGCGGTCCGGGGAAAAATGCTCAGCTGGCTGGTCCCAAAGGAGTCAGCCTGTCGGCCGCTGGTGATCTTTATTTCGCCGATACTGAAAGCCACACAATTCGAGTCCTGCGGGCGGCAACAGGAATTGTAGAGACCGTCATGGGCGACGGGATTGAAGGCGACGGACCGGATGGCGATCCGCTGCATTGCCGACTCAACCGTCCGCACGGCGTTTTTGTTTCCGCTGACGGATGGCTTTATGTCGGCGACAGCAGCAATCACCGAGTCCGCCGGATGAAGCTTGCGGAATGAATCCCTTTCCGCCAGGGCCCCTTGTGAAATTTGAGATTTGAAAACTGAAAACTGAAAACTGAAAACTGAAAACTGAAAACTGAAAACTGAAAACTGAAAACTGAAAACTGAAAACTGAAAACTGAAAACTGAAAACTGAAAACTGAAAACTGAAAACTGAAAACTGAAAA
>JBDNHX010000111.1:0-8193 GCA_041688565.1 Planctomycetaceae bacterium
CAGGACGCGCGACCACATCGGCTGGGCAACGAAGGCTTCACGAGCACGCTGGCGTCGCTTGTCGGAAAAGAGCGCAAGAACGCCCCAGCTGACGCAGAGCGGCAGAATGAGGTAAAGAAATTGCGGTGTGTGCCATTCCATTGATCAGGGTAACGATCGAAATCGTGTTTCTCGTAAAACATTGACGAGCAGGATTAGAGCCAGACCCGACCCGGTGAACCAGCGAAACAACTCCGTGTACTCGGAATATTTTGATTCTTCGAACTCGCTTTTTTCAAGTCGATCAATCTGCTTGTAAACGTCGGCAAGGCCCTCGGAGTCTGACGCATGAAAGTAACTGCCACCGGTGATGTCGGCGATTTCCTTCAGCAGCGTTTCGTCAAATCGAAACTGGGCCGGCACCAGAACGGTGCGGCCAAATTCGTCCTCCTGCGGGACCGGGACAACTCCGTTTCGACCAATACCAATTGCATACACTTTAATGCCCAGTTCTTTGGCAATCGCAGCGGCTTCGCGAGGATCAACGACACCCGCATTGTTGTCGCCATCGGTCAGCAGCACCAGCACCTTGCTCTTCGCTTTGGAATCCTTCAGTCGATCGACGCCCAGCGCGACACCATCGCCAATGGCTGTGGCCAGCTCTTCCTGCAGCGCTGCTTCATTGATCACGCGGCCGCGCCGATCGCGCACAGGTTTTGGAATCTGAAGCTCGTCAACGATGTCAACCAAAGCCCTATGATCCAGAGTCAGTGGGCACTTGCTGTCCGCGAAACCTCCAAATGCCACAACACCGACAAGGTCATCCGTTCGTCCAGTGAGCCCTCGTTCCTGGGCGCCGAGAACAAAATCGCCGATCACATGCTTGACTGCTTCAAGACGACTGACGTCTTTGCCCTCCAGCTGAAAATCCAGGGCTTCCATGGAGCCTGAGATATCCAGAACCATTTCGATCGCAATGCCTTCGCCGGTAATTCGCGATTCGGATTTTCCGGATTGGGGCCGCGCGAGACCCATAACAATCAGGCACAGCCCAAAGCTATAAATCCACGGCAGAGTTCGGCGAAGTCGCTGCCTCAGTGTTATGGGCAGCGATTTTAAGTCCGCGATGCTGGAAAATGTGGCGGCCGGTTGTCGCTGTCGGCGCGAACGAAAATAGACCAGCCATGCAGCCAGCGGCAAAAGCAGAAGCCAGAACCACGAGTAAAGTCGAAAGGAATCCATAAGAGCAGTTGGCAATCACAGCGCATCAGGTAAGTTGGCTACGGAAGGTAAATTTCAACGGGCGGACTTTACCATGCGGACACAACAAGTTCAGGTGACTGAAAGACCGGCTGCTGAGCTCGTCTCTCAAAACCGGCAATCGTCCTGAGAGCGCTTGTAGGAAGACGTGCGGCAGGAAGCGTTTTTGTTTCCGCTGGGAACGGGCGTTCAGGATTCCAATGCGAGAAGAACTGGCGGAAGACTTGTTCTCTCAGGGGCGGAATCACATGAATCGGATCAGCCCGATACCATTCGCCCCGAGGAATGATGCACGGGAAGTTATTGGCCTGAGCAAACAGCCTGATCAACTGATCCAGAGCGACAGATTTCTCACAGATCTCCTCAAACGGCATCCCGCAGCCCGGAAACAGAATGCTGCGTGCGATCACGAAACGCACAGGACCAACAGACTGCAGAGCGGCCAATGGCAAGCCTGTCAGAACGATCCGAGCGTCAGATCGCCAAGCCTGAATTTTGCCAATGCATTCCGTCGCCGTCTGAAAAATGGTCTCGGGGCTGTGCAGATAAACAATGTCATTGCCCAGATCGGTCACGAGCACCAGGGGAGGCTTCGAGCCGGTTTTCGGAAGGCTATCCCAAAGTCCGCAGTTGGCAATGCCCGGCAGCCGACGGAGCCAGAAACCGCTCCAGTCCACATAGGATCGTCCCATTCCCAGCGACACACGTACATCCAGCGGACCAGGCACCGTTGCCTGCAACGCCCGAAGCGCCGGTTTCCAACCCAGTGTCAGGTTGCTTGCTCCAAGCAGGATAATGGTCTGGCGATCTTCAGCCACCGGTTCAGTCATGGGATCGTTTGCAAACCTTTAGGATAGGCCCTGAGAAAACGGGATCAGCCGCTCTCATTCTGTTTTTGAAAAGTCATCAGTCCGCAGGCCCGCCGCTTGTTGGTTACCCGAACAACCGTGCCTCGTTTTTTTCGACAAATGAAGTGCGCGTTGTAAGTTGTTGAGGAGGAGGGAGTTTACAAAGCGTTTTCAAGTTGGTCTGGTGTCTGCTTCTCACAACGCAAATCAGGAGATCCGACATGACCACGAAAGAATTGTACCGTTCCGTTGGCGTATCAGGCTATGAACATTTGCAATGTTGGCGGAAGGGCGGTTCTTTTTGGACGTCCAAACCGGGCAATTTCCCAGCGCCGCACAAAATCCGACCACGAACCACGCGGGTCATTGGGCAGCTAAAATCCATCCATGGGCATGATGACGTGATACCCGTGAATCACAACACTCTCCAATGACGCATGCCAGGGAAAAATCGTTTAACGGCGAGCCGCAGGCGCAGGCGAAGTTCTGGCAGTATGTGTTTGGGAGGTCAGTCAGAATACGACAAAGTTTTTTACACGCAACCTTACCGGAAGACTAAGTTGCGGAGTTTTGTGTTTGCCTTGGATTTGAACTTTCGACGTGCCTGCGGCTTGCCGTTAAACGAAGTGGAGGACATGACTACTCTGAAGTTCCGCTTGTCGAACAACCGGCCACCGCCTTGTGCGAGTAAGTCGACACTGGGTGAAAGAATCTGTCATTGAGATAGGCCCGTAAGGAATAAAATAAAGACTAGCATGTCCCTTTTTGCGATTCCCGAATAGTCGCAGTGGTCGTAGTGTCAGGGTTTGGAAATGTGATTCAGTGCCGCGTTAATGAAATGCATGCCGCGGCAGTCAAATTGTCTTTGTGTTTCATTCGCGTCTGTTCGCATCCATTCGCGGTCAAAATCTCGTCACCGAGTCAACACGATCCGTTCCCATTGCAGACGGGAGTGTTGGAAATTCAGGAGCAGTCCGAGTGTCAGACCAGTCACCTTCAGGTAATTAATCATTTGCCCACGTTCCGCATCAGTAACCGCTTCAATCGTCTTTGTATCCACGCCGATCTGCTCAAAGCAGATCAGATCAGGGATATAGGTTCCGACAATGGTGTTCTTGAATACAATGTCGAAGGGCTTTTGCTGCAGGCACGGAATGGAGCGAAGGCCGAATGCTACGACGAGGGCATTTTCGTAGATCTTTTCATGAACACCATGTCCAATATCTTCAAGACTTCCATCGTACAACAAAGGGGTCCGGCTTTTTTGATGCGTCTCTCGCCTGAAACACAAAGAGGCCTGAACCTTGTTAATGCTTCCTTGCAGGTTTGCTGGAAAGTATCGTTACGGTCTACCAACGCCTGAATGCAGCGTCAACAAAGACGCCCCATGCTCGTTCGTTTCATTCGCGGAGCAAGCAACGACTTTGGAGATCTGCATCGCGATGCTGACGGGCGTCAGCTAGTCTCCTTCAGATGCCGACCGCGGGCTGTCGGCGCCTCGGATCGTGCGGAACTGATTACTGATGACGATCGTTTCCAGAGCGGCCGAGAAGCGATATTCCTTCGCCTTCAGCTGAGCGATCATCTCATCAATCAGCGGTTCATCTGACAGCTGCACCGAGCGACCCAGAGCGTATCCCAGAAGTCGCTTGCAAAAGGTTCGCAGAAAATCGTCTCGGCGATTATTCAGCAGATAGTCGCGGAGCCCATCCACGCCATTCACCGGAGTGCCGTCCGGCAGCACGGCGGCAACGTCAATCTGATGACCGCTCGCATCTTCGGCTCGCAATCGTCCGATTGTGTCGAACTGTTCAAGAGCGAACCCGAAGGAATCGATACGCGCGTGGCACTTAGCGCAGGCCGGATCGCTGCTGTGGGTTTCAATCAGCTGACGTTCGGTCAGCTCAGCCGGCACTTCTTCCGGCAGCACCGGTACGCCCTTTGGAGGCCGCGGCAGCTTGTCACCCAGCAGAAACTCGGACACCCAGTTGCCACGCAGAATCGGACTGGTGCGTGAAGCGCCCGACTGTTTGGCCAGCGTCGCAGCCATGGTCAGAATTCCGCCGCGAGACACACCTTTTGTTCCGGTCACACGCTGCCAGCCATCGCCTTCAAGGCCGGCGATGCCATAAAATTGAGCCAGCCTGCTGTTCACAAACGTGTGGTCCGCATCCAGCAGATCGAGAACAGATCCATCGTTGCGGAACAGGTCTTCGAAGAATCGAATGGATTCCTCATACATGTCGGCTCGCAGGTCCTTAAACTCCGGATAATGCTGATCGCTCTTTTCGTCCAGCTGATCAAACTCGCGAATATGCAGCCACTGACAGCCGAACTCAATGGCCATCCGCCGCGTTTTTGAATCTGCCAGCATGCGGCGAGTTTGCGCCAGCAAAATCTCAGGCTGATCGAGATTCCCGGCGTCGACGGTCTTGCGCAATTCCTGATCGGGAAGTGATGACCACAGAAAATAGCTCAGGCGAGTCGCCAGTTCCTGATGACTGACCGGTGTTGCCTTCGTCCCGGCAGAGGCATGTTCACCGCGATAAAGAAAAGCGGGCGTCACAAGTACTCTGGCAATCAGCATGCGAACGGCCGCCTCGTGAGACAGTTCCTGTCCGCGGAGCTTTGCGTAAAGATTTGTCAGCTGTACACGCTCGGTGGCCGAAACCGGACGTCGCCAGGCTCGGTCTGCAAAATCAAACACGGCCTGCAAATGCACGGGCTCCGTTTTCAGCTGCAGGGCTTTGAATTCTTCGGCCCGCTGCATGATCCCGTCCCGCATCGGAGTGAACGCAGTGGGGTCAGCATCCTGAGTCGCAAACTGCCACAGCTGTTCGTAGGCGTCGACAAGTGCCAAAGCATCCTGGCTGACGAAATGCATTTCGTCCCAGAGTCGATCCAGTTCAGCAGCCTGAGCCTCATTCAGCATCAGCCGCTTCAGATGGTCGTCTTCGCGATAGTACAAAGTCAGCGTGACCACTTCGTCCACGGGCACGATCTTTGTGTAGCACAAGGCCGCAGGGAAGAGCTGCCGGAACTGTTCAAACTGCGCAATTAATCGGGACTGAGCGGCACTGTTGTCCGTCACAAGGATCGGTGAATCGTGGCTGACAGGCTTGTCGCCATCTGACCATGTGGCCTTGCTGGTTTTGACCGACGCAGTGCTGGCCGCGACACTCGAAAGGCGTTCGGGCTTTGTGGTCAGGACCTGCAGTTGCACGGTTCCCTCCGCACCAGTTTTTGCGTGCAAAGAAGCCGTGGCGAAAAATTCACAGCCTTCAACGAAATCTGCCGGAACGGTCACTTCCAAAACCGACGGGGCCTGCACACACAGGTTCATCGGAGGAAGTTCGCTGCCATTCGGATGTTTTCCAAACAGCGCCGGATCGAGTCCAACGGTGGACTGCGCCGCGGCTGCAGGATCCAGCTTGCCGGTCAGCAGTTCCCTGCGAACGGCCGAGAACAAGGGTCCATTCAGCGACGTCAGCTGGCGAAACAAAGCGGCGTCCGGTGCGTCGGCCGCGATGTCGCCGGGCCCGTTTTTCAGCAGTTCCTGAAGCTGTTGAGCCACAGCCGTTTTTTCAACGGCGTCTGACGCCATCTGCCATTTGGCTATGAGTGAGCCAGCAGGAATTACTGATTCCGCGCCCCCGCCCGCATCGGGCTCGCTGTAAAAATGCCAGACCCCATGATTGCCAAGGCGATCCGCATGAGGATTGCCAGCGAAGATATCCGGGGACACGTCTTTTGCCAGATCCCACTCGGCCGCGTTGTCACCCGCAAGGCTGACCGTCAAGCCGATGGAAGTCATGTCACAGGAATGCTCACCATCGCGCGGGCCGATGATCAGTGACAGCAGGTCACCCGGCTGCACAACAAGATTTTCCAGTGGCCCGAAGACATGCTCTTCCGCGCCACCGGCCACTCCTGACGCCAGACGCTGGCGAGTGTTTCCGCGGCGAAGTTCGACCAGCCAGGTCACTCCGTTTCCGCATCCGATATGAGCCCGCTGGACTCGACCGCTTACTTTTACAGCCCCGGCCACTGGACTTCTCCAGCCCACAACGGCCCGCTGTTTTGGCGACGGATGAACGCCCACGCTATGAGGATGCATGTCACCTGGAATCCGCACGAACTCGTCCGAGGAATTTGCGAGCACACTTAAAGCGTCCGCGCCGATCCAGCCTTTGACGAATTCGTAGTTCTCCGCACGCTCCAATCTCTGAGTCATATAAGAATCGATCCGCGCCTCACCGGCACCGATCCCAAGATACGCAAACCACGATGCCAGCACGGCACGATCCACACTATGCTTTGCGGCCAGCTGATCGATTGTCTGAGCATCGACGGCACCGGTCGCTTCGGCCGCGGCTTCCAGGCAGGCCGCTGCGGTCGCAAGAACCTGGCCGCGATGTGCGGAAAGAGCCGTCACGGCACTGCGAACATCTTTGAGCAACAGATCGGGCTGACCGGGAGCTACGAATCTGGCATTTTCCCAGACAGCCAAATCATTATCGTGCCCGTCAGCAGCATCCGACGCGGCAAGATACAAAGTGATATTTTTTCCATCCTGCGGCGCGGGCAGTTTGATGCGGATTTCCTGACGCGACGCCAGCGGCTGAACGGGAACCTGCCAGGCAGTCGGGCCGTCTCGTTTGCCGATGTGTCCAATGGTTGTGAACCGCCACAGGGTCTGCTGCCACTGGGCGATTGTAGCCACCAGTGCCGGAACCTCTTCGGGCTTTGCTGCATTCCATTGCCCGCGAATCACATCCAGCACAAGCGAAGGCTCCGTGTCGTTCAGGGCAGTCCAGAGCGTCGTCAGATATTTTTCGTTCAGGCCGTATTCGTTCGCAACCTCTGCCAGCGTTTTCGCGCCGGCCTTGAGAGTCGCTCGCTCAGTGAGAGTTGCGTGCAGATACTTTTCGAGCGGCAGACGTCCGCCGCCGTTGGTTTCAAACTGAATGCCCTGCAGATTCACGGTAGTAGCACCGCCGCTGTCGGTGTAGCGAGCATAAAAGTCACGGATCGCGGTCAGCTTTTCATTCGTCCAGTCGCGAGAAGTCGTCGACGGAGAAAACTCAATGCCTTGCGGCAGCAGCATGGCATGACTGGCCACATCCTTTCCGGCATCCAGATATTTTTGAACCAGCGCCGGCGACATCACCAGCGCGTTGCCGACATTTGTGAACCCTTCACCCGCAGCGCTGTCGACAGGGAACTCGCGAGCCGGCTCCAGAGCGACGCCGGTCAGATCCTGAATCGTATAAGTGAACTCGGCATTGTTCAGACGCCGCAGCACCACCGGACCGGGATCGCCGGCATTGGCTTTTGCATCGGTATCAAGCACTGCCCGCACCCAGTTGCGAAGGGTCGCATGTTCTTCTTTCGAAGGCTGACGTTCGGCTTCCTTCGGAGGCATTTCGCCGTCATCCATCATCTCCACCACGCGCTGCCACGGCACCACATTGCGGCGCATGTCGGCCACGGAGCGAAACTGTTCCAGATCGAGTTCACCCTGCTTCTGGTCGGGCGAATGGCAGTCGAGACAGTATTTTTTCAGCAACGCGTGCTGCGTTTTTTCATACTCAGCCTGCAAGGGAGCGAAGGCATCAGCCTTCTGCGCGAAAGCAGTCCCGGGATTACAAACACTGGCAGCGATGACGGATGCAGAAACAAGTGATAACAGTCTCATGGAAATATACATGAGCGGCTCCGGTGGGAAAAAAGAGACGGCTCTGGCGGGAATAACAGAAATTCAGATGAAAAGCCGATTCACGGAGCTCAGGAGGAACCGTTTAGTCAGGCATCTGGGGCCACCAGCATAACGTCGGTCGCAACCGGGGTACAGCACTCGCGGGAACTCATGCCTGATGGAGTGCAGTCGCGGATTTTGGCAGGTCCTTGCTGGGGTGCGCGACAAAGAGGAATCTGGCCCAAAAATTTTTAGGTGAGTTCTATCCCGGAAGGGGGGCGCATCGTTTGACCCGACTCGGAGAGGAGGCTTTCTCACGGCTGCACTTTGTGCAGCCGTCCTCCTCTCCGAGTCGGGTCAAACGAAGTCTTCCGCTGACAACAAAATCCTCCTCTGAAAAATCTCCGA
>JBDNHX010000561.1:0-4098 GCA_041688565.1 Planctomycetaceae bacterium
CACGGCCGATTCGATAAATGCGGCCCATCGTCGAGCCGGCTCGCGGATCGAGCGTCGCCAGGGTATCAGGCGGAATCCAGATGGGATGTTCAATCACGTAGCGATACATGTCGACCACCCAAAGGGCTCCGTCCATGCCCGTGCGCGTTTGCACAGGCCGGAACCAGGGATCTGTCGACGCCAGAAATTCGCGTTCTCGCTCATCGTCATCGCGGCGACTGACGAACGTCGCCGCCTGCGAATTCAGGATCTGGCGGTGGACCAGATTATTGACTGGCTCGCACGTGAACGCATTTTGCGAATAACCGGTTCCCAGCAGGTCATCACGATAAATGCCAAGCCCGCACGCGGCTGTCGGTCTGTTGGGTGGCCCCGACAGCATGAAGAGCACCTGATTCGAAATGGAGAACAGTCGCCCGGGGTCCGGTCCTGCCGCGATGCTCACGACTGATTGAGCCGGGGCCAGCCACGGATTGCGCTGCAGATAGTGACTGGCCAGCGGATAATGCATCAGCAGAGTTCCGTTGTTGCAGCCGAACCAGTCGCCCCAGTCGTTGCGGACTCGCCCCTGCTGAGTCGCTCCGCTGGCGGCTTCCAGAACACCGGTGTCAGGATTGAATCGAAAATCCCGCTGTCCAAGAGCGATCGTTTCGCCAGTTTTGACGCTTGTGATCTGGCCACCAAACAGGCCGCATGAGCCATAGACCCAGCCGTCCAGTCCGTATTCGAGACTGTTGACTCGGGCCTGATAATTGTGCGTGGCAAATCCAGTAAACAGAGTCCGGACTTCATCCGCCTTTCCGTCCCCCGTCGTATCTTCTGCATAAAGAATATCGGGAGCTGCACAGACCAGAATCCCCTTTCGCCAGACGGTTACACCGGTCGGAAACGGAATTCCGGTCAGGAAAATTTCGGAACGGTCATAACGGCCATCCCCGTTGTCGTCATGCACGCAGCGAATCTGTCCGCCACTCTCGCCTTCCGCTCGACCCTGCGGATAATCATTCATCTCCGCAACCCACAGCCGGGTGTCCGGACCAAAGGCAATCGCGACGGGACTTTCAATCAGTGGTTCTGATGCAACCAGTTCTGCATGGTACCCGGGCTTTGTTTTTAGAGCTCCCAAAGACTGCGTCGGAGTCAGCGGCATGACGCCATTGGTCTTCGCCACATCAACGACGGGAGCAAACTGATTCTTCAGCTGCTTTTCAACGGCGTCCACAATGATCTCTTCAACGCCCGTCGCATACGGACCGGGGATGTCGTAGTAAACCATCGCACCGCCGCCTTCGTAACCACCTTCGCGAAGGATGCGTTCGGATGGGACATAACCAGGGCACGCATTCGAATACGCATTGATCCAGATTCGCTGGCCGTCGAGTTCCTGCTTGAGTCGCAGCGCGTAGTCGACAACAACCTCTCCGGGCAAAAAGACCCACGCAAGTTCATTGCCGAAGCTCATTGTTTGAATCGGATAGCTGATCTCCGTCATCAGAGGCTCGCCTTTATCGAGACGGGCCAGCTGAGTGCGGGCCTGATGTCCGATAGCATTCTGTGCTTTCGCCCGTTCCTCCCACTGTTCGCGAGTCGGCAGTGGAGCCAATGGCAGCACGACTCGTTCCAGCTGCGACGATGGAGCCTTTGTCAGCGGGCGCATGTCCGTGCTCAGGACGCGCTGGACTTCTTCGGCCAATTCCTGGCCCAGACTATCGGCCGCTTCGAATCGCGAACCAAGGACTCCGCCGCGCGGGTT
Source organism: Planctomycetaceae bacterium (assembly GCA_041688565.1). Classification (GTDB taxonomy): domain Bacteria; phylum Planctomycetota; class Planctomycetia; order Planctomycetales; family Planctomycetaceae; genus SXXK01. The sequence continues at coordinate 1,754 of JBDNHX010000561.1, forward strand.
CGAGTCTGCTCCACAACCGATGGAGACCAGTGCTTCACAGCCTGGATTTCGCCGTTGAATATGTTCCATCGCAAACCCGGCCCAGTCCCCGCTGATCCAGTCGTCGCTCAGCGTCACACAATGGCACGCATAATTGGTGAAGACAGCCCGCAATTGCCCATCGAGATTTTTCACTGCCAGAACCGGCAAATCATGATCGACGGGCCCACCCGCCGTGCGTCGATTGAAGGCGAAGCCAACGCGACCGATGCCGCAGAACAGGTTCGCCGACTTGCGATTCTTCAGAGCTTCAATGGCGACTTTTTCGAGATTGCTTTCAAGCTCGTCGCTGTACTTGAGAATGTTCTGCCAATGCGCGTCGGAGATCGGCTGACCGAACAGCGTGTTCGCACAGTTGCGGATCATCGGACCGCTGTGAGTATGCGACGCACAGATCGCCAGCTGGCTGCGTTCGAGACCGTGGCTTTTCAGTTTGACTGCGAGTCTCTCGGTCAGGTCGTCCGGGATTCCGAGAGTGTCGACGGTGATCACGACGACGGCATCATTTTCGCTAGTGCTGATTGCCAGCGCTTTCGCCCACAATTGCTGGCGAACGCCTGCCGATTCTTTCGAGCGACCGCCGAAGCCGTTCAGCCGAATGGGGAAGGCCGGAGTCACATCGACGGATGCGGTGCCGACCGAAAAGACGGTGGCGTCATCGGCAGCGATGGCCTGTCCGGAAATCAACAGGATTGCCAGCAATGTCGAAAGTGGAACAACCGTCAATGAGTAAATCAGACGCCTCATTGAAGATATCCCTGCGTAATCGTTTGAAGAGAGAACAATGCCCATCTGGCATCGTCGATGCAGGATTCCATCCGCAGAGCGGCCTGTCAATGCAACGGACGGTGCCTGATTGCCGAAATCCTATTCCGCCGTGACTTCGGGGTGGACGATCCTGATCGCTGTTCGACCCGATGATGACGTATCTGTTGCTGATTCGTCTGAGGAGTCCTGTCCGGATAAGTACTGGCTCGATCTGATGACGGATCTCGCTCTGTTGGAGCGAACTTACAGCGAGGTTTTCAGCGGCCCCGGAATTGAAGACCGGCAGACTCTGAGTACTGACGACATCTCGTCGATTCCGCCGGAACGCATTTCCGATCTGGAGCTGATCCCGAGTCCGTGCGTTTCTCTGCTCAAATTGAATACCCAGGCACACGACTATGCAATCGCTGTCCGCAAAGGCACGGCCTCGAACGACGCATTGCCGCAGCAGAAACCGACATACCTGATGGTCACGCGACTCAACTGCGTCGTTCGAACAATTGAAGTCGAGCCGCAGGAATATGAGTTGCTGGAACATCTAATGGCAGATATTGGCCTTGGCGAAGCAATCGCTCTCGTCACTGACGTGACGCTGACCCCCCATTCGCTGGCTGATGAACAGGACTGGACTGGTCGAATTTAAGAGTGGTTCCAGAAATGGGCCACCGACCGACTGTTCCTTAGAATCCGCGAATCCGCCTGATCCCAACGGCAAAACCCAAACTTGCAAATGCCAATGTAAACAGACACGTGTGACAGAAGTCAAAGTAGCAGGCACTCTCCGAGTGCCGTGGCCCGAAATCGCAGTGTTTTCAAGACAGGCGACGGCACATGGAATGTGCCTGCGACTTTTGTCACAAGTGTCTGAACAACAGGGCACAACAAGGCACTTCATCAACCAGCCCAGAGAATTCAAACGCTTGCGAGTTTCCCCAACCCATTTTGCATCCTTCAGCTGAGCGGCCACCCAGTCTTCGGAGACTTCCAGCGGCTGTCGGTCTTTACCACGAGGAGGAAACAAGCGACCCCAGCGTCGAACCACATCTTCGTCCGATCAGCCCGCAGCCACCACATCGTTCAGCTTCAAAACCACATGGATGTGATTGTCGAGAATCGCATAGGCCGCGACTTCGACCGTGAATATCGAATCCAGTTCCCGCAACGGATCTTCGACCCACTGCTTCGGATGTTCGCACCCCTCGCCACACAAAAACGCCCGCCGCACACACCGAGAAATTCAGTGATAATACGGCGTCACCGTTGCATCAACCAGCTCCTCATTCCACCGTCATTCCGTCAACCCCCACAAAATATTGAAAATTCCCAATACCTCCGAGCCGTATACGGAGTTGTCAACAATTTACAATGCATGTCCTTGTTTTTTTCCAGGACGTCATTGAAGCGAAGCCCGCCATTTCCCCATACCGCCAATGTCAAAGGCAAGAGATCCCGTAATCGAGGAACTGAGATTCGTCGCACTCCGCTTGTGACTATCGCAGCTGTGTTCGAAACAATCTGGACCGCTTCGGTCGATGTGA
>JBDNHX010000112.1:0-6896 GCA_041688565.1 Planctomycetaceae bacterium
CCCACCGAAACAAACAGCACAGACTCAGGTTCCAATCCCAGCGCCAGCACAAGCACAAGTGCAGACACCGGCGGTTGACCACAGTCCGTTCCTGCGGTCGATGCTTGCGGATCTGGATGGCTTCAAGGGCTCAGAGTCATTCGTCGCCTATGGCTTCGGCCGCGGCGGCCCACACTTTGCATGGCAAGAGCGGTTGATCGAAGAAAGCTCAAGAGCAGGCAGAGGAGTTGCAACAATCGGCTTCGGGTTGCTTCAGGCGCTTGCGAGCGAGTACCTGCAGTCACGAGGGCAAGAGACAAAAGCCACCCAACATTTTCGGAAGGAGTTTTTAGACACAATTGAAGGTCGCTGATAGGAGGCTCGCTTGCCAACTGCGAACACCAACGGCCCTGAAGGGACCCACCGCGAAAGGTTTCGAGAACAGTCGATTCCGCCACTGGTCACTATGATTGGTTCAGTCGCTCGTCAAAACATTGTCCGTCTGATCCATCTCCAGGAGCAACCGGTCAAATTCAGCTGACATCTGCGCGGCCAGCGCCGTGAAATACCTTGCGTTCAAATGGTCAAGCAATTGCATCTGTTCATCAGTCGTCAGCCGTAACGCTGCGTCGATAACAGCCTGCAATTCGACACTTTCACTGTTCGTCGCTGGATCCGCCAAGTTCATGTCGCGTGCCTCATTAGGGATCGAATTTGTTTTGTACTCGCCTGTACCGTCAGCAGAACCCCTGTTTGCCCTGTGTCTCGATAGGGTTCTGCTGACAACTCACACCACATCAATCCGCAAGGGACGAAGCGAACAAGGTGAACTCCCGAGTCGGACGGCCCCCACGATCTGACGGGACCACTGTCTTCCATGCCCCGAACTGGTTTTCCACCAATCGCTGGAGAAGCGTTTCCGCCTGGTGGATGTCCTCGATATCTCGCCGGCCTGACACCAAATCACGAGCCCGCACTTTTCCACCGCGTTGTTGGATCCACTCCGCGGCCTGTCTCAATTGCCGAGTATCTGGAGACTCTGTCAGCAGCTGATAAACTCGCTGCGTCTCATCCTTGAACCAATTGGCAAGGGTAATGCCGTCTCGCATGCTGTCAGCATCACACAACCACGGATCGACCGTTTCACCGGACGCCTGGCGGATGCAATGAATTACCAATGCCAGGCGAGCGGCCGATTCTTCCAGCTTCGACCAGGCGGCCGAAAGATCACCGGTTAAACCGGCCTGTTCTAATCCAGTCGCGTTAACGTAGTCCCGATACAGTCCTCGAGCATCATCCGACAATCGAATCAGCGCGGGTTTGCTTCGACCATCGGCGTCCTGATCATGCTGGAAAGCAAACAACTCTCTCACCACATCCGACCATTGGTTTTCCATCGCCTGCGGAATCTCATCATCGCGCCACTGTTTCGGTTGTCTTGGCGGATACGTCAGCAACAGGCGAGCGGCGAGCCCGTTTTCTCTGTGCTCACTGCTGAGAACACGATTCAGAATCCCGGGCTGAATTCCACCACAAACGGACACTGATGCATCGGGAACAAACAGCGTCGTTTTGTCGCCGGTCTTCCTGTCGATAATCATCGGCTCGCCGTTGTAGATACTCAACCAGTGCGCTGCGTCGGCCGATGCGTTCCCTTTGCTGCTGTACTTGTCGAATGACCCAATCCATCCGACCAGTTCATCACGCGCCAACAAAACACCCCGAGCATTCTGTTGAAGGACGGGAACGAGCCCCTCGAGAGTCGTATCGTTGACGATGCATCGTTCGCAGGCGGGATGCATCGGTTCCTCCGGCGCTTGCCCTTCGTAGGTCACATTCTTCTTTATCGCTCGCTTGTACGCCTGCAGTTCAGTTTTGAATTGCATCATCTCAGCAGCGAATCGAGCGAGCTGTTCATGCTGGCGAGCCTGTACCGGTTTCAATACGGCTCGCAACGGCGGAGACTTCTGTGTTCCACTCTCACCAATCACAACCGCCCAGAGAATGGATGGCACATACCATCCTCGCTTAACCATCAATCGGCGGCTTGTACCGATGGCACTTGCGGCCGTTGCGAGTAACGGTAAGGCTACGAAAGAAGTATCACACCCGATTGAAAACGATGCGGCCTCAATGAACCTGCTCACTGCATCTGGCAGCGCGTGTAAGGGAAACGGCCGATACCCTGAATTCAGATCCATGCGGCGGCGAACGCGTGCCACTGCCCCTTGAACATCCAGCTTCATTAGATCCGTCTGCAGTTCTGAAATTGTCTCATCGAGACTTTGCCCGTTCATCAATTTCTGATGATGCGACGAAAGGATGTCAGCCCCACATCGGTTTCGGTAATGCTCCCGGACTCGCCCTGCGTAATAAGCCACCGGCTGCGGTGCTCGTGCTTGACACCCGGCTTCATGGAGTTTGTTACCGAGCTCCCTGCTGACCTGTCCGGCTGTTTCCAGTCGTTCGAGAACGTGATTGATATCTGTCGGCAGTCCGTCAGCATGCAAGGCCTTGAAAATCTCGAACAGAAGACGGCAATCCCTTTCCGTGAACATGTCGGTCGTGAGTATTTCAACCGCTTGGTGAGACTCATCCGGCTTCGTGATGCAATCAGAAACCACGGTCCACTGGTCGATGATGTCGGTTTCGGAAATCATGTTTCCCCCCGATCATCAAACAAGATTTCCTGTCGGTCCTGACTCGGTTCTGAAACGAATTGCGGTAACCCGAGTTCCCGGCGCAGTTGCTGTTCTGTCAGCCCGTAGTGCCGAGCCACATCACGAACAGCCCAGCCGCAACCAATCATCTGACGGGCGTCGATTCGTTGTTCGGAATCGAGGAATCGCCCCTGTTCATCGAAGTCATCAAAGGCCATAATCATATTGTGTTCGCTCCGTCTGCTTTGGAGTGTGTGGAACTGGTGAGTCGGCATGCCGGCCGACGAATGAAGAACTGAGCGGGGACCGATTCGCAAAAATCGGCCCCGCGCTCTTTACTGCTACGACTTAGGAATCAGTTCCCAAATCGCGATGCGGTTTCCGTGCTGACCATCGCGCGGCGTGTTCACAATCTTGACGATGTGCATCACACCTCGAGCCTGCAGACCACGGAAAACGTGAGCCACAAACTTTGTGCAGTCCGGCGGAATCTCCAGCAAGTCGTGCAAATCGTCTGCACACACAAATCGCTGTGTTTTGAACAGCCTGAGTACCGTCTGCGTCATTACGCTTTCGGCGTCGTTGACAGTGACTTTCTGACGGACTTTCGTCCGTGCAGAATGCCCCTGTCTTTTCGATCGTTGTTTGACCACAATGGGTCCTCCAGAAAATGCCGTCCGTGAGTTTTCGAAGGCACTCGGACGGCGTACCACGGAACGAGCTCCGATGCACCATGCATCGGGGCTTGCTTCATTTAGGGGCGTTGTGACGGCGGGCGATTGCGGCCAAAAGGAGACGCGTCACCAGAACACCCAGGCAAATTGGTAGGGCGTTGCTCATCGTGGGCCTGCTGTCAGACCAACCGCTTCCAGCTCCGCGGCAGTGACATCGTCGGCTCGCTGCTGAGTGCGAGCCATGCGAGCAAGACGGGCTTCTGTGACGGCTTCGAGAAACTGACAGACGGAAACTCGTGTCGTGTGCGGCGTGCGCCCAACGTACCAGACCTGCAGCTTAATTCGGTCGCCATTGAGACCGGCGAGTCCTCGAGTGATCCATCGCCATGCCTTTGCCGGGTTTATGTTTCCGGGGATGACGTCCCGGATCGCTTCGTTCAGGGGCTGCAACCTCTCAGGGGCTGCGTTTGCGTCTGCGTTGTGCATGAAAAACTCCGATCCATTGTTGCGAGCGATTCCAAGTGAATCACATCAATGGTCAGAGTATGCATTGGAACGGCGGGGAGTTCAGGGGGTGTTTCGGATCAGTTCGAGACCACTTCCCATCGAATCCCATCACCATCCTTGGAAAACCGTAAACCAAGAAGTCCTCTGTTTATTGTTCGCAGTGCCAATTTCGTTTTCTCGCCGTCCGGCGGTGACAGCGGGTCATCAATGCGAACTGCCCATTCACATTCCTCAAATGAACTAAGAATGCCTAAAACAGCATTTCGAGTCTGAGCCCCAAACCGACGCACTACCGTCCCAGCGAACATGAGCGTTCGCTCATCCAATAACCATTGCGGTAAGAATTTAGTGGCCCTCCCCTTGTCTGCGGTGTGCACTGATTTGAGTCGCACAAATTCCACGATGGCAGCCTTTTCTCCAGTGAGTATTTGCTCTGCCTCTCTGCAAAGGGCTTGCTTTTGCTTGAAGGTGTACCGGGGATGCCAAGTGTGCCTTGTGGCTTTTTTCTTACCTGTCTCGTCGCAGATGTCTCTTTCTATTTCGTCGTCTTGATCCTGCGTTGCAACAATCTCCAGGACTCGCTCCAGTCGTCCAGCAGATATCGGCAACGGGCAGACAGCCAGTACAGCCTTGATCTTTGGAACGAATTCGATCGCAATTATCCAAGCCAGTCGTCCCGCTGGTCTCTCGGCAAAAAAAGATCCGATCTCAGGGTCAAAATTTACGAGTGACTCAAACATGCGCACAAACATATTGAAGTCATTCAGGAATGCAGTGGGATCTGCAATCCATGTTTCTGTCTTCGGCCAGCCAGGTGGAAGTGATAAATCCTTGATGAACTGATATTGTGCCTTCGCATGTGCAATATTCTCCTTTACTATCGAAAGTGGCATGTGAGCGAAAATCTCTTCCTGCTCTATGAGTTCAGCCGCTAAGTGCTCGTCGTCCAGCTGGTAATCTGCGTTGTTATGTCCAGATGGAATCGGTACGTGGTTCAGAATCGCAGCTTGTAAAGAAGTTCTGCCCTCGCCTGGTGGAAGATCGGGAAAGTGCTCCGCTTTGATCTCCAGCAATGTGGCGAACAATAGTAGTTGAGCTAGAAAATGTTCTAGGGCTGTATTAACGGATCGACGTTGCCAACTTCCCTTGTCGGTGCATGACAGCCAGTCACAAAAAGCAGAAATGACATCTTGCAGCACAATGACGGGAAATTTAGGCCAGAAGTGCAACGCGTCCAGCATGCGCAGCACGACAATGTCGTCGACAATCAGCTTGACATTAAACTCAATATCCACTTTATGAATTGGGTTAGGTACGCGAAATGATTTTCGTGCGTCCCCGCCCGTCATACATAAACCGCTTAACGTGTCAAAACGATTCTGGAGTTCGCCATGCATCATCCAGGGGTTCGTAATCGCACCCATGAAGCGAGACGCTAAGTGTTCTCTGTCGTCGCGTTCGTCATCCTGCTGATCAGGCACACTCGACTCCCGAAAGTCTTCACCCGAAAGAAAAAACATGCAGGGCAGGCGGCTTTCGGGACCGCTTTTCGGGAGCTAACCTAGCCCTGCAAACTCAGTGTATCACGCCTCCAGCATCAACCAAACTGCAGAGCGTTCGATTCGGCTCGTGAGAGATCCACTTCGGCGTAATGCCGTTCCGTGGTCTGCTTCGACGAATGCCCCAGGACCTGCTGAGCGGTTTCCAAGTCGCCCTGCTGACGGGCTTGTGTGGCTCGTGTCTTCCTGAGCTGACCGGGGGACCATCGGGAAATCTCTGCTTTGTCGCAGGCGTTCCGGACGGCCGAATTCAATCCATGGTTCGTGTAACAATTGCCGACCTTGCGAGCTCGTGCTTTGGGACCGTAGGCTTTGCGGACGAATTCTTCAAACCCGATCTGCGGATCAAAAACGAAGTCTGACCGGCTGAGTTCCCTGAGCCCGTTCAGGACCTGCTGACATTGGGGGCCAATGGTGATCAGCCGCTTCTTGCCTCTGTGAGCGGTCTTGTGATGTCCGGGCGAGCAAATCCAGACGGCCTTGCTCGTGTCAATTTCCGACCATCGCAGGGAAACGGCTTCGGACGGTCTGCAGCCTGTCAGCAGCATGAATTGAAGCATCCCCCAGACTGGGCGCGTGACGTGCGGTTTAATCGCGTTGACGTCGGCTTCAGAGACCGGCCCCTTTGGCTGCGGGGCGGGCGCTGCTGTCTTGCCGATCCGGAGCCCGTGAACGGTCTTCAGTGCCTGCGATACGCTGACGGACACCATTTCCTCGCTCACACCCCATTCCATGACCTGCTTAACGCGGCGAATGCGGCCGTTGATACTCGACTGGGAAAGCCCCTCGCTGACCATGGCCTGCTGAAGCTGCTTCAGTTTCTTCGGCCCGAAGTCGATGACCCGGACACCATGAAACAGGTTGTTCATCGACTGCAGTGCACACCGGAAGTTTGCCGTCTCGCCTGTTGGCTTTCCGTTCCTCCGATATTCCACTTCGGCGTGCTGAAGGAACAGGACCGCCAGCCGTGACACCGTCAACTCCGTGTTGACCGTCGGCCTGCGTTCCGCGTGCGCTGCTTCCCAGTCGGCACTGATCTTTTCGAAGGCGGCTTTGGATTCTGGAGAACCATAGGCCCCGAGGGAAACGCGTTTTCCGTTCACCGTCGTGCGAGCCTGACCCGAAGTCGAATGGAAACCGTATAGCGGTTTGCGAGCCATGAAACCTACTCCCGAAAGCAAGGTCTTAATCATGTCGCTCACCACTTCGAAGGGCACGAAGTGGTGAGAAGCTAATGATTTTCCTCGCTGTTCACAGGGAACAGGTTTCCGAAACACACGGAAAGGATTGTATATTTTGAGTTCCGCGGCTTCAGGGCGTTTTAGGTATCAAAAGCCCTTGGGAAGCTATTGTGTTGCCACTACACCACAGCCGCGAAAAACAACAGTTGTCAGCTTTTCTCAGTGTATTCGCAGGAATCCAGCATTGCAAACCACATGAACGGATTGCAGACTTTTCACCCCATTTTGGCCCGAAGTGGGTACAAGTGGGTACAAGGGGCAATAGGATGCGACGAC
>JBDNHX010000113.1:0-10595 GCA_041688565.1 Planctomycetaceae bacterium
AAAGCGCGGCCCTGGCATTCATCACTCGGAGAGTGATGGCTACTATAATCGCAAATAGACTGCCATTGGGCCAGCGGCCCTGGTAACAAGCGTTTTTAATCATCGACAAAGGCCCAACGGGCCGACAAATTCGATTCGTCTCGATTGAATGGCCGCCCCGCTTGGGGCAACGCTGTGAAGTATTTTATTGAGTGAATTTGCTGTTGGTCCGGGCCGAAGGCCCATTCGTTTGCCTAGCCCGGGCCATCGGCCCGGGAATTTGAATCCCTTGATTTTGTTAGGCCCAAAGGGTCGGCCATTTGAATACCCATTTCCCGTGCATAAACGGTCGGCCCGTTGGGCCTTTTCGATGATTTTGGTCGCTGGTCCCGGGCCGCTGGCCCGGGCTAGGCAATCGAATGGCCCTTTGGGCCGAAATCGCATGAAATCCTTAACAAAAATGCCTCACAGCGTTGCGCTTGGGGCTTTGGAACAGGGGACTCACGATCACCTGGGCCGTTGGCCCAGGCTGTGCGGACCGATGGGCCTTTGGCCCGAAAACACGGGAATAAATCCTTCACGGATTTGCCGCAAAGGCAGATATCCCAGAGTTCGTTTCAGGAAACCTCCATGTCTAGCACATCTTGTTGATTTTCTCAGAATCAGTGCGTTTTTCTCATTGACATTATGTTCATCAGACGCCAAGCTAATGCCAATCTCTTTAGCACGTCTGTGTTATTGCAGAGTTTGCGAAAATCGTTTGTCTGAGTACTTGTTTCCTTATTTTTGGAGAAATCGAAATGCGTAAACGTGGATTTACACTCATTGAACTGTTGGTGGTGATTGCAATCATTGCAATTCTCATCGCACTACTGTTGCCTGCTGTTCAGCAGGCTCGGGAAGCGGCGCGTCGTACCCAGTGCAAGAACAACCTCAAGCAAATCGGTTTGGGACTTCACAATTACCATGATATTTACAATACGTTGCCGATTGGTGCGGTGGGATCAGCAGCAGGCGGATGGGGAACCTCCTGGTACATCCGCATCCTGCCTCAAATTGATCAGGCACCCCTCTATAGTCGCATCACTTTCAGTGGTACGCATCATGGTTGGACTCATCCAGCCGGAGGCGTGGAAGGTGCAGCAAACGGCGTGGCTTTGGCAGGCGCTAATATCAGCTGGGCAATTTGTCCATCAAGCCCACTGCTTTCGAAACGTGATACTGGAGGAGCTGTTACAACAATCACGCAGTATCATGGAATTTCCGGTGCTACAACGGGAAATGGATACACATGTCCAGCCGCTAATCAAGCGACTTCCAGCGGTGGGATTATCACGGGTACCGGGACTCTTGTCATGGGTCGATCCATTGGCTTCAAGGACATGACAGATGGCACTACAAATGTTATGGTCGTAGGAGAAGCTTCGAATTTCATTTGGACCGCATTGCAGTCGGCTGGCGGCACAAAGACAGTGCAAGTGAATGGAGAGCACGGGATGCTAATGGGAACACCTCATAATTCTACCGTTGAAGGCTGTGCGGGTTGCAATCATGAACGCGTCTTCAACTTGACAACCGTGCGATACGCGCCGAATGCTCCCGCTATCGACGCCAATGCGGCTTGGCCAGGTGTTGGCGGCAACTTTGGCCCAAATAATCCGCTGAGTTCTGCCCATACTGGTGGGGTACAAGTGCTGCTGGGTGACGGATCTGCCAGGTTTATCAGCGATAACATTGACATGTTCACTTTGCGGTTGCTGAGCGTAAGAAATGACGGCCAGGTGCTTGGAGAATTCTAACACCTTCAACTAAGGAGAACTCAGTCGCTGCTGTTGACAGGGCAGCAGCGCTGCTTCAGAGTCCGTCCTGCTCCAGTCTTTCAATGAGCATCCGGACTTAAGTTTCTCGTTTAACGGCAAGCCGAAGGCGTCGGTTTTCTAGTAATTTGCCTACGCCTTCGGCTTGCCGTTAAACGAATTATCGCCAATGGATTGTGTGTGCGTGGGTGCTTATTTCAATTTTCATTTAACGTAGGTGAATCAACGATGCGGCTCGTGTTGCTTAGTATGTGTGCTTGTGTGATGGGATGCTTAATAAGTGGCTGCGGTAGCAGTTCCACCGGACCTGTCGGGGCACAGTCACAAGTCAGCGGAACAGTGACCAACGATGGAAAGCCGGTAACACTTGACAGTCGAGTCATCTTTTTCAACAAAGATAAAGGGTTGACCTTAATCGGGGTTTTGGATTCTCTGGGGAACTATTCGCTGGTGGCAGGTGATCCAAAGCTTGGTGTTCCTGCAGGACGTTACGAAGTGTCTCTTGCGCCTCCAGCACCTCCAGTTATAGAGATGAATCAGTCCAGTCCTGATTATCAGAAGATGATGACGGGTGGCGGAACTCCAGTCCCGCCATCCGCTGCATTAAAAGCCGTCTCCGATATCCCCGGAAAATTTCTTGACCCAAAGACCAGTGGCCTTGTCTTTGAAGTTAAGGAAGGTCCAAACACCTACAACTTTGACCTTTCAAAGCTGTAGATTTACCTTGGACTGGATTCTTAAAAGAATTCAAGCGATTCACGAAGCCGGGCTTTGAAAAAAGCGCGGCTTTTTTGCTTCTAATCAAATGAAAAGGAGATGGCGTCGATCCACTCAGATTGACGACAATGATTTTCCTGCTGAGGTCATCGCCTGCAAAACCGAACATCACTTTTCGATTCATTAACTTCGACACGTTTGCCAGGTAGGTCAATCCGATAACAGGAGATGACGTGTCATGGTTCACCCTTGTGATAAGCCTTGTTGCAACGAAGACCAGACTGCCGTGATTAGGGGCAATTTCGATCAGACTGTATTGACAAACTTCAAGTGTTTGAAGGAATCGGAGAATAGTCAGATCGTTGTAGGATTCCGATTTTTTGACGAAGTGGCTAAGTCGACAGTTATTTGTCATTTTTTTTCGGGAGTTTCTCTCATGCGTCGTAAAGCATTCACTTTGATTGAGTTACTGGTGGTGATTGCGATCATCGCCATTTTGATCGCACTGCTGCTGCCTGCGGTGCAGCAGGCTCGCGAAGCCGCACGCCGTACGCAGTGCAAGAACAATCTGAAGCAGATCGGATTGGGATTGCATAACTACCACGACATATACAACACACTGCCAATCGGTGGCGTGGGGTCGTTTGGCGCAAATGGCGCGGAAACATGGGGTTTTTCATGGTATATGCGAATTCTTCCCAACATTGATCAAGCGAACGTGTATAGCCGAATCAATTTCAGTGGGACCCACCCAGGCTGGACATGTTGCGGAGACGCCGTTGGTGCCGCGAATGGCGCAGTGATGTTTGCAGCGACGATTCCTTGGGCAACGTGTCCCTCAAGCCCGCTTCCTGCGAAACGCGATACGGGCGGGGGCTTCAGTACCATTACTCAGTATCATGGCATTTCCGGTGCAACGAACGGCAACGGTTTTACGAACGCCGCTAACGGGATTGCGAATTGCTGCGGATGTTGTGGCGGACAGCAGGCCACTGGACAGATCGCTGGAACAGGCACATTGGTGGTGGGACGATCCATTGGCTTTAAAGACATGACAGACGGCACAACAAATGTGATGGTTGTCGGTGAAGCCTCAAACTTCATTTGGTCTGCAGCGCCGACGGCCGGTGGCAGCAAAACATTGGCCGTCAATGGCGCACATGGAATCATGATGGGATCTCCGAACGTGACAACCGTTGAGGCCGCTGGAGCAGCTGCCATGTTTGAACGACCGTTCAACCTGACGACTGTTCGATATTCACCCAATGCGCCGGCTATTAACGATGATGTAAACTGGCCGGGCATTGGTGACAATTATGGCAGCAATAACCCACTCAGTTCCGCCCACACTGGTGGGGTTCAGGTGTTGCTGGGCGACGGCTCTGCCCGTTTTTTGAGTGACAACATAGACATGCAGACTCTGCGCCGCCTCAGTACTCGCAACGACGGTCAAGTTCTCGGTGAATTCTAAGCCTCCTGCTGATTTTGGAATCGCAAAAGGAGAATCGCAAAAGAATTCAAATAAGAGGCTCTAACAAAAGTTGGACAGGCACCCTCCCTGCGTCATTTTTCTGAACATTTTCCTCAAGATACGGGAACCAGTCGCAGTTTTGTTGGACGTTACCGACAACGACCACGGCATCACAGACGACGCCAGCTTCTGGGCCGCCGAAACCTGCCCCAACGCCGCGTATCCATTGGAACTCCTGCAAAACGTCATCGCCGTGTCACTTTGCCCTGCGAGATCCTTCGGCAAGTCCCGGTCCTCACACAGAGCATCGCATGAGGCCATGGCAGTAGCATGCGGCTGGGCACTGTCCAACGGAGTGGTGATTCATGTGCCTGGCGATCTGGATGGTCAGAGCCCAGGCCATGTGATCATCGCGGCCAGTCAGATCCACCGCTTTCATGCCGACATGACAACTTGCGATCCTGCGTGGGATTGACCTGAAGTCGCCGCGGCGAGCCACGCGATATCAAATTCCAGTTTCCGTTTCAATGCATCTGGAACGATCACAAATGCTCCTGAACGGGCCACTCTTCATCATCGAACAGTGGCCCGTTTTATTCACTACTATGGCGTCATCTGCACTATGGCGTCATCTGCCACCTCACATCAAATCGACGGCGGCTTGAGTTGCCTTTTGCCACCGCGTTTCCCGCACGACTCGCTTCCGGCGTGAGGGCTTCCACCGAAGTGCGGTGTCTCTGCAAAAAGCAACTAATTCAGAGTCGTCTGGCCTGGCTTCCAGTTGCATGGGCACAGCTTGTCGGTCTGCAGTGCGTCGAGAACTCGCAGCACTTCGTCGACATTTCGTCCAACACCAAGATCGTGAACAGCCAGCCAGCGCAGAACGCCGGTCGGATCGATCAAATACACACCGCGATAGGCAATGCCCTTGCCGCAGTCGAGCACGTCGTAGGCAGATGACAGCTCATGATTGGTGTCGCCAATCATCAGATGCCTCAGCTGGCCCAGTTCTTTGTGGGAGTCGCACCAGCCTTTGTGAGAAAACACGCTGTCAGTGCTGGCGGTCAGCACAACAGTACTTCGATCGCCAAACTCACCCAGGGCTTTGTCGAAGGCGATGATTTCTGTTGGGCACACGAAGGTGAAGTCGAGAGGGTAAAAATACAGGCACACCCATTTGCCTGCAAAGTCGGACAGTTTCAGATCCTGAAACTGCTTGTCGGTGTTGTCCTTCGTTCGATCATATGCCTGCAGAGAAAGGTCCAGACCCGGTGCAGGTTGCCCAATGCGTACGCCCATGTTAAATCCTCAGTCGATTTCGATTGCAGAAAATGCAGTCCGGGCCATATCTCGGCTCAGACGAAAACTTTGTCGCGGAACAGCGGCACAGTATAGACCTGCGCCAAAGTGATTCAAGCGGCCACCACGTTCAACCTGGGGTGCGCGACAAATGGCAATCTGTTCAAAAACGTTTTTAGATGACATTCGGGATTCTCCAGGTTTTTGGTTTTGCTCCCGCCCCATGCCAGCTTGTCTGGCACGAGCGAACGTTTTGTGATTAAACGAAACGGGGCTCAGGTGGTTTCCCAACTGAGCCCCGGAGATCATGTTGCCTGAATGAGCCACGATTACTTCATAGCAGCCCGAGCCTCTTTTTCCTTGCGGCGACGTTCCAGGATTTCGCCCTGCAGACCGCGAGGTACCTGACGGTATGCCAGGAATTCCATGCTGAACGTGCCCTTGCCCTGAGTCATCGAGCGAAGTTCGTTTGCGTAGTCGAACATGCTGGACAGTGGCGATTCTGCGTTGATTACGCAGACGCCACCGTTCACTTCGGAACCGGTGACCAAACCTCGCTTGCTGGAAAGGTGACCTGTCACCTGGCCCTGATATTCGTCAGGAACTTCCACTTCCAGCTTCATGATTGGTTCCTGCAGGGTCATGTCCGCTTTACGCAGACTTTCTCGCATACAACCGATACCTGCGATCTTGAACGCCATTTCCGAGGAGTCCACGTCGTGGTAGCTTCCGTCCTGCAGACGCATGCGGACACCTACAACTTCGTACTCACCCAGTGGCCCCTTGACCAGACTTTCCTGAAAGCCGGCATCAACTGGAGCAATGAATTCGCGGGGAATTCGACCGCCAGAAACTTCGTCAACAAACTCGTAAGCGGTTTCGTGGTTATCCGGCAACGGCTCGAGAACACCGACGATGTGAGCGAACTGACCAGAACCACCCGACTGCTTCTTGTGCTTGTAGTTGAATTCGACGCTCTTGGTCGGGCACTCTCGATACGCCACACGTGGCTCACCGACAGTACACTCGCACTTGTATTCGCGGCGGATTCGTTCAACGTAAATTTCGAGGTGAAGCTGCCCCATCCCGGCGATCAGAGTCTGCCCGGTTTCTTCGTCAGTCATTACGCGGAACGTTGGGTCTTCGCGACGGTATCGTTCCAGTGCCTTGCTAAGCTTATCCGCGTCGTCTCGTTTCTTCGGCTCGATCGACAGTCGGATCACAGCGTTGGCCACGAAAATATTTTCCAGTGACAGCGGCACGCCTTCGGAGGTAAACGTATCACCCGAGGCGCAGTCCACACCCACGATCGCGATGATGTCGCCGGCTTCGCCGAAATCGATATCTTCGCGGTCGTTCGCATGCATGCGAACCAGGCGACCGAAGCGAACGCCGCGGCCGGTACGAGCATTGACGTAGGTCTGACCTTTGACGATTTTGCCCTGATAAACACGCGTGTAAGTCAACTGGCCGAAGCTTTCGACAACAGTCTTGAACGCCATCGCGACAACTGGATCGTCATTGGAGTCAGTCAGCAGCACCTTTGGATGGTGGCCGGTTTCATCAATCGGCTTACTGTTGTCGTTGGCAAACTTATCTCGTTCCGTTGGAGCGGGCAAATATCGCACAACGGCATCCAGGGCTTCCTGAACACCCTTATCTTTGACAGCCGTTCCCATCAAAACGGGAACGATCTGCTGAGCCAGCGTCGCACGCTTGATGATTGCACGAATCTGTTCGATGCTCACTTCTGCTTCTTCCAGAAGGGCACTCATCAGATCGTCGTCGTGCAGGGACAATTCTTCCAGCATTTCGCGGCGTGCAGATTCAGCGGCCTCCTGATATTCCTCCGGAATCGGCTTGCGAATGACGTCGTCGCCCTTTTCGCCTTCGAAGTAAACAGCTTCCATACGGATCAGGTCGATCACGCCCTTAAACGCTGATTCCAGGCCCATCGGGATCTGAAGTGGAACAGCGTTACACTTCAACTTGTCCTTCATGGCCGCCATAACCTTGACCGGGTTGGCGCCGATGCGGTCCATCTTGTTGATGAAGGCAATGCGAGGTACGCCGTAACGACGCATCTGGCGGTCTACGGTGAGCGACTGGCTTTGAACGCCACCCACGGCACACAGAACCAGAATGGCTCCATCGAGAACTCGCAGAGAACGTTCCACTTCAACAGTGAAGTCCACGTGTCCCGGAGTGTCGATAATGTTAATTGGGTGCATATTGCCCAATTCTTCATCTTTCCATTCCACGCGAGTTGCGGCCGACGTAATCGTGATCCCGCGTTCGCGTTCCAGGTCCATGTGGTCCATCGTCGCGCCGCCGTCGCCACCTTTGACTTCGCGGATTTTGTGAATTCGACCTGCGTAGTACAGGATTCGCTCGGTCAAGGTCGTCTTCCCCGAGTCGATGTGGGCCGAAATCCCGATGTTGCGAAGCAGGGTAATGTCAGTCATCGAAGAACGATCCTCAGTCTGGAAAATTGGTACTAAATTCGCGGCTGCGCCGCACAAATCATGGAGAGGAAAATGGATGTGAAGGTTCAGCGAACCTTCCAACAGGCCACTATTCCCAGATGCTCCGTGTTCGCATCCCATGCAAGGCACGGGGTTCGGCCTGTACGGAAGCAGCGACGAGAAACGCCGGACCTGCTTGCAACCGCAGGACCGGGTGTCAAAACCCCGTCAACTGCTGCCAGGTCAACATTTCGCACTGCCGCAAACCGTGACCGGGTTACCGGCAGGATACGAACTGAGCTTACAACGACAACAAAGAGAGACTCTGTGGTAGTCTCTATTACCTTGTCATCCGCGCGCACACATCTACATCATCTCGATTTTTCGAGATCGCCCATGGTATCGACGAAAATTGCGTTTCGAAAGAGGAAGACCATCGAATTCACGCAAGTCCATTGGCTTTCCCGTCGCCAGAAATCGCGGCGAGCTCGAAAATCGTTGTAAATTCGAATGTTTATCCCAGACGTGAGGCGGACTGGCTCACGTTTCCTGACCGCATGTCTGTTTCGGTTGTTCTTTGACGGTTGTTTTGGCTGTGTGGGGAATGTTTACGAGGGGCATCATTCACGACCAGAACTGTCTGAACCCTGGAACTCACGTCGACGATTGCTGATTTGTGTCCTAAGATCCTGTTAAGAGTTGCTCTGCACGTTCCTGCGCGCTGGTGCGGGCGAATGGCAATTCTGTTCCCAAAAAATGTGTGACGAGAAGTCCTCCATGGGCATTGAGAACCGAGAGTATCTTCGCGACGAATTCGAAGGCGGCCCCGGCGGACTACGCTTGGGTGGAGCGTCCATGCTCGTGCGAATCATCGCCGTGACGGTCGCCGTGTTTGTCCTGCAAATTATTTTCACTCGTGCCGGCGACGGTTCGTCTGTCACGGACTGGCTGAGCCTGAATTCCACGGACCTGTTTCAACGTGGACAAATCTGGCGTTTGCTGACGTACGCTTTTTGCCATGACCCGGCGAATCTGTTCCATCTGCTGTTCAATATGATGGCTCTGTATTCCATCGGCAGCATGTTGCTGAATCTTCTCGGGTCCCGAGAATTCCTGTGGTTCTATCTCGTGTCCGCGGTGTTCTCCGGCATCTGCTCCGTCGCGTTTTATTCGATCATGCAGATTCCCGTTTCTGTTGTGGGCGCTTCCGGAGCCGTAAACGCCGTGTTCTGCGCCGTTGCGATGCACTACCCGCGCCAGCGTTTGCTGCTGATGGGCGTGATTCCCATTGAGATGCGATGGCTGCTGGCCGCGTTCGTCGCGTTCGATGCAATGCCGATCCTGACGAATGGATTTGGCGACGCTAAAGTGGCTCATGCCGCGCATCTGGGCGGGTTGCTATTTGGATTTCTCTATGTCCGCTGGCACATGCAGCTCACCCGCTGGTGGGATCAGTTCGCCGGACGCCTGGCAATGAAACGTCGCAATCGCGGCAAGCTGAAAATCTTTGCTCCGCCTTCGCACACCGATGTCGATCTGGATGCTCAGATGGATCCCATTCTGGAAAAAATCAGCCGCGAAGGGGAAGCCAGTCTGACGTCACGAGAACGCAATATCCTGATTCAGGCTAGTCGGAAGCTCAAAAAAGACCGCAGCTGATCGGCCGACATTTACTGTTCTGGTCGCTGCCCCGCTTTAATCGCAATCCCGTTCAATTATTCATAGTAGCAGGCACATTCCATGTGCCGCAGCCGCAAGAAGAACGATCAGGATCAGCCGGTTGGCGCGATTGACTTGCCATGTGAGAAACCGCCGACGCCAACTCGGCTGCATCTTATAAGTTCGCTGACTCTACGTTTTTTGCAATCAGCTCAGTATCGCCCTGCTGCATCAATACGTGCTTTGACCGATTCAAATGAAAAACCACTGATACCGACTTCCTGCGACAAAGCAACGGCGGCCGGCACCACATAGAAAGGAGAATCGTCGTCAAAAGGTGGCAGATACTCGGAACTAAATCCTTGACTGTGGTCTGCGATATTGTACAGCGTCTTGGCGCATAACTCTTCAAACGAATACTGAATTTGCAATCGCCGATTACCGGTATTATCCGCTTTCAAGGTTTTGCAGCGTATTCGGCTGAAGAGCTTATGCGCTGCGCGCCATTGCTTAGGGTCTGCGGCCATGGTCTTCAATTCTGACAGTGTTGACCGTTCCGAGCAGCGAAGGAGAAACAACTCGATTAGCTCGCCTATGGCCTCAGCGGTGTCCTTCATTTTCGACCTCACGGGCATTAGTCAGCGAACGTTAGCGTTAACGTGTTTGGCCCCATGTGCAGTTTCCAAGTCAAAAACGGCATCGGGCAAACCGGTTCAACGGTACGCCCAACATGGGCGTGAACTTGTGGGGTGAAGCTGACCGCAGGTCAGGCAGTCCCCTGTACGAAAACGGGAATTGAGAAGGAGGCAGTATGCCAAATGTTTCCACTTAACTGAAGTACAAGGCGAGGGCGGGCACCGACCGCCAGGTTGATCGCGGGAGAGCGATCGACCGTGGGAAGGAAGCCTGCGAAATGTGTCGAAAAGTGGGCAATTCTGTGGGACATTAAAGACTCCATCCTGCAAACCTGGGTCGCCCACCACATTTCTCGCCACAGCTGCGAGCCCCGGAAAGATTGAAGACAGTGAACAGAAACGTAATAAGCATCCATGCAAAAGTTAAATGGCATAATCGCAGGAATCACAATCAGGAGACTCACGTCCCCCGCTCGCCTGGAACTCGGCGAGCCGCGAGACGTCAGTCTCCGGATACTGTTTGCGCAATCGCTTGTTATGACCCAAAGCTTAC
>JBDNHX010000562.1:0-2536 GCA_041688565.1 Planctomycetaceae bacterium
AACTGCTGGCGAAAAACTTCGGCGGTAATCATGTCATTGCGAGCTCGGCTGATGCGGCCAAGAACGCGACCGGGTTCGTGAAAAACTCCGTCGAGCTTTTCTTCCTTCATGATGTGACGCACGATCGTCACCTGATCGGAGTGATCGAGGATGGTGAAGTTATTCTTCAGGCCGACATGTTCCGGAAAGCGGCGCAGAATTCGTGAGCAGAATCGGTGAAATGTACTGACGCGGACTCGCAGCCCGCCGAGCAGTCGTTCTACACGTTCCTGCATTTCTCGCGAAGCTTTGTTGGTGAATGTCAGGGCGAGGATATTCTCCGGCGCGACACCTCGCTGCAGCAGGCGAGCAATTCGATGGGTAATCACGCGAGTCTTGCCGGACCCAGGTCCGGCAAGCACCATCAGCGGCCCTTCGAAGTGCTCCACCGCTTCATGCTGTGCATCGGTGAGGTTGGAAGACATGGGAGGTCAGAGCCAGATATCAAGAATGTTGAGCAGCGCAAAAAGCGGCCCGTTGTCGTATGCGTTTGCCACGAGCAGAAATCCTGTCGTGCTGACATCGGGTTTCGCAGTATACCGCGTTCAAGGGAAATCGTCATTCCCTGTGTCAACAATTCCACGTTCGCCACGATCGCCGGCTGTGCATTCGGGTTGCCAGGACCGCTGCACGCTGCCGAATTCTCCGCCGTACGGTCAATGGTTTGAAGTTACTTTGAGTACTTCAGGAAATGGCTGGTCATCAGAATATCAACCGGAGCATAATCGTCGGTCAGAAGTGGCGATTCGCTGGCTCGCCGAGTCAGCAGGGCATCGATTTCTTGCTGATCGAAGACATGAGCCGACGACCGACTGCTCCACCATCCGGATGACTGTGAACCATTGTCTTCATCGGCTGTCAGCTGGTTCTTCGGCAGGTGGCCGGCGATGACATAGACGCTGCGGTCCTGCAACATATGGGTCTCCTGCGGAGCAAGCAGTTTTGTTTCCCCAAACGAAGTCCGGACAGTGCGAACGGCCGAAGCGAGGAAGCGTCCGGACTCCATCGAATCGATCACCGTGAGCAGGTACACGCCCTGAGGGTGCAGGAGTCGCTGAATGATCGCGTTGTATTCGGCGGTCATCAGATGATAAGGCACTGAGAAGTCGTTGACTGCATCCTGAATCACCAGGTCGTAGTCGGCCGCTGGCGCACATTTCACGAATTGCCGTCCGTCCATATGAATCGAGCGAATTCTGGTTGAGCGATCAAGCCCCAGTTTATCATGAGCGATCTCGGTGACCGCCGGATCGATCTCGACGACATCAATCTGTATATCGTTGAGATCAGCCTGCGATTCAATCCAGCGAGGAAACGAATATCCGCCACCGCCAATAACTAGAACACGCGGAACACGCCTGGCTTTCCGGGCATCCTGAGCAGCCGCTCGGGTGAAGTCGCCCTGAATGCGTTCATGAGGATAATGCAGGAACGAGGGATCCTTCAGATCGATGGCCGAATGGACCAGACGATCGAGCACCAGAACTTTGACTTCGCGCTGATCAATCACTTCATCGGCGACGGCGAGACTGAAGTAACGGCTCTCGCGGTCATACGGAGATTTGCACACACTCAGCAGCGCGACGGATGCAACCAGCAGAGCCAGCGGAATCATGCGGGGATCAGACTTTGTTCCTGCAGCTGGGGCGGGCTTCACGAGCAATGCCAGACCCACCGGAATCATGCCACAAAGCAGACTGGTTCGGACAGCACCCGCGGTTTCAATCAGAAGCCATGAGGCCGAAAGAATGCCGACGATGCAACCAACGGTGGACCAGGCATAAAGCTGACCGGAGATCGCTCCTGCGCGACGAAGATCGCTGACAGATAAACGAATGACCTGAGGCGTGATAGTGCCAAAGGCCAGAGCTGGCAGGAAGAACAGGGAAAATGACCAGCATAGAATTTGCGGAATGAGCGGCAGGTGCTGAAAGATGCCGCTGCTGACCGCCAGCTTCCAGAACGGAGCCACCGCAAGTGTGGTGACTCCGCAGGCAAGTAAAGACCATCGCAGGCAATGGTGAGATCCGTAGCGTGTGGCAAGAGTCCCACCGAGCGCATTTCCAAACGACATCCCGGCCAGAATTACCCCGACAACACCTGCTGACAGAAACATGGATACGCCGACAAGCGGGGCCAGAATACGAAACGCGGCGCCTTCCAGAGCGCCTGTGACAAAGCTGCATGCAAATACGATCAGCAGAGCGTGCCCGAGCCATGCGGTTTTGTTCGCCGCAGATGGGCACGCAGTCTCGTTCGATTTTGTCACACAGGAGATGCGAGCTGCATTTGCCGAGGCGGCCGAACTCCAGCGTCTTCCACCAAAGAATGTGAACGCGGAAAGCAGCAGCAGACTGCCGCTGGTCAGATCCACAATGGTCCGGACACCCAGCAGCGCCAGCAGGACAAAGCCGGCCAGATAGTTTCCGGCCAGACTTCCAAAAGTTCCCCACGCGAAAATTCGACCGGCGGCCGAACCAACTTCTTCAGAATGCGT
>JBDNHX010000563.1:0-29599 GCA_041688565.1 Planctomycetaceae bacterium
ACCGTCACCGCTGTCTTCACCGTCACCGCCAATGCCGACTCCAACAGAACCGGTTTCCGCTGCGCCATCATCACCCGTGCCAATCCGTATGCACAACTTGTCATATAGCCAAGTGCTTAGTACGAGCGTCTCCCCAACAATTGTGATCCGGCCTTCCACTCACGGAGCTGCAAAACCAGTGATCTCCGGCGAACAGATGGATCCGCCGTCGGGAGGCAGTGGCATTCAAGTTGCGCCCGTGCCGTTGAAATCAACTTCCATTAACCTTCCCGAACGAGGCAACGCGTTTCTTCCTGACACAGACGCAGCAGCTTTGCCAGACCTGACATCTTCGACGGCCTCAGTTTCCACGCAGTCAGGGGCTGGTCTGCCCGTGATTCAGTCAGAGATCAGCCGCGGCAATTTATCGGTCGCCGATGTTGTCGCATCAGGCCAGACCAGCTCCGGAGAGACAGAAGTTCGGCCCCTGCAAGACGCTCCCAGGTCGGCAGAGAAGCATGGTGGACCGTGGAAAGCCACTCCTCCCGAACGACGAAAACCGATCGTTATTGAAGATCGACTGAACGTCTTCATAATTCGGAACGGCTACTCATTCCGACGGGACATGGCTACAATCCGCGAGTGGGCAAACCATTCCGGCTTAGTAAACACTTCAGCAAAGAAAACAATGCCGTGCCGTTGCAGTCTATCCAGCAGGCAATTGACGCCATTAAGTCCGGTGGCATGGTCATCGTGGTTGATGACGAGGATCGAGAAAATGAAGGCGATTTCGTCTGTGCGGCGGAGTCCATCACTCCCGAACAGGTCGATTTCATGCTGCGAGTTGGTCGCGGAACTCTCTGTGTTCCAATCATTGCCGACGACGCCGCACGTCTGAAATTGAAACCGGTCGTCGAAGAATCCAGCAACACAGCTCCCAACAAGACTGCCTTTCTTCGGGCGGTCGATCATGTTTCGGCAGGGACCGGCGTCAGTGCCATCAATCGAGCCCGCACCATTCGCGCTCTGTCGGATCCCGCAGCAATTGCAGATGATTTTCTTCAGCCTGGCCACGTCAATCCGCTGATGGCCATGGACGGCGGCGTGTTGCGCCGCGCCGGGCACACAGAAGCGACGACCGACCTGATGCGTCTGGCCGGAAAGCGGCCCGCAGGCGCGCTCATCGAAATCTGCAGTCAGACCAGTCACGGCATGGCGGACTATGACGAGCTGCAGGCGCTGGCAAAGCAGTATACAATCCCGATCATTTCCATAGAGGAACTGATTCGTTATCGACGGACTCGCGAACAACTTGTGACGCGAATCGTGTCCGTCCCCATGCCAACCGCAGAGCTGGGAACTCCCATGGTTGTTGGCTATCAGGTGACTCATGAAAGTCAGGAACCGCTGGCATTGGTCTGGGGCGATCTGACAAAAGCCGAAGCTCCGCTGGTCCGAATGCATTCGTCCTGCTTTACAGGCGACGTTTTGAATTCTCTCCGCTGCGACTGCGGCGATCAGTTGCGAATGGCCATGAAGATGATCCACGACGAAGGCACGGGCGCTGTCGTCTATCTGCCACAGGAAGGTCGTGGCATTGGTCTGCTGGCGAAGCTGCGAGCCTATCAGCTGCAGGATGAAGGGCTGGACACCGTTGAAGCCAATCATCGGCTCGGATTCAAAGCCGACATGCGGGACTACATGGTGGGCCTGCAGATTCTGAAAGACCTTGGACTGAACCGCGTGCGTCTTCTGACCAACAATCCCAAAAAGACGGATGCATTTGTCTATTCAGGTGTTGATCTTATCGTTGTTGAGCAGGTGGCGATCGTCGCTCCGCCTCATAAATGTCGCACGAATTACATGGCCGCCAAGCGTGCAAAGATGGGACATCTGCTGCCAGATGAAGTGGTCACAAATCCGAAAGAAAATTTGTGAGCGACGACCCTTCTGCTGCAACGGCAGCGGAGCCTGAGATTTCACAGGCCGATGCGCCGGTGACTCTACGCGAATCTTTTGGTGCTTGGCTGCGAATTTCTCTGCTGAGCTTTGGAGGCCCGGCGGCTCAGATTGCTGTGATGCATCGCATCATTGTGGATGAAAAGAAGTGGCTGGATGAACGCCGGTTTTTGCACGCTCTGAATTTTTGCATGCTGTTACCCGGCCCGGAAGCTCAGCAACTGGCGACCTACATCGGCTGGCTGATGCACGGAATTCGTGGCGGTCTGATGGCCGGCCTGTTGTTCATTCTGCCAGGTTTCGTTTCCATCCTGGCTCTCAGCCTGATCTATGTTAGTTTTCAGGATTCAGCTCCGGTGCAGTCGTTGTTTTTCGGACTGAAGTGTGCCGTGCTGGCCGTTGTCGCGGAAGCCGTTCTGCGAGTCAGTCGACGAGTGCTTAAGAACCGGGCGCTGGTTTTCATTTCCGTGATTTCTTTCCTGACTCTGTCGATGAAGCTTTTACCATTCCCCGCGGTGATTGGCATCGCGGCAATCGTCGGGGCTGTCGGGCATCGACTGGCACCTGTAATTTTTCGCAGCAATCTGACACCGCTGGGCGATGATCTTTATCCCGCCGCGCCTCGGCGCGGTTTTGCAGAGGAAACCGGGCGAGTTCTTCTGGTGAGTTTTGTCTGCCTTACGCTTTGGTTCGCACCCATCCTGCTGGCTGCGAAAATCACCGGCAAGGACAGCGTTTATACGCAGTCGTCCGTATTCTTCAGCAAGGCTGCAGTGGTAACTTTTGGCGGAGCATATTCGGTGCTCAGCTATGTGGATCAACAGGCCGTCGATCGTTATCAGTGGCTGAAGAAAGGTGAGATGGTCGACGGGCTCGGTATGGCGGAGACCACGCCCGGTCCACTCATCATGGTCGTTCAGTTTGTCGGATTTCTGGCCGCGTGGCGTCACGGAACGGGACTGCCGCCTCTCATGGCTGGAACTGCTGGTGCCTTGCTGACAACCTGGGTGACTTTTGTCCCATGCTTCTACTGGATATTCCTCGGGGCGCCGTACATCGAAAAGTTATTGCACAAGCCCTGGCTGGCCTCGGCGCTGACGGCCATCACGGCATCCGTTGTGGGAGTCATTGCGACTCTTGGACTTAACTTTGCACTGACCACATTGTTTTCCGCTCAGGCAACGATTCCGTTTCTCTGGGGAAACATTTCAGTGCCGGTCTGGCCGACCGTGCAGCCAGCTGCATGCCTGATTTCACTGCTGGCGTTTGCTTTGGTGTTTGTCTTTCATCGAGGCCTCGCGGTAACTCTGACAGCCTGCGTCGCGGCCGGAGTTCTGTATCGCCTCGCCGTGTAACGCGGCCGTTCAACGCGGCCGTTCAACGCGGCCGTTCAACGCGGCTCATTTTACGGTTCAACGACAAATGAAGTGCGCGAAGGAGGACTGGTGTTTAGACCGCGAATGGACCCGAATTCACGCGAATGGCTGCAGTAATACAGTGTGTGGTCGGTTCGAATCATGCTTCAACCGTTCCGCGCTCTAAAGTCAGGGCACGAGAACAACTGGTTTTTCCGGCTTTTTGACTTTATTCGCGTTCATTCGCGTCCATTCGCGGTTCAGATCTGTTTCCCATCGACACTTCCAAAGTTATTGACGTGCCAATCTGGACTCAGTTCGTCTTCACCGAATCATTCCTTGGATTCCATGACGCGCACTTCATTAATGATCGATTAATAACCGTTCAGGAAGAATCACTCGTTCGACTTTTCCATCGTGCGTTCGGATTGAATCAAGAGCTGTGTCAGGTGATTGGGAATCTCATAACCTTCCGCCAGCAGCATTTGTTCTTCATCCACCTTCTTGCAGACGGCGTGCAGATCAATGGCACTGCAATGGCGGGCCACTTTGATGAGTGTTTCAAATCCCTGCGGAGACTGACGCAGCTGATCGGGAAGCAGCGAGGCCAGCGCGACCGGGAAGAGCTTAAAAAATTCGGCATTCGGTTCCTGCAGAGTCGACTGCAGGGAGTGATGAAAGAAGATTGCACACAGAAGGTCGTCCGGAAAGTGCCACTGAGCCGCGAAGTAAGCGCCGGCTGAAGAATGATCCCAGCCGAAAACCTGACGTTCCCAATCCACCAGTTCTCCACTGGATCCCTGCGACGCGTCCAGAAATTCCAGATACTGTTTGTCGTACATGTTGGTCAGCACAGGAAGGATAAAATCCTGCAGCAGTCCGCCGAGAAACGCGAGTCCCTGATCGAGTCGCATCAGCCTCGCAATCTCGCGGGCGAACAGTGCCTTCTGAAGAGACTCATTCCAGAAGTTTCGTTGATTGATGAGTTTTGTTTTCAAAGCCCGAGTGGCGGCTTTCATTCCGACGGCCAGCAGATGCAGCCGCGCGGGATTAATCCCGATGTGAATGATGGCATCTTTGACGCTTCGAACCGGCTGCTTCATCGCGTAAATCGATGAGTTCACGTGCTTCAGCAGTTCGACGGTCAGCGCTGAATCCTTCTCAACGATCTTCGCGAGCTCTGTCACGTTGAAATTGGGATTCGCAGACTTCTGCACGAATTCTGTGACGGCGTGCGGCAGCGCAGGCAGTTCTGCGGACGTCGGAAGCAAATCGGCTTTCACTGACGCTACGGAACTGGCACTCAGTGCTTTCCAGTCAAAAGAAGAAGCTGTGGAGGCCACGGTAATCCACTAAGTCATGCGGTCGGAGACAACGAAAATTAAAGCAACAGCCCGCAGGGACTCCCTTGTTCTCCCGGTTATCGAAAGTGCCGGTGAAAACTTGCCGAATACGAGTAGTCCGTAGGTCCGAAGGTCAAGATACCAGGGATTTCTCTTGCTCCGCCGATTGTATCGATCAGGCCAGTCTTTCCGCGAATACTGTCCGGCGCGGAAGCAGCAATGAGGGCTTGGGTTTCAGTGCCAATGTTGTGAGAACCGAATTAACCCCGCAAAGCAACTCGCAATTTTACACGAAGGCAATTTTATGGGAGCGACAGGTATGAAGGATATGCGACGGATCTTTGCCGAGTGGCCAGCCAGCATCCCTCGCACCGGCCTGATCGTGACAACGTTTGGCGAGCAAATTCAGTTTGTAAGCTACATGCTGTCCGGCGATCTGATTTTGATTGAGCGCAAGACACCGGATGCGATGGGCTCACGCCGCGTCATTATCAGCTTCGAATCCATCATCGCTCTTAAGATCCTCGATGCGATTGAGATGGCTCGTTTCACCGCCATGGGATTTCAGGGCGTCGCGTAACCGAACTTCGCCATCATCGCAAGCAGGCAGCATTCGTGGAGCGAATGGCGATACTGGTGGTCTGACAGCAATGTTCTGATGGAGGTAGGCCGGACCGAGCGGAGCGAGTTCCGGCTTCGTCGCTTATTGCCGGAACTCGCTCCGCTCGCTGCGCTCGGTCCGGCCGACACAACTGTTTGCGGCAACGAGCCGACCAGGACACGCCATTTACGGCCGGGGCGGTCGCACTTCACTTTCAGAGAGCCGGATTCCCTTGCGAATCGACAGATTGTTGGAAAAAAGCATCTTCATCTACCGACAGCCGCGATCTTAAGATAAACTTGCCATAGCCTTGGTTGTTGGTGATTGCTCCCCCGGAGTTCGTTCGTGACGATCCTGATTCGATGTCTCATGCTGCTGACGATGCTGTTGCACAGCGTCTTTGGATGCGTATGGCATCACGCTCATCAGTGTTCTGACGGATGCGTCTCTCTGGGACAACCGTGCGAGAAAACAGCGGCCTCTGATCATCATTCTCACAGCGGATGTCATCATTCACATTTCCCGTCACGCGTCAGTCAGTCTGGCGAGTCGCAGCCGCTGAAGAATGAGAGCCCCACTCCTCATCAACAGCATACGTTGGACTGCGATCATTCAGTCTGCAGTTTTGTGTCGGCCGAGTCCGTTGTGCCGCCACTATTTCTGGCGGTGTTCGCCTTCGTCAGAGATGGATCCGATGCCTGTGCGTTGACGTCGACTTTTCAGGCTCGTTCGGCCGTCGAGTCTCTGGACTCAGTTCCTTCCAGTGCGCTCGCGTTATGCGCTGAACTACAGACCTGGCGGACTTGATACGTTCTCTGTGGGCTCGCTTTTTTGGCTGAGTCGCAGCGTTCTGTCACAAAGGATTTCGCCTTTTTGGCTGGAGATCCTCGCGCTGCCATCTTCTCCTCGGATCGTTTCTCGCGGCATTGTTGTGCCCGAAGGAGTGCCCCCGTGATTCTTTTTGCTGCTGCTCGTCCAGTCCGTCTTGTTGCTGTGGCCGTTTGCGCTATCGCCATATCCGCTGCGTTTGTGTTTCGAAATGCATGGTCTCCGGCTGTGAATTCCCTAACCCAGCGTCTTACGGGAAAATCTGCCGTCATCGATCCGGATGACCACGCGCAGGACGCTCCTGGTCACGATGACCATGTAGCGCACGGCGGTGAGGCGAAGAACGAGTCGCTGGAATTGTCCGCTCAGGCAATGAAAAACCTGGGATTAACGGCCGAGTACCTTCAGCCGATCACAACCTCCGCCTACTTCAAAACGATCTCGGTTCCCGCGATGATTGTCGAGCGACCCGGTCGTTCGGTGATTCAGGTCTCCACTCCGATGACAGGCGTCATCACCAATGTGTCAGCCGTGCAGGGCTCAGCCGTGCAGTCCGGAGCCATGCTGTTTCAGATTCGTCTGACTCATGAGGAACTGGTGGCTTCGCAGACGGACTTCGTTCGGGCGCTGGGGGAACTGGATGTCGAGAATCGCGAACTCAAACGACTCCAGGCTGGCGTGGACAGCGGCGTCATTCCGCCTCGTTCTGTTTTGGAACGCCAGTATGCCAAAGAAAAGTTGGAGGCGCTGTTGATCGCGCAGCGCGAGGCGTTGCGATTGCATGGACTCTCCGAACGGCAGGTGAGCCAGATTGAAGAAAAGCGGCGGCTGTTGAGTGAGCTCAGTGTGATGGTGCCATCGCATGAACAGGCACCCGCGGAGTTGAAGTTAACCGGACGATCTCATTTCCAGCCAGTGTCCCACGACCTCGCTGCGGCGAATCATGAAACGCCGAAGGAAAAGTCCGCGGACGACGCAGGAACGACGCTGGTGGTGGAATCCCTGGATGTGCAGCGCGGTCAGGCGATTGAACAGGGAGGCCGTTTGTGTTCCCTGACTGACTACAGCCGTTTGTATATCGAAGGCCGGGCATTTGAGCAGGATTCAAACATCATTGGTTCTGCTGCCTCTCGCGACTGGAAGGTGACTGCTCTGTTTACTGATGGCCAGACAATCGCCGATCTGCCGATTGCATTTGTGTCCAGTGAGATCGACGAAGAGGCAAGAACTCTTCGTTTCTACGTGGATCTGCAGAATAAAATCCTGCGGGACAATACTGACGCGGACGGATATCGGTTTTTGTCATGGAAATATAAACCAGGCCAGCGTCTGCAACTTTTGATTCCCGTTGAAGAGTGGAAGGATCAGATCGTTTTGCCTGTCGATGCCGTGGCTCAGGAAGGGGCCGAGTTCTTCGTCTTTCAGCAGAACGGAAGCCATTTTGACCGCATCTCTGTGCATGTCCTGCATCGTGATCAGTCGAGCGTCGTCATCGCCAACGACGGAACTCTTTTTCCTGGCGATATCGTCGCGCTTCGCAATGCCCATCAGATGCAGATGGCTGTCCGCAACAAAGCCGGCGGGGCTGTTGACCCTCACGCAGGCCACAACCATTGATCCTCGTGTAATTCCCGCGTCTGCCAACTGCCCTTTGCCAATTCAGCCTCACGACTTCCGCCATGCTTAACGCCATCATCAGATTTGCTTTGCACCAGAGATTGCTCACCATTGCGGTGGCCGTGTTCCTGTTGGGGTATGGTTCATGGGTGGCACTGGAAATGCCGATCGACGTGTTTCCAGATCTCGATCGGCCGCGAGTTGTTGTGATGACCGAAGCGGCCGGGCTTGCTCCCGAGGAAGTCGAGACCCAGGTCACGTTTCCGCTGGAAACCGCATTGAACGGTGCGCAAGGCGTTCAGGCCGTTCGCAGTGTTTCGGGAATTGGACTTTCGATCATCAATGTTGAGTTCGACTTTGGCACTGATATTTATGTCGATCGGCAAATCGTCAACGAACGCCTGGCCGCTGTCAGTGGACGAATGCCGCCGGGCATCAGACCGCAACTGGGCCCTGTCTCGTCGATCATGGGACAGATCCTTGTGCTTGGCATCTGGAGTTCCAACGGAAAAACCGATCCCGTCGAGATCCGAACCCAGGCCGACTGGGTCATCGGCCAGCGGCTGTTGACGATCCCCGGCGTGGCTCAGGTTTTCACCATGGGAGGCGGCCGCAAGCAGTTTCACGTGCTGGTAGAACCATCATCGCTGCAGCACTATGGCGTGACGCTCAGCCAGATTCGCGAAGCTCTGCTG
The DNA here is from genome assembly GCA_041688565.1 of Planctomycetaceae bacterium. GTDB lineage: Bacteria > Planctomycetota > Planctomycetia > Planctomycetales > Planctomycetaceae > SXXK01. The sequence continues at coordinate 8,378 of JBDNHX010000563.1, forward strand.
CACAGCAATCAAAACGCTACCGGCGGATATCTCGATCAACAGGGGCCCAACGAATTGCTGGTCCGCGGACTAGGACGCATTCAAACCATTGAAGACCTGCAAAAGGTCGTGATCACAATTCGTGATGGACGCCCCGTCGCACTGGCTCAGGTCGCTCGTGTCGTCGAAGCTCCACAGGCGAAACGCGGAGACAGCAGCGCCTTCATCCGAAAGCCCGGCACACGGACGATTGACGGGCAGCGCGTGGAAGAAAGTTCGGCTGACCCGTTCGACGGCGGTCCGGCTGTCGTGTTGACGATCAGTAAGCAACCGGGAGCTGATACGCGAGCCATCACGCAGCAGATTCTGGCGGCCGTCGCGGAGCTTCGAACGACGTTGCCGGCGGATTTTCGAATTGAACCGATGTATTCCCAGGAATCGTTCATCGACCGTGCCATCCACAATGTGATGGAAGCCCTGAGAGACGGCGGCATCCTTGTCGTCATCATTTTATTCCTGTTCCTCATGAACTTCCGCACGACATTTATTTCACTGACGGCCATCCCACTGTCATTGGTGATGACCGTCATTGTTTTCAAAATCACGGGGATGTCGATCAACACAATGACGCTCGGTGGACTGGCCGTGGCCATTGGTGAGCTGGTTGATGATGCCATCGTGGATGTGGAGAATATTTTCCGGCGACTGCGTGAAAATCGTGAACTTGCCAATCCACTGCCGCCGTTGCTGGTGGTTTATCGAGCCAGCACGGAAGTTCGCAATTCGATTGTGTTCAGCACGCTGATTGTGTGCCTGGTATTTGTCCCGCTGTTCGCTCTGGAAGGTATGGAAGGCCGACTGTTTACGCCGCTTGGCATTGCGTACGTCGTCTCCATCTTTTCCTCGCTGATCGTATCGCTGACGGTCACTCCCGTGCTTTCGCTCTGGCTGCTTGGCCGATCCACAAGCGGACATCAGGAAAAAGATGGGCCTCTGTTGCGACGGCTGAAATGGATCGCCGACAAGGTGATTCGCTTCAGCCTTGCCTTCCCGCGACTGAATCTGGCCGTTGTGGTTGTGGCCGTTGCGATCGCTGGTTTCGCCGTTTCAACGCTGGACCGGGACTTTCTGCCTCCGTTCAATGAAGGAGCCGTGCAGCTGAATGTGCTTCTGCCTCCGGGAACTTCGCTTGCTACGAGCAATCAGATCAACGGCACAGTCGAACAGCGAGTGAAGGCCGTTTCTGATGTGATCTCCATCGTTCGACGAACCGGTCGCGCCGAACTTGATGAGCACGCTGAACCGGTGAGTGCCAGTGAATACATTTTGGAAATGGATCCAGAGTCGCCTCGCAGCCGCGACCAGCAGTTGGAAGAACTACGCGAAGCCATGGCCGATATTCCGGGAATTGTTACCGCGGTCGAACAACCGATCTCCCATCTGATTTCTCATATGCTCTCCGGAGTGAAAGCGCAGATCGGGATTAAGATCTTTGGTGACGATCTGGAAGTGCTGCGTCGAAAGGCGAGTGAAATTCAGTCTGTGATTTCAGAAGTTCCGGGCGTGAAGGATCTGATTGTTGAACAACAGACCATCGTGCCTCAGCTGCGTATTGAACTCAACCGAGACCGGCTTTTGCAGTACGGTCTCCGCGCAGCCGATGTGAATGAATTCATCGAGACGGCAATGAACGGCCATAGTGTGACTGAAATCCTGCAGGGCCAGCGTTCTTTTGATCTCGTGCTGCGGCTGGAAGAAGACGCCCGTGAGAATCTGGATACCCTGCGACGGCTTGCCATAGATTTGCCGGAAGGCGGACAGGTTCCTCTCGAAGCCGTGGCCCGTATCTACGAATCCGGCGGTCCCAATACGATCAACCGCGAAAAAGTGCGACGCCGAATTGTGGTTCAATGCAATGTGGCCGATCGAGGCCTTGTCGATGTGGTTCAGGAGATACAGGCACTTTTAAAGTCAGTGCAGGAATCTGTGCCGCAGGGTTATTACGTGGAGTTCGCCGGGCAGTTCGAAAGTCAGCAAAAGGCCTCCAGAATGCTGGGCCTGCTGTTTTTGGTGGCCATGTTGGGAGTCTTCCTGGTCCTGTTCACAATGTTTCGATCGGTCAATCTTTCGCTGCAGGTGATGGCCGCGCTGCCGATGGCGTTTATTGGTTCCGTCGCGGCCCTCGTGCTGACTCATCAGACGCTGACCATCGCCGCCATGGTCGGATTCATTTCACTTGCCGGCATCGCGTCCAGAAATGGAATTCTGCTTTTGAACCACTACCTGCACCTTGTCAAATACGAGGGCGAAACGTGGACGAAGGAAATGATTGTCCGGGCCGGTCTTGAACGTCTGGCCCCGGTGCTGATGACGGCTCTCACGGCCGGGATTGGCCTGATTCCACTGGTGCTGGCCGCTGATCAGCCGGGAAAAGAAATCCTCTACCCGGTCGCGACGGTGATTCTTGGCGGTGTCATAAGTTCAACACTGCTGGATTTCTTCGTGCATCCGGCGCTGTTCTGGCTGTTTGGCTTGAACGCTGCAGAACGCGTTGTCACTGAATCGCGCGTTGCGGTGCAGTTGACCGAAGAGCATTCGTAATTAATCTTGAATTTCGTTGTTCATTTATGGAGATTACAATGGTTCGTATTCAATCAAAATGGTTCGTATCCGCAGCGCTCGCAGCCGTCGTGGGAACAGTCGGTTGCGGTGACTCAGCAACGCCACCGACCAACGCGGCCTCGCATGCTGATCATGATCACGCGGCGGACGGGCATGAGGAACACGCTCATCCGGCCGAGGGGCCTCATCATGGAGTCCTCGTTGAACTGGGAGCCGAGGAATTTCATGCGGAAGTGGTGCATGACGATGACGCGGGTGCAGTGACCGTTTATCTACTGGATTCCACCGCAAAAGAAGCGGCATTTTCAGAAGCCACGGAGATCTCGATCAACCTGAAAAACGGTGACAAGCCCGAGCAGTATACGCTGACGGCAAAGACGACCGAAGGACAGGCCTCTGGAAACAATTCGGAGTACTCGCTGGCCAGCAAAGAACTGCTGGACGCACTGCATGACGAATCCACGACGGCCAAACTCAGTCTGACGATCAATGGAAAACCGTACGCCGGGACGATTGAGCACGCGGATCATACAGACCATGCGCATTAGTGAACGGCCCATCGGCAACGTCTAAGCCGGCTCTGGAGCTCAAACCATCCGGCCGCAGCAGCAGCAACGCAAAAAAGCCCGGCAAAAATTTGCCGGGCTCGTTGCGCGTTTAGACGAACGAAGACTTCATCCTGAGAATTCTCAGGCTGCCTGTTCAAACGAATCGTCCGAGTGGTGCTCTTCTTCTTCGTAGACGAGGTAGTAGATGTTGCTCGCAGCTTCTTCCAGATAGTGTTTGATGTTTTCGCTTTGAACGCCTTCAATCAGGCGATCCAGAGCTTCCACAACGCGGTCCACTTCCTCGCTGCTGATCTCTTCATATTCTTCTGAATGTGTAAGACGGATCGGCGTGTCTTCTGACATGAGATATTCCTGTTCTTAGAGGGTCGCTGGTTCTGGCAAAAAGCCAGAAGGGCAACGTCTTGCATTCTGTAGATCGACTATCGGACGCCCCGTTCCAGACGCTTTGCAAAAATTTTCCCGGCGATACTCAACCGCTGCTAGATCAGTCCTGGATTTCATCGCCGGGGCGGCCTTAAACTCGACGCATTGTCCCCGGACTAACAATCAGAAATGCTACTAAGCTGCCCATTCCTCCTGTTTGGGTTTTTCGGCGCGATTTCAAACAGAAGGATCCAAAGATCCGATGCCAAACTGCCTCGCATGGATTTCTGAACAGGTCGGGCTTTCCAGGCCCTCAAAGCCAATGCCTTTCGAAAAGTAGCAGGCACATTCCATGTGCCGTCCGCCGTACCGCGCCATGTTCTTGTTCTTCGGCGAGCGGTGCAGCCTCAACCTCGCCAATCCATACCGCAGCACGAGAACTTCCGGCGGCGATCTGCTACATCTTCCTGCCATGCGAAATCAATTCTGCGACTGCTCAGCGGAATCGCCTGAACCGGCAGTTGCCGGTCAGTTCGTCGACACACAAAAAGAACCCAACAGAAGTCATCAGCATGAAACATCAACGCGTGATCGAACTCAGGCATTCGCTGGTCCAGCATCATCTCAGTCGACTTCGAAACATGCTGACACGGCCGGCCGAATTTCGTGAGCACGTGCGAGTCCTTTCGACTCTGCTGGTCATGGAAGCCACGCGAGACCTGGAAGTGCGTTCGGTGGCTGTAGAGACGCCCATAGAGACGACTGAGTGCCATGAATTGAAAGGACGCATCGCAGCGATTCCAATTTTGCGGGCCGGCCTGGGGATGGTCACCCCGCTGACCGATCTGATCGCTGATCTTGAAGTCTGGCATCTGGGGCTGTATCGTGATGAGGCCACGGCAATGCCGGTTCATTACTATGACAAATTGCCGGCAAGCAATCCGCCGGATGTGGCCTTTGTTCTGGACCCAATGCTGGCCACGGGAGGCTCCGCGGTGATGGCCATCGAGGCACTGCAGCGCTGGCAGGTGCCGAAGATCATTATGCTCTCGATCATTGCGGCCCCGGAAGGCATTCAGCATGTGACCGGACGTTTTCCGGAGGTGCGGATTTACACGGCTGCCATCGACCGCTGCCTTAACGAGCGAAAGTATATTGTCCCGGGTCTCGGAGACGCTGGCGATCGACTGTTTAACACATAATCTCGTTCGATCAATACTTGTCGCCTTTCGCTCCGCGAAAGGCAACGATCAGACACTTAGGCGAGCGATCCTTAGCCGCGGCGATTTAAGTCATCAGCCGGAACGCGCCGGCGTCAAGTTTTTTAAGGTCTGCCCGGCATAAACCGGGTACGAGGGACCTGTTGATTTAATCGTTTAACGGCAAGCCGCAGGCGACGGGTCCGAATTTTACGTGCGACTGCGGCTTGCCGTTAAACGTAATGCCATTCAGAAAAATGAAATGCGTCTAATCTGTAATCGTGCTTTCATTCCACTCTCACTGCTTCAATAATTTGCGAAAGTTAGCCAGCGATTTTGTGTTGGCAACGTCGTCTTTTTTCAGCCCGGCCCGGCGAGCCTGATCGACACCGTATTCGAGCACTTCGAAACCGTTGACGCTGTGGGCATCCGTGCTGATGACGATCGGAATTCCCATATCCCTGGCGGCCGCCGTATGGATGTCATCCAGATCCAGTCGGCTAGGGTGCGCATTGATTTCCATCATGACCTGATGATCGGCAGCCGCCTTAAACAATTCGGAAAAATTAACATCCGCTCCTTCGCGGCGACCAATCATGCGACCGGTGCAGTGACCTATAATATCAACGTGAGGGTTCTTGACGGCCATCATCAGACGCTTCATGATCTGATCTCCCGGCTGCCTCAGTCCGTAGTGCAAAACGGCGATTACCCAGTCCGCTTCGGCCAGCACATCATCTGGAAGATCCATGGTCGCATCTTCCAGGATGTCGCATTCAATCCCGCACAGAATTTCAATGCCTGAGATTCTCGAACGGACCGCCTGAATCTCCGTCCAGTGTCTCCGCAACCGTTCCGCGTCAAGACCGTTCGCCATCGAAACCCGTTTACTGTGGTCCGTGATCGCGATGTACTTCAGGCCTCGTGCCCGAGCAGCAAGAGCCATCTGTTCGATCGTGGCCGCTCCGTCAGACGCGGTCGTGTGCATATGCAGGTCGCCCTGAATATCCTCAATCGTCAGCAGAGTCGGCAGCGTTCCGGCATCCGCCCATTCGAACTCGCGCCGATTTTCACGCAGCTCGGGCGGGAACCACGGAAGTCCAATGGCCGCATAGACTTCCTCTTCAGTTCGTCCGGCAATCTGCTCTTCCCCGCGAAAAACACCGTACTCGTTGACTTTCAGACCGAGATCTTTGGCCCGCTGACGAACGACAACATTGTGCTCCTTCGAACCTGTAAAATATTGCATTGCCGCACCAAAGGAACTCTCCGGAACGACTCGCAGATCCAGTTCGACACCCGTTTTCAGACGGACTCTCTGCTTCGTGTCGCCTCGCTGCAAAACAGCTTCCACAAGCGGATGCGTGGCCAGAAGATCCATTGGAGGCCCCGCGTTGGAACAGGTCGCCAGGATATCCAGATCACCGCAGGTCTCCCGCCGACGGCGGCAGCTTCCGGCCACCGCCGCCTGCTCGACTTCCGGCAACGCCTTCAGGTCTTCCACAATCAACTCCGCAGCAGCACGAGCATCAGCAATCGAAATGCGGAGACTCTGTTCAGCCGCCAGGTCGATGTTTTTCAGAATGGCCTCTTCCGTTTTCTTTCCAAATCCCTTGAGTACGGACAACCGCCCAGACTCACAGGCCGCCTTCAGATCCGCCAGTGACTTTAGTCCCAGTTCATTGAAGAAGATGGACACTTTCTTCGGACCTACCCCCTGAATCCGAAGCATGTCGAGCACGCCGCCGGGAATTTGTTTGCGCAGCTCTTCCAGCGCCGAGTGCTGGCCTTTGGTCACGATCTCCTGAATCTGCTTTGCCAGATCTTTTCCGATGCCCGCAAACTGAGTCAGATCCTGTTCGGACGTCACCATGTCAGAAAGCGAATCGGCCGTAGACGCGATCGTTCGTGCCGCGCTGCGATAGGCGCGAATGCGAAACGGATTGGCGCCCTGTATTTCCAGCAGATCGGCAAGAAGTTCAAACTGAATGGCTATGAATTCGTTTTTCATGAGTCCGAAATCTGAGATGCAAACTGCGGAAAATGTTCTCGTACAGGCCGCGAAGAACTTCAACGATTGTAGAGCCTGCTTCTTTCCGGCAACAGTGAGCCCACTTCCGCAAACTTCTCATACCCAGTCCTGGTGTCTCCTTGCAGCCCGACCTGTCCTGCGGTCGGCCGCAACCTTCGTCCGATGCGCATCCCCAACCTTGCAAACATGGCGATGTCCAGCTAACACAGAACAAAAAAAACGGCCGATCCGTGAGGATCGACCGTTTGCTCTGAAAGCGTTGGCTCTCAAATCGAGACCGCAGTACCGGGACTACTTGGCCGGAGCCACGTCCTGATTCTGAGCGGCCAGATATTCCAGCAGGTCGATAAATTCAGACGGCGCGACGGTTGAGGCGGCGCCTTCCGGCATGCTGCTCTGCTGTTGAATGACTCGTTCTTCGATATCAGCCTTTGCGATCTTGCGCACGGCTTTCCCGTCGAACAATTCCACTTCGGTGTCGTTTTCGGAAACGACCAGGCCGGCGGTCGGCATGCCATCAGTTGTAACAATCAGAGTGGAGCGATATTTCTCTGCCACATCGGCATTTGGCTCAATCACTGACTGAACAATTTTGACCTTGTTCATTCGTTTTGCAACGCCCTCAAGATTCGGTCCGAACTCGCGGCCTTCGCCATTTCCCACCTTATGACAGGCGGTACAGTTGCGAACAAACACTTCACGGCCTCGATTGGCATCGCCCTGAAGCCCCGACAGAGCAGTCATCGCCTTGTTGCGTTCTTCTTCCGGCTTCGGCTGCTGGGACATCAAGGTCTGCAAAAACGGAAGGGCCGCTGCACCCGATTTGGAGGCTGCCATCAGCTGTGCCACAATGTCGCTGGCTCGCGCTGGCACGTCGGCGAATTTACCCGTGATGAAATCTCCACGCCAGACTTTCTCATTGGCCCCCAGAGCATGCTGAACCGTGTAATCCACCCAGTAGTCGGCGTCGAAATTCGTCATTTGCAGCAATGCTGCGGCAGCTTCCAGAGTATCAAAGAAGCTCAACCCGCGAGCGGCTTCTGTACGAACTCTCGGATGTTCATCTCTGGCAGCTGCTGTAAGCATCGCAATCGCATCCGGCAGAGATTCGCGTTCGTCAGCCACAATGCGAATAACCGCAGCCCGGGCATCGGCTGTTTTGCAGCTCATCACTGCGGTGATCAGTTCATGATCCAGCTTGTGGTGAGACTGCTGAATCCAGATCGCTTCGGTTCGCAGACGATCATATTCGGGATCGTCTGACTTCAGCGACTTGACCCAGGCGGCAACAGCTGGCAGCACTTCTTCTGCAGGCCGGCCATGCAGTTCTCGACGAGCACGATAACGAGTTCGCCATTCATATTCGCGCAGCTGTTCAAGGATCTCGGACACAGGTTTTCCGTACTGTGTTACGGGCTGAACCAACGGGCGTTCCGGATAAACAAGTCGATAAATTCGACCGCGAGTATGATCGCGATTCGGGTCGCGTTGACTGTACTGCATGTGGCCAATCAAAGCGTTCGCCCAGTCGCCGAACCACAGCGCTCCGTCTGGTCCGATCTGCGGATCCGCTGGACGGAAATGCTTGTCCGAGGAACGAATCAGGTCATCGGGACTGCCGTCTGCATTCTTCAGCCGGGCTCCCGCATATCCGCCACCATTGTCGTTCACAGTGAACCGTGGCATCCCGTTCATGTTGATCACGCAGGCATAGGTGAACTGTCCCTGGACATCGTCCGGAAAATGGCGACTGCTGAGAAATTCACTGCCCAGCGCAGGTCGCATGCCTTCGTTGTTGAACACAAAATTCAGACCCGTGCGGCCTCCGAACTGAGCGCCAGACAAGGGCGTGTCCCACGCGTGATTTGCCGTCGTGCCGTCGCCGACAATTCCTTGGCCCCAGCCGTTAAAGACGTAGCACCACATGTTGTACTGACCCGGCAGAGCAAACTGGCGGATCTTCATTGTTCGCGGGTCAAGAACATACGCTCCGCCAGCGCCCTGACTTCGATGAGGTCCCCAGGGAGTTTCCAGCGTTGTGCTGGTGGCAATACCTTCCAGCATATGAAGCTTGCCGCTGTGGCTCCATTCAAACGCACCGCATGTGTGGTGAGTATCATCGGAGGCCCAGCCATCAATCAGATGCACGACCTCGTCGGCTTTGTCGTCGCCGTCGGTGTCCTTCAAAAACAGCAGTCGTGGCTGGTCAACAACCAGAACTCCGCCGTTCCAGAATTCAAAACCGGTTGGGCAATGCAGTTTGTCGTAAAATACTTTGCAGGCGTCTGCTTTGCCGTCATTGTCTGAATCTTCAAGAATAATCAGACGGTCATCCGGCTTATGATCGCCCGGTTTCCATTGCGGATAGGTGGGCATACAGGCGACCCACAGCCGACCTTTGTTATCAAAATTCAGCTGCACAGGCTTGGCCAGCTCAGGAAACATGGTCTCATCCGCGAACGCCTGAATCTGAAAGCCTTTCGGGACAGTCGTCTGCTCGATCAGCTGCTGAGGCGTCAGATAACGAAGCTCCTCGGCTTCGGAATAATCCTGGCGAGGCTCGCCGAATCGTGTCGCTGGCTCAAACAGTTCCCCGGTCTTTGAATCATCGACTGCATCGGGCGAATTGCCCTGAGCCAGATCCCACACAAAGCGATCTCGCATTTCTGCCATGTGGCGAATCTTGAGGTACTCACGCGGAAATGTTTCTGTATCGTAAGTTCGCCGGCCGCCGTAAACGTACCAGCCGTTGAGCATTCGATAGTCCTGAAGATGAACCCATGACTTGTCGTTAATCGCCGCCCGCAGCTTTTCATAGGACTCACTCCCAAAGCTTGCTGGCGATGCGGCTCCAAACGTGGCTTCGTCAATCAGACGAGCCACTTCCTGATCGCCTTTATCATTCAAATGGCAACCATTGATCGTCAGCTGCATGCCGGGCTCGGCCGAAAAAAGCTTTTCTGACGCAGCAAACACGTCGACAAACGCAAGCTTGCGAGCCGCAGCCACTTCCGCGACTGCAGCCGCATACAATTTCAGATTCTCATTTTCTTTCGCCCCGTCCGGCAGCAACGGGTCGCCGGTCGGTTCAAACGCGAACGGCGAAACGAGTACAAATCGAGGCGGCGACTTTTCGTCATCACGAGGATAGCGACTGGCCATCGTATCCAGATAACGCCCGTAACTTTCCTTGAAAGCGTCCAGACCTTCCGGCCCCCTGTAGGATTCGTTGAAGCCGAAAAAGCAGAAATAGGTATCTGCGCCAAACGCCAGCTGCGGATCGTCCAGCGCGGTGTAGTCGGCTGACCGCTGCTGAATGCCGACTTCTTCGGCCGGTCGTGCAAAATTTCGAATGACCAGTTCACTGTCTGGGAAGCGTGTGTGCAGCAGCGTTTCGAAATGACCGAACAGATTCATGCGTTCGGCAGATGAATTTCCAAGAAACGCGACGCGTTCGCCTTTCAGGAACTCCAGCGGCAACTTGCTCGCCGGCAGCTCGGGACGCCTGGGCCGCGGCGGAAGCGACATGAGCTTGATTGCCAGCTCTTTTGATGGTCCCTGAGCGATCACATCTAATCCGGCCGCACATTGCAGGATGGCAGCCACTATCAAAATCCAGCGATTCACCTGACGCACGTTTTCACTGCTCCGTAAAGGAAAAATTTAGCACGAGCCTGCACCTTCACAGGGACTCGGGTGGGAATCCGAGCGTATACGGTACGTTCATCAGCGTGGCGGAGCAACCATGCGGACTAATTCGGCAGCGTCTGGCCAGCACTTTCGAGGACTCTGTGCATCCTTTCCTGGCTCTGAATTCTGAACTGCGACAGCTCAACCGCTTCCCATGTCTGGCGAGCTATGCCGTTGAATTCGCTGCTGACCTTCAGCACGGACGACTGCATATCTGCTGCTGTTCTGGAAAGCTGTTGGCCCGAATCTTGAGCATATAAATGGCGGCAGCGACTTCAACTTCTGTGGAAATTTATTTCTCCCGGGCTGGTCCCTTCCGCCTTGCAGAGGTGTGGACCTGAGCACCATCTTCGCTGCCCTGTTCGGCGACAGCAATCGTGGATTGGATGGCGGTCACTCTCCTGGCCGTCGCTGTCTGCGTAACGCGCCACATCCAGCCAGTGCCGACCCCATCGTTCGACTTGATGCGGACTGGCAAACAAGCGATCCACCAGGGAATCTACCGCGGAGCTGCGGTCTGTCGCGGCGGCTGGCTTCGGCTTCTGGCTGAGGGGCAAGGCCGACAGCTTCCAGTCGCGAATGAATGAAATTATCGACCGGCGTCTGCGGCCGCCGCTGGTCTTTGATCGCCGGAACGGTTTTCACCGTCGGGACGGCGACGGGATGCAGAGGCTGAAAGGCCCGGTGAGTCTTTGCATTCTCGACTCGCGGATCGGCAACATCTTGAATCAGTCACGCCATTTTACTCCTTGATCGATCCACAAACACTGCAACTTCTGACATCGGCGAACATCAGTCAACAGGCTTTGTCAGAGTCAGAAGGAGGCGCTGTTTTGTTTTTTTGGAACAGCACGCTGGTGGGGAGACAGGCGGGAGAATAAACGCCTGCGATTGAAAATTCTCGTCCTATATGCTACCACCGCCCCCAATCCAGGGTATTGCTCAAATGCTTGCCTCAGTTTGGTGTTTGCAGATCAGTCACAGTTTAACAATTGCAGCAGTAGGGCAACGCTCATGAAACGTAGCAGGAAGACACCGAATAAGCGTGTTCGTCGCCCTTCGATCCGAATAATGGAAGTGCTCGAGGATCGAGTCCTTTTGGCAGGCACCTCCGGCTCACAACTCGTTCAGATTGAACAAGTTGCGGCATTGCTTGATGGCCGAATTTCTGGTGCCACGATCATCACTCATGGGTTCCAGATGGGGCCGGATTCAATTGATCTCACAGAAGCAGATGGAGATTCGCTGTTGCCGATGGCGGAAGAAATCTGGAAGCGAGCCAACACAACAACATCAACGTCGGATCCCGACGCTTTTCTGGTTGACTATGACATCCCCGACGAAGGTGCTTCAGCCGGAATAGATCTCGCACAATCAAAGTTACCCGCCTCTGGAAGCAAGAAAACCAACAAGGGGGAACTCGTCTTTTGTTCGACTGGGCGTTTGAATCCAATGAGGCTTCGTCTGGCTGGACTTCGGCGGCGGGTGATGCCCTCTTTACGACGCTCATCAGACTGGGCGTTGTGGATCCGGAGAATCAGTCGGCCAATGTGCCACTGCATTTCATTGGCCACAGCTTTGGCGCTGCGGTGACCAGCGAAGCTGTCGAGCGTTTGGCACAGTTTGAGATTCAGGTAGATCAGGTCACGTACCTGGATCCTCATGATGTTGATCAGGCACTGATACCGGTTGACGGAGAACAGCAGCAGTACCTAATGGGGATGCCACAAGTTCTTCCGTCAAGCCAGCAAAACGCTCGCTTCAATTATGGTGCGACTGTCTGGGACAACGTGTCTTATGCTGACACATATTACCAGACGACTCTGATTCCCGGTATTCCCGATGGTCGCCCCATTCCCGGCACGTGGAACGTTGCGCTGGAGCCCGGCGGGGGAAATCCTCACAGCACCATCTGGCAGAACGCATATACTGGAACGATTTTGAACCCGAGTAGTCAGAATTGGGGTTATCGAACTTCACGACTGGGCACGCCAGATCTCACATCGCGTGATGCTGTCCGCGCGCAACGTAAACCTGTCTTCTTTGAAGATCAGGAACACAAGCTGACTTCGCCCGGTCTGGTCGATTCCTCCGGAACGCCGGTGATCTCGCAATCAGCGCAGTTCGAAATCACCAACGCAGCCTACGCCTCTCGGTGGAACTCGTGGACCATCGATAATGGGGATTTCAGTGGCCCCGGTGACGAGATTAAGCGTCTGACGGGTAGCTCAGCCTCTAACATTGTTCCGGGGTGGTCGCACCATGGTGGTGGTGGGAACGCAAACGTTGTTGCCGTTGGTAGTGGCTTCCAGCTGCAGTTGTCTTCGTCCGGTACCGCTCGAACACATAATGCGATGTACGTTCCTGAGGGCGTTGCGGCATTGTCAGTTGCAGTGTCCCGAGTGGATGCCAGTGCAGATGATGTTCTTCGCATCAGCAGCAACGGCCTCGTTCTTGCCAATATTTCTCTTGCGGCCACCACAAACACGATTGAAACCATCCCGGTTCCCGCTCAGTTGCGGGGAACGACCGCGACGCTTCGTGTGGAGCTGATCAAAGGTGGTGCAGCAATTGACAGTATTGTTCGTCTGGACAACTTTGCCTGGGTTGCCGGTGGCAATACTGGCGACGTTTTCCCTGTCGATGTCGCGGCCATGTTCCCGGGGCAGAGTTTTTCCATTGTTGGATTCAAATCTGTAGGGAAGACCGCAGAGACAGGAATTCCGTTTGCGGTTAACCCGCAGCGCGGCGACCTTAGTCTCAACGGTGGTGATGCTGGATATGTGATCTTCTCAGATCGTGTCGATACCGGTGCAAAGCCGTTTCAAACATCGGGACGCTTCTATTTTGCTCCCGGTACTGGCGGAGGAATAGCGGGTGACGCATCAGCGACTGCAAGAGGGTTTCAGGGGCAGATTGATGTCCTGGTCCTGGTTGACGGTGTGGTTCGGCGTGTTCCACTGACAATTCAATTCGGAATGTCCGGCGACGGTGCGCTGGCGGTCAGGGAAAGTGCCAATCTGCTGGATGTTGCCCGAGTTCAGCAAAGACTCAGGTATCTGGGGTTTCCAGACGGAGCTGCAAAGGCGCTGGTTGTCGATGGCATCAAAGGGCCTTTGACGAAATGGGCAATTGGTCTCGCCAACGCCGGTGTTGCAGGAAGTGATGTCACGGTAGATGCTCAGCTGTTAGCAGCGACGGTGGATCTGATCAATGCGCCCAATGCGCCCACTTGGACCAAGCTCGGCGGGCCTGCCACGGCTGGTGATTATTCGATTCAATCGGGCGCCCTGGTGTATGGTACATCCGGAACGATTGATCTCTTTCGGACAGGAGTGAGAGCTGCAAGGGCAGCCGGAGTGACATCAGCCACATCGATTGTCGTGACCCGGATCAGCAAAGCGCCCGGTGGCCCGGCGACAGGGTTTACGACCGGATATCAAGCGGGCATCGACATCGGCGTGATTATTCCTGCCTCCATTAAAACGGCCAGCACAGGAACGGCATTGACGGCAGCGGAGAGTCAATGGGCGTTACTCATCCGAAGTCTGTCGAAAGAGTCGTCGGGCGGGTCAGCCGTTCAGTCTGTCCAGCTTGGGAACTCCAAAATTGTTAATGCCGTTAATTCTGCCCTTGGCAGAAAACTGGCAGTTCTGAGTTCCGCTCATTCAGCGGAAATGAGGATTACGACGGTATCGCCATTCCCGATCAAGCCTCTGACTTCTTCGCAGAGGGACAGCCTCTTGTCTGGTCTTGACCAGACTGCTGCGAGGATGGAAGAGATTCGCACAATCGGGCCTGCAGCCACTCCGCTGCTGGGCATTGTTTCGAGTACTGATTCGAAGACTCCGATAACGACGGGCGATCTTTTTGAGATCGGCAGCGTTGTACGTTCGACACTGATTGAGCCGCTGAAAAACTTTTTCAACTCAAATTCACTGACCACGCCTGACGATCTTCTCAATGCCGTCAAGACATTCAAGAGTAAGACCTCGGGCTTCGATGCTCGTATTTTGCCGGGCTCTGTGAGCCGTGTGTCCACGGAGTCGGCTACTGCCTATCGATTGCAGCTCAAGAGCAGCGCGACCCGAAGCGTACGCGTCGATCTTGGTGATGAGCAGAGCAAAAGCAGAATTGTATTTAAAGCCGGTGCGGACCTGTTGCTGAAAACAGAGTTGACGGTGGAAGTCACGTTCGGGGTAAACGCGGACGGCTTTTTTGTACAGATCCATAATCTTCAGATGGATCTTAATGGTGCCGCTGCAAATCTTAAGGCCTCAGCCCAAATTGGCTTTGTCGAAGCCTCCGTCTCCTCAGGAAAACTGAACCTGCAGGCATCTTTGCGCACCGCATTGAACGCCGGGCAGGTCCTTACGACTCAGGACTTAGCCGCCAAGTCTGCGTCGGCACTCGTCAGCTTCACTGCAACGGGCCGACTGGCCGGAGAACTGCCTGCGCAGGCGACGATCGGGACTTTCACGACCTCGCAGGGTGCAAAATGGACGTTCGATGTCAAGAACCTGTTTAATCAAAGTGCCCTGCTGTTGAAACCAAATGACAGCTTTGTCTCGCAGTTTGACGCGTTTAATCTGCTGACGCCGCAAGCGATTGTAGGGGCGATGGATCAGTTTGCCTCAATCCTGACGGGCTTTAGAAACGCTCCGGATTTCAACCCCAATGTGCCTCTGCTGTCGCAATCATTTGGTCAGACCGTGGATCTTGGAAAGATGTTCACGGAATCTCTGATTGATGATCTAGGACGAGTGCGGATGCGCGCCTCGGTTTCGCCACCAGCCTCATTCCGTCTGAACAATGATCCTGCCCTGAAGCTTTCTGTGAACGGAAATTCGGCGATCAACGTTTCGTTGTCCGCCGTCACAACCAGCAGCAATGAATCGCTGTCAGATCTGGCTGGCGACCTGGGCGAAGCGCTTGCACGAGCATTAAAGAACACCGATTTCGCGGGTCTGGTGCAGGTTGTTATGGATCAGGGGCGACTCGCGCTGGCTTCGCGATCCGCATCGATCACGTCGCTGCAGCTCTCCGGAGGCTCCGTGATGGGCTTTGCTGACTCCGAGGAGACAAACAGTCTGAATTTCCTCAGTATTCAGCAATTGAGAACCCTCGCGGCGCGAGTCCTGGGTGTTTCCGAGTCATCGGTGTTGCTCAATTACAATCCCACGACCTTTGAGCTCAGGCTGACGCTGCCGTCAATTTTCCGACAGTCAGCGGCAACGGCAGCGGACATTGATTTTCAATTTGACACCAGAAATCTTGCTTCCTTAAAGACCAACTCCAGGGTTAGCGTACAGACCAGTCTCAGCAGTCAGAAGCTTGTGTTTGGCTTTGTACTTAAGCCGCTTGGCACTGATTTTCAGCTGACGGGAGCCACGAAACTTTCTGCGCTAAAGGCCGGTCTTGGAGTCACGATCGAGACCAATAAGACCAGCCACCTTAAAGTCACTTTGAGCAACGATCAAAGCTTCAATGTCGACCTTCGAAACCTCGCTGCGACTGGTCAGCCAACAATCAACGATCTGATCGCGAGGATTGAAGGAGCCTCAAAACTGGCCGACGGTAAGGCTCGCGTGGATGTTTTCGTGGACTCTGCAAATGATCGACTCATTGTGCGGGATCTTGTGTTTGCGGCTAACCCGTCCGCCGCGTATCCCGTCAAATTTCAAATCGCGTCGGCGAACGATTCACTCGCATTGTTCGGCATTGGGCTTCAGATACGTGATGACGATGCAACCGGGAGATTGCTGGGAAATGCGTTGCACGGCGAATCGCTGTCCGATCGCACGTTTATCCTCCCCACCACATTGACAGGCACTGTGAATGTCGTTGCGCCCGACATTGACGCGACCGCGAAGTTTGGCTTCGTGGACGTTGGCATTGTCAACGGAAATGGTAGCGCAAGTGCTTCTGCGGATTTGATTCTGAAAGATCCGGCGACCACCAGTGGTGATGGACGAATCTTTCTGGGCGAAGTTTCGCGCGCACTCAGGACGACGAATGCATCCACGCCCATTGACTGGTCCCGAGTTATTCAAAAAGCTTCAGTCACGGGCAAAATGAATGTGCAACTGCCGGTCCGGCTGAATACGACGGTTTCCGGGCTGAGTTTAAGTGGCACGCCCGGGATAGGAATCTCGTGGCCTGATATTACTCAGCCGTCGTCTTTGGTGGTCTCAACAACAAACCTGAATCCGCTGAAAAGTCTGGAACAACTGTCAACAAGCGGAATGACTATTACTCTGAATCTATCAAGACTCAACGATGGAGCGGGAATTCGCAGAGTTTTCGGTCAGAACGATCTGAAGATTCGGACCCGGAGCGGAAGAACGATCGATGTCTCTTTGGGATCCGCCAAAACCGTCGGAGACTTGATCGACCTGATCAGGGTAAAGACTGATGGCGACGTCAAGCTCGAAGTTTCGGCGCTGAGTGATTCCTTGCAGTTCACCGACCTCTCTACAGGCTCCGAAACATTTGCACTGACACCGCTGAATGGCTCTTCGGCAATTCAGGATCTGGGTTTTTCCGGCAAAGTCTCAAATGCAAACGGCGAGATTTCGGGCAGACGAATCTACGTTCGTGGAGTTCTCGGTGCACTTGAACAGCTTGCTGGGGTGCTGACACAGATTGAAGTCGGGCAGAGCCTGCTGAAGGCCCCCTTGCCCCTGATTGATCTTAGTTTGAAAGACGCGCTTGGCGCTGCGGGGCAGTTTGCTGACAAACTTTCCGCGCTGCAGCAGAATCCGGCGGAGTCATTGCAGCAGCTGGAGGTATTCCTCGAGCAGCGATTAAACCTTGATGCTGGTTTCGTCTCTCTCCGCCTTGATGGAACTGCGCTAAGGATTGATATTCGACAAGCTGTGTCCCTGGCACAGGAGAAACGGCAGCAGACGCTTGAGGTTGATCTCGGCAGCAGTATTCCCGGGAACCTGATCGACCTGCGTGCTCGTGCGCCTCTCACATTCGAGGCGGGATCGGACCTTAAGGTTTCGCTGGGTATCGACCTCTCAAATCCGAAGCAGCCGAGGGCGTTTCTTTACACAGATACGGCCCAAACGAACTGGACGTTGTCGGCGCGAGTTGACAATACCGCACCAATGTCGTTTACATCGGCCATTGGCCCGCTGGGCGTGTTTGTCGTTGGCGGCTCAGCACGGCTTGGTGCTTCCAACGCAACGAGTTCCGCGCCGGCAACTTACTCAATATCGCTGAATAATCCCGGTAACGGACGTCTTTATCTGGATCAGTTCTCGCTGGCAAGCCTCAAGTCATCGGTCAGCGGGTCGGCAAATACAACGCTGCCACTTTTTGCTCCCACGATCACTAAGCCAGTCGGCGGTTCGACGGCTGACGGTAACAGCGATCGTGTTCCAGACCACCAGGTCGTCCTGAGAGTTAACAATCTGGCCAACATCACCGGATCAACCCAGTTGATCACACCGCCGAAGCTTAATTCGCTCCTGTCGTCCGTGAACGTCACATCGAATCTGGGTGCATTCCTTGACGGCTGGGACGGTTTGCTTACGTACCTCGAAACAACTCTTGATGCTCAGGTCTTTTCCACCAACCTGCCAGTTATCGGAGGCAATCTGAAGGAACTGCGTTCGTTCATTACGGATCTTCGGAATTCCGTGTCAGATAATCCGGACATAGATTCCCCGAGCAAATTAGTGATAGCCAATGCTGCTGCATTTCTGCGGCAGGAACTTTTTGAGTCGCTGAATGGTGCCGGTTTCCTCGGTGATCGCAATGGCGATAAGGCAATCAACATCGATGATATTGGGCTCACCACGCCGACGGGAGCCGTACAGTTTGATCTGCGACTTGGCGGCTCAATCGCTGTCGGAAGCAACATGAACTTTGATCTGGCATTGCCGGGTCTGGGATTGAGTCTGGACAACGCAAAGATTCGGATGACTTCTTCATTTTCATTCGACATCAGCATTGGTATTTCGAAAGCTGACGGGGCCTATTTCCGTTTTGCGCCGACGAAAACGGATGATCTCACTCTGAGCGTTCGCGCGGAACTCAGTCGGGCTACGCTCAAGGGGAAATTGGGATTCCTGCAGCTGGATGTCACAAACCAGTCGAGCGTGATTAGCGGAAGTTTCAAAGTTGACCTCAAGGTGCCGAACGACGGCATCGTTTATCTGTCCCGTCTCGGCAGTGCCTCAGGCATCAAGGCGACCGCCGCTTTCAATGGCTCAGTCGACGTGAATCTGGGGCTGACCGCCAGCTTTGGTGGTAGCGCAAAGTTTCCGCGTTTGCGAACGAATCTCGGCATCGACTGGCAGTTCGCTAACGCCGCCACAGGAGGTGATTCCGCAAGCTTTGGTGGAGCCCCAGTTTTAACGTACGACACGGTCCAGTTAAGCCTTGGCAGTTTCCTGCGTGACTTCCTGGCCCCCATCGTTGGAGAGGTGCAGAAAGCACTGAAGCCCGTCCAGCCAATTCTTGACGTACTGACGGCGCCCCTGCCTGTCATCTCAGACCTGGCCGGCACCACGACGCTTTTGGATATTGCCCGGATCTTCGGATACAACAAGGCAGCCGACTTTATTGCTGCTGTAGCCGATATTAATAAGCTGGCAAATAAGCTGAGTGGCGTTGGTACCGGCGACATGTGGATCGATCTTGGCGAATTCTCCGTTGATGGTCGCCTTTCTCGCAACGGAAGTGCTCTGGGCACATTGATGCCAAAAGGAGTTCAGAGCATCGGCTTCGATAAGATCCGGGCGCAGATTAATAAACAGTCAGCGTCGGCAAGTTCCGCCTTTAATTCGTCTCAATCCGTTACCGGCGGTGGCTTCAAGTTTCCGATCCTTGAAAATCCAGCGAGTGCAATGGCGTTGCTGCTGGGACGTGATATTACGTTGTTCGGTTATGATATGCCGGAGATGGGGCTTGAGTTTACCTACAGTCAATTCTTCCCAATTATCGGCCCGCTCGGGGCAAGAATTGAAGGGACGATCGGGGCCAAGGCTGACTTCGCTTTTGGATTTGACACCTATGGTCTGCGCAGCTTCGCGGATAGTGGATTTACTAAACCGGGAAGAATCTTCGAGGGCTTCTTCATTTCCGATACGGCCTCTGTGGATGGTACAGGCCCGGACGTTCCGGAAGTGACTTTGTATGGATCGCTCACGGCAGCAGCGGAACTGAACGTGGTGGTGGCCCGGGCTGGAGTTGGTGGCGGAATCTTTGTTGACGTGTTCTTTAACCTGCATGATGACGACGGAGACGGCAAGATTCGAGTGCAGGAACTCGTCTCGAACTTCAATCTTGGTCCCATCCACATATTCGACGTCTCAGGGCAATTGACCGCCAAGCTGTTTGCCTATGTGAAGGTTGGCTTTGACTCCCCGCTCGGCTTCGTGACACTTCTCGACAAGGACTACGAACTCGCGGAAGTTAAATTGCTCGACTTTAGTGTTCCGCGTCCTGTGAACACTCCCCAGCCGCTCGCCGTCGTACAGTCGGGCGTACTCAAACTGGCGACAACTGAAAATCGTGACGACTTCCTGATACTTCCGGGAAATACCGCTGGTCAGGTCAAGGTGGAGTCACAGGGGCGATTAGAGCTCTATAGCGGTGTCACCAGCATAACTTTTGATGGCCGCGGCGGTGACGACGATATCACGATCAGTGATCTTGTCACCATTCCTGTGACACTTATGGGTGGCGCAGGCAAGGACAAGCTGAAAGCTGGAGGCGGGAACGCAACTCTGGAAGGCGGTGAAGGAGATGACATTCTGACTGCCGGATTAAAGGGTGCCGTGATCAGCGGAGGAGGAGGAAAAGATCAGATTACAGGTGGCCCACTGGTGGATCGGATTTTTGGCAACGATGGTGACGATACCATATTCGGCGGCCTCGGTGCTGATGTGATTGATGGCGGTGATGGTGCGGATCTGATTTATGGCGAAGAGGGTGATGACACCCTCGTTGGTGGCGGTGCAAGCGACAGAATTTACGGCGGGCGAGGTGCCGATTTTCTTGATGGTGGTGCAGGAGATGACAAGCTCTTCGGCGAAGAAGGGAACGATGTGCTCCGTGGGCAGGACGGGAATGACTATATCGACGGGGATCTTGGAGATGATGTCATCATCGGCGACAATGCGACGGTCACGGGCAAGATCGGCCCGACGCTGCGGATCACCGCTCTGACCGGATTGGGCGCTGATGAGATTAAGGGCGGTAGCGGAAACGATGTGATCGACAGCGGCGGTGGCAATGATCGAATCGACGCTGGTGCGGGATCCGATACGGTCTTTGCGCAGGAGGGGAACGACTTCGTGGATGCCGGTCTCGGAAATGACACCATTGATACCGGGCCGGGAGATGATACTGCTTTTGGCGGAGCGGGTTCAGACACTGTCATCGGCGGAACCGGAGCAGATACCCTTTATGCAGGCACCGAACGTACTGGCGGTGGAGTCCGAGGTGAACGAAACACGGTGTATGGGGATCTTGAGGATGTCAATGCAGCGTTGAGTGGTGCCGCTTCACAACACTCAGACATCATCTATGGCGATGTTGATGCAGACCGGCTCTATGCGGCCACTGGGGATGACATCGTTTATGGCAATGGCGGGAGCGACAGAATCGTCGGCGGTTGGGGCCGTGACGTTATTTACGCCTCAACGGGTCCTAATGGCACTGGCCTGACCGATTTGAACACCATCTTCGGTGACACTGAAACCGTTCGGCCGATGCCTGGTGTCCCCAACGATCATGCCGACCGTATTTA